>JBGSWN010000234.1:0-45614 GCA_041752395.1 Saprospiraceae bacterium | reverse complement strand
AGCGGCAATGGACAATGTGTATTGCAAGGATATAGTCACTGTCAGCAGCGATTTATTGTACCAAACCAATGCGATGCCCTGCAAGGTGGACCAGCCTTCTTCGACCTTGTATGAATGGATTATTAATTCCCCCTCCCTCCCTTTTGAGACCTTGAAAGTAGATGGGGAGGAGAAGCCCGACGCAAAGGGGAAAACCAGCTTTCTGGTAGAAGTTGAAAATGGCGTCCACAATGTTGAAGCGTTGCTTTCCGATGGAAATACTTTTTGTAAAGAAGGGGGCGTGGATGTGCAGGCAAATATTACGTCTGTTTTGGGCTATTGCGTATTGTTGCAACAGGATAAGCAGGATGGCAATACGACAAGCTATACCGTGCAGGTGCGGGTGGATGGCAAGATATATAAGTATAGCAAAGCCCAGATACAACCCATGGTGGATGGCCAACTATATGATATTAAGCCGGGTGAATTTGTGGAGGGTTTTGCGGTTTTTACACTGAATGTACCGAGCGGAACGCATACGTTTTCGCTCTCGGGTGTGAATCCCAAATTTGTTTGCTTTGATATAAAAAGGGATGTGCAACAGGATATGTCATTGACTTTTGAGTGCAATGAGGGGGGGTAGCTTCCTCGCTTTTGAAGGGAATCATGGGTATCACCCAACACTTTCCTTCCTAACTGGTGTCTTTTGGAGAAATCTTAAGCCATGAAAAAATTAATGCTGTTCGTTTCAATCTTCGCCTTTTTCTCCTGCGACAAGCCTGCCTTGCAGGACAATGGCAGTGGTAAAATCAAGGTACAAGTCTGCTCCCGAGGCTGCTAACAGTACCTTCTGGAAACCAATGGCGAGGTGTTTTTTTCCGATTTTCTGCCAGAATCCTTGAAAAAAGATGGGCAGTTGGTCATTTTTACGGGCGAAATGAGGGAAGGAACCACTACCGTGCTCAAACCTTCTCCTACCGATGCGCCTGTACCCGATTTTGAGGCAAAGAATATCCATATTGTTTCGATGGTGGAGCAATAAGAGTGATGGCAATGTGCAAGCGTTCCATCGGAGCGGTATCTTATATCCGATGGAACATTAAATGGGATTTACTTGACGCAGTGGTGGCCTGCGACCATTACCCCGCCCCAAGTTCGGGGTGCCGCACAGCAGGATGCAAACTTCCTGCCCCTCCCTGAAACCAGAAAACGAAGTTTCACGCCAGTAAACCCAAAACCTTAAACCCTCATAACCTCACTTCAACTCGTACCTCCCCAGCCACCCCATGCGCTGCCGCTGCGAATCCCCAGCAAAGACGGTGATTTCTCTTGGCTTCTGCGTGAAACTGAGCACCACCCAGCCGTCCTCTTGCCGGGTATCAAAACTCAGGGGGCGGGCGTTGGTGGTGGTCATGGAAAAGGCTTTCGGGGCGGTGGCGAATTTAAAGCGGAGTTCATAGCCCTTGCCGTCCGCCGATTTTTGCGGAGCGATGGAAAAATCCAAGAGCGGGTAATCCTGCTGCCCGAAATTGATGAGCGGCTGGTCAGGGAACTGCTTTTTGGTGATGGGCTGCTCCAGCAACTGCCATTTTTCGTCATCGGGGAAGTGGCTCTGGATGAACCAGGCCGGGTCGGTCCTAAAAAAACCGGGGAAAAAGCGCCGGGTGAATTTCGTCATTTCGGGGTTCACGTAGCCCGCCGCCCAAGTGACATCGAAGAGCTGCCATTGGCCGTCTAGCTTCACGGCGTTCCAGGCGTGGGAATTGTTCTGGTTGTTGCGGTAGGGCCGGTGAAAGTCACGGGCATCCCCCACCACTACCTCGCATTCCAAGCCGACGGCATCGCACATGGCCTTGAAGATATTGCTGTAATCGGAACAGACGCCCCGCTTGGCCTTAAAGCTCTTGGCGAGTTCCTTGGCCTCCATTTCCTGCCGTTTCCGCACCAGTTCTTCCTTGGACTGCGCACTCACGCTGTGGTTGGGCGGGTTCTTGAATTTCTTGCAATCGTAGTTGATATTGTTGGCTATCCAGGTAAATAGCACCCTCGTGCGCTCCACTTCCGTCTCAAAAGGGGCGACCAATCTTTTGGCAAGGTCGGCGGCATCCAAATAAGGTTCTCTAAAATTGATGGCAAAGGAATCGGCCCGGCTGTAGTCCGTTTGGGCATTTGCGCTGGCGCAAATAAGAAAGAAGGCGAAGTATAGGGTAGTGGTTTTCATGGTCGCAATTTTAGTGAAAAATCCCTCCATAAACGCACTGTTTCGTCTTCAATTGCGTAAAAAAGAGACACAGAAGCACAGTCGGGGCATTTGGCTGCTTTTGGGCAAAAGAAAACCCGCTGGATGGCGTTCCAGCGGGTTTTTGATTTTGTGAGCTAGAATAAGCTATTTCTTCTCCAAGATTGAAACTATAGTCCCAAACCCCGGAATCGTAATACTAAGTTCTGCCTTCTCATCGTCAATGGATACCAATCTGTACTCATACTTGTATTCAACTGTTTGGTCGGTATAATTAACAGTAAGCGTCTCTGGAGTAGTAGTTGAGGAAATAGACCAAGTCCCCATAATCTCCTGAGAATCGGTTGGGTTACATTTTTGTGCACCAGCATCTTCATGGTACTCGCCATCTTTATGGAAGTTAATAACATTGTCTTGATCGCACAATTCTAAGATTTCATCATTTCCTAATTTAACAGAAGTCAATTTCCAGTCATGCGCAGCGAGGTAATCCTTGGAAGTCTTCTCCTCATCTTTTTTACAAGAAGTACCCACAAAAACAAGCGCAAGCATCAATGTGCAAAGCAGGGTGAAGGTTTTTTTAGCGGAATTCGTAAACATATAAACGGATTTTTGGCTTTGCCACAGACATTCCCCGAATGGGTATCCCTGAAAGCGGCAGCCGGGTTTGTATGATTAAGGTGGAGAATATGAATTTGGTTTGGTCAAGTTGAAATTTTCTGGGTCAATCAAGAACTCTAATACGTTTGGCAATGGGAAATGCTGCTTCGTGTTGAAAAAAATCATCATTTGGCAGCTTCCTGTAAGTTCTTAATTTTGCCCGTCCTGAAAATGCTACGTGCAACCATTTTGGGCGAAATTTTACCATCCAATAAAAAAATCACATTCTTATGCGTAAGACATTTTTTGCTTTCTTGTTCCTTTCTCTCGGCACCTTGTTTGTCGTTGCCGCTTGCAAAAAAGACAGCAACAGCACCGATTACACGGCTAATGCCGACTGCTCGGCCATCGTCGCTGCGGACAATACCTACACGAACAGCATCAAGGACATCCTCGACGCCAGCTGTGCCACAGCTGGCTGTCACAATGCTTTTTCCGCCGTCGAAGGGGTTGACCTCTCCACCTATGGCAAGTCAAAAACTGAGTTTCAAAACAAAGCAGTCCTCTGTTCCATCCACCACGGCAGCGGCTGCAAGCCCATGCCTGAAAACTTGCCACAACTCAGCGCTTCGACCATCAACAAGATTGACTGCTGGGTGAAGAGCGGGTATTTGGAATGAGCAGTTACTTGTTTCGAAATTCAATCACTGGCACCTGAAAAGATTTTCGGTGCGGAAAACCGAAACCCCTTGCCCATGCGAGGGGTTTCGCAATTTTTGGCCATCTCGAAACTCATGGCTCGCAGTTCCTAACTATTGCAAAATGTCAAACCGCAGAGATTTCCTTCGCAATACTTCCCCCGCCGGAGCCTACTTGATGAAGGAGGCACGGTTGAAGGCGTTTCTTAAAAATTGAGAATTGATAATTGGGGGCACTCGCCTCACTAATTTTCAATTCTCAATTACTGAAAAACCATCTTCCTCCGCTCCGTGCCGCTTGGCGTGGTGAGCTGGTAGATGTACACGCCAGGGCCACCCATCATGGATTTGTCCAGTACCACTTCGTGCCATCCGGCATCTTCGGTGCCTTGCAGTAGCAGGGTCTTTCGGCCGCTCAGGTCTATCATTTCAAGGGTAACGGGCATTTTTTCCTTTAGCATAAATTCGATACGGGTCTCCTCGTTGAAGGGGTTCGGTCGGTTTTGCCCCAGCGAAAAAAGCGGGGCAGCATCCACGGGCATTTGTGGTGCCTCGTGGATGCGCCAGCGAACGTTCAAGGGAATACCGCCATTTTTGTACGCAATGGCTGGCGTAATTGTGGAATTCATTGCTATCGCCCCGTTTACGGAGGCATTTTCATACATCAGGAATTGCAGGTAAAACAGCGTGCTGCCAGCTTCGAACGATTGCCCACTGGCATTGTGCCAACTCATGGTCAGACTGCCCGTGGCAGGTTCGCCGAAGTTCTCGGCACCGAGGCCCTCCAACTCAACGGGCATAGCACCGATGAAGGACATCTTCGTGGGGTCAAATTCGATGGTGCCTTGCAGGGCCACCAAGTCGGCAGCTTCGCCCGCTGTGACGGGGATGCGTACTTCTTTGCCAGCATCCAGTTTCCAGTTGGGCACGGTGAGGTTGAACTCGCCCGCTTGGTTGCGCTCCTCGACCTCGTCATCTTGGATATTAAGCACGGCGTTGTTGTTCAGGTCGCCAATTTTTATCGCTATAAAATTGCGGCCAGACATGTCTTGGTGCATGTTGTTGAGCCAAGTGCTTTCGGGCAGCGGCTCCGCAAATGGGTTGGCCGGATTTGGAAACTGGTAGCCCGCCTCGATGAAGCGCCACGAGCTGTTGTTCGGGAACGAATCGGTCATGTGCAGGATAGCCTTGCGCAGCGATACAATATCAAAAGTGGAAATGGTGCCGGAATTGTTCACATCCGCCGCTATCAGTTTGTAGGGCGAATCCAGTGGCTGTGAGCCGAGGATATGGTTGCTCAAAAGCACGAGGTCAAAGGTGGTGACGCCATTCAGAAGGCCGCCGCTTTTCACGGGTTGCAGCTTGCAGCTCATTCCCGAAGGCACATTTTGGAACAAAAACAAACCAAGGTCTTGGGTAAAAGCATGGCTCATGCCACCAACATCAATGAGTTGAACGTCCACCCCAATCAGTGGCATGTGGTATTCGTTGAAAATCAGGCCACTAACCACAAGCGTGTCGTCCATGAAACAAATATTCAATGGGTCGCTAACAATGACTGAGCCGTTGTTGCAGGTAGTAGAATTGCCGCAGCCATCGGTCACCGTCAACATATAGTTGAGCATGGTTGGGTCTCCGGTCAGGTCGGCACAGGTGATGGTGTCTGGTGTTATATCAAAAGTCACATCGGAGCAATTATCAGCGCCACCGATGAAGCCAGCGGCCAGCAAGCTGTCAATGTTTAGTACGGCGATTCCGTTTGAGTCAATATCAATGGTAATGGTGTTGCAGGTGATGGTAGGCGTGATCGTTTCACAAATATTCACCACTGTCTGTTGCATCACGGCGTTGCCGCAGCCATCCGTGAAGGTCCAGGTAACGATGGTTTCACCGACGGGGTACAAGCCGCTGGCATTGGCACCATTTCCGTTGAAGCTATTGATGATAGTCACAGGGTTTCCAGGGCAGTTATCAACGGCGGATGCCTGTACCACTACGAATACTTCACAGGCCGCCCCGACGATGGTCTGGTTGATGGTATCAGGCCAGGTTGGGGTAGGTGGCGTATTGTCGTTGATGTTGAAATTTTGGGTAATCACTGCTGTGTTGCCACAGTTATCAGTCAAGCTGTAACTCCGCATCACAGTGCCGGAACAGCCGGGGTTGCCCGTGTCTGAAACAAACTGCACTGTCACAGGGCCAAGGCAATTGTCGGATTCGTTCATCACGTCATTCACGTTTGGCGCAGGTATTTCGCTTGCGCAAGAAAGGTTTTGCGAAGGCAGCAGGTCAGCCGTTGGGGGCACGTTGTCGTTGATGAGGATATTCTGGGTGAGTAACGTGCTATTGCCGCAGACATCCGCCAATCGGTAGGTTCGGACCACCGAACCGATGCAGCCGGGGTTGCCCGAATCCGAAACCCAAGTCACAATCACTGGGTTGATGCAATTGTCAACTTCATTTTTCACATCAGCTATATTGGGCGCCGGGATGGAGTTGTAGCATGGAAAAGGCCCAATGTTCGGCAGTGGATCGGCGGACGGCGGCAATGTATCATTTACCATGATATGTTGCACATACGGCACCGATATGTTTCCGCAGGTATCGATTGCTTCGTAAGTCAGGGTACGGGAGAAACGGTTAGGGCAGCCGCCCGGTATTGTTATGTCTGAAACAACATAAACTGAATCACCGGAGCAATAATCCGTGGCAGTTGGTGCAGGTGGTTTTACCACATCACCACCGCAAAGGAATACTTTGTCAAATGCGCCAACGGGGTCATCCCAAACAGGCCCATTGGTGTCCAATACTTTAATGAACTGGGTATAAGAAGTATCAAAACCCGTGCACCATTCCAGGAAAGTATAGGTGCGGTAAATCTTTAACCCGCAGGGAATTGGAAATATTTCATCGCTTTTATTCAAGGCAAAAAGCTCACAGTCTTCTACGACGGATGGCTCACCAACTAGGAGGCTATCCAATGGGCGGTCGCAGCCAACGATGGTATCTGGGGGGAAGAAAAACTGCACGGGCGTATTGTCCACCGTACTGATTATCTGGGTACAAGATGTTTGGTAGCCTGCATTGTCCACCACGGTGAATGTTCTGATGATAGTGCCGATATGGCACAGGCTGAAATTGTTTACATCTGAAAAATACGAAGTGTCAACACTACAGTTATCGTTGAGTATGGGCGACCCCGTGAGTGAGAGCGCTGGCGGCAATATCGTGGAGCAAGGGATGGTTATATTTGGTGGGCAAACAATGGTCGGCGGTGTTTTATCCTGGACATCCACCTGCACCATGCAGGTGTTTTTGTTTCCCTTGCAATCCGTTACTTGTAAAATAATGGCGACTGGGTTGCCTACATCTGCACAGTTGAATTGCACGGTTGGTGTGAAAGGCGCAGCGGGTTGGTCCATTCTTTTTGCCAAAAATGTCACTGTATTGCAGCAGGCATCGTAGCTACCTTGATTAAGCACCTGAGCGGCCAGCGTTGCCAGTCCTTGGTTACTCAGCGCCACCACGGTGAATTCCGTGCAAATCGCCACGGGCGAAACATTGTCTTTCACGATGACCGTCACCTGGCAGGTGGAGACATTTCCGCAGGCGTCCGTGGCCTCATAAGTAACGATATATGTGCCTTCGGCAAGGCTGTAAACCATGACGCCATTGCTGTTCAAAACCGCCCATGGCGTGAGCGTCCGCCAATTGATCGTTGCGGAGCAATTATCGGTAGCGCTCATGGCCGGCAGGAAGAATGTACCTGTGCAACTTGGACCATTGGTACTGAATATCAAGGTGTCAATGCAGTTTATTGCTGGCCCGATATCGTCGGCCACCTTTATTATTTGGTCATGTTCCAAAATCTCGTTGGTACAACAATTCAGTACCACCCAGGAGCGCAGAATGCTCTGTTCGTTGGCGCAGCCCCCGATGACAAGGTCCTCGTAGGTCACGTTCATTTTACAATATTGCCCGACTGGGTAGCCGTCAATGGTTGGGAATCCAGTATTGCTGGGGTTAGTATTGGGGTTGCCGCAAGCCAGCGGCGGCGACTGAAATCCATCGAGGTTTGGGGGGAAAACGATGTCGGCAAAACTTGGGCGTTTCACAAAAATCTTTTGCACGCACGGGGTTGCGTAGTTGTTGCTGGCATCGCGAGCATGCCAAGTCCGCATCAAAATTGCGCTGAACTGGCTGTTGCAAGGTTGTATGACTGGTTGCCCGGAATAGGTCAAAATCGGGGAACCATCGCAATTGTCCAAGACCTTTGCATAGCCGATACTATCTGGTGAAAGGTCGGTCGTACAAGTCACTGTGAGGTCTGCGCAAGTAATTATTGGGGGCAAATAGTCTTGAATGAAGAGCGTGCCCCAGCAAGAATTGCCAGAATTCACGTCAAAAACAGTGACATTCAGCACTAAATTCAGCTCTCCGCATGTCACAGTATCGTTCAGGTTTTCACCTTCTGGCGAGGTAACTGTCACTGTTTTTGGGCCTGGGCAGGAAGTTTCTTCTCCATCCAGTACCATCTCTGGCGTGATGACGCCGAAGCCCTCGGGCGGTAGGGAAACATTGACAAGGTCATTGCAAGCCAAGGTGCATTGACTGTAAATAGAATTGTTGAATGGTAGGCATGCGAGTACTGCCAAAACAAGGTGGAAGTGTTTCACGGCAAATGGATTAAAATTTGTTTTCTTGACAAACCTGTTCCCTACTTCACACAATCAATTGATAACCAACTAATTGCATCGAACAAGTGTGCTGTGTAGCATTTTCTCGCAGTATGTAGAAACTAAAATCGGTTGGAGGGATGCTTCAAATTCCGGCAGCAAAACCAGCTTGCAAAAAATTGAGGCATTCAAAACACATTAGACTTTTATAAAATACAAAAAGCTTGCCAACTAATTTTAATTTTTTGTAATGTGTGGAAAATAGAACTTTCTATTCGTTGCAAGGATGGGAATGCCCAAGTAGGAAATTTTTAAAATAAATAATTGATTATATCAAAAATTTAGATAGAAAAAATCAAGTTTGAATGTCACAAAATAATATATTATTAGTTGCCTAGTAACTGATTTTAGACTGATTTTTGTAGTGCAATTCAAACTTAGCAGCTGCCTGACCTACTTCCCAACAGGCAGCTTGAAAAAGGCCTTATTCATTTCACTATAAAATCCAGCCTGTAAACTCATTGTGAACTTTGAACACCCCAGCTCGGCACTTAGTGTGAGCATCAAACCAATTCGAGCAAAGTAAACCCACAAACTTCCCGAACTTCTGAGATTCAAGCATTTGAAGAAATGCTGGCTGCTTCTATGCCAAGCATGGCCGCTTTGGGTATTCGCTCCTTGTTTCTTGGGATGTTGTAGGTAAAAATGTCAAGCCAGAAAAACCTTCGGGTTGCTTTGGAAGCATTCATTTCGAGCAAGTAATTAAATCAGCCATCAATCTCATGGCTCAGTGCGGGATGCGTCTTGTACTGGGGTGGGACTGGTATATCATTCACTAACAAAGCCGAAGGCAAAGCTTTCGGGAAAGCATTTATTTTATCATGAAAAAGTATTTTCATTCACTCCTTTTCACGTTTGTAGTTTTATTTGGCTTCAGTTCTTTCAAAAATGCTGAGACCACGACTCCTGACCTAACCAACTTGCATGTTGTGTCCCAATCTTCCAATGCTGTCACTTTTGATTGGGACGATTGTGACTGCTCCTCAAAAATCTATACGGTAAAGTATGTCAGAATATCGGATGGATATACAAGCCCGGAGTTTCACACTGGTAATTCAATTTTCACTTTCGGAAATTTGCAGCCCGGTACTTACAAGTTCTTTTTTAAGGTGGATTGTAGTGGGGGGAGTTCTGGGTTTATTGGAGATGTAGATCAAATTGTTTTGTAGTTTTAAAATAGCAATGTAATCATAGATGTACGAAGCCAAGAAATTAGTTTCTATTAACTAATTTCTTGGCTTTTTCATATAGCCAAGGTCTTAATGGAACATATATCTCATCTTGTTCCAATTTTTTCATTAGCTTTTCTTTGGAAGCATGTTTAATTCCAAAAGAAACCCACATCCTAGTTAGTAGTTTGAAAAATCTTAAGAAAAAAATATACCCATTTCTAGTTTGCTCAGAGTATAAAATATTTCCCCGAAGATGTCTTTCAAAGTTTCTTACTTGATTCAAAAGTTCATCAAGCGTCTCTTTATTACTTTCAAACAATTCAAACTGTATCCTTAGCAAGGTTGATCGAACCCTAAGCTCATAAACTGCCCCTGCCCTTGTTGGAATTAAATTCAAGCTTTGGATAGCATTATAAAATTCTTCAACTTCATTGTTTAGCATTCCTTTACGATAGTGCCATATACCCCAACAATAGTTTAATGTATTTTCCTTTTCGTGCTGAGGTAAGCAATGGTCGAAGGATTGAAGGAAATTTTTGACCCAAGTAATTTCATCTATTGCCAAAGCTACTGAAACAATATTGATAAAAGCGCCCGCACTAATAATATTAGCAAAAAAACCGCGTTCAAGTTCCAATCTGTAAAGGTCAAATACAAACCGTGTATGTTCCATAGAACCTTTATTTGCATAGGGAATAGCGTAATTCCTAAGTAGATTGGTAGTAAAATCTATTTCGAATTGGCTCATTTGGGAGAAAGTATCAAATGCCGCCGACCTCAACATAGCAAGGTCTTCAGCAGCTTCCCCTTTCAACAATAAAACAAGCTGATGAAATAGTTCTATTGCTTTGCTACTTCCAAATGATGGCAGTTGAGCCATTTTCATAACGAAACCAATATAGTCGCTATTTAACTTAGCAGCAGCTTCTACCCGAGTTATCACCACATTATTTGCCTCATTTTGAAGCATCACCAAAGTAAAATATCGCTCAAAATCGTCAACTGCACGTTTGAGGAATTCGTATTTCTTCGTCAGCTTCACCGACCCCGGATGAAAATAAAGCATCTCCGACAACTCAAAACTCTCCCTAAAATAATCCCGCCCCCTACCTACCCCATTCTCCAGCACTTTTAGCCGTGTAATCACCACCTCCGAAAAAAGCTTGTAATTGTTCCGCTCACTCAGTGCTTGGGCCAGCAGTTTTGCCTGCAATTCGTCAGACTTCTTGAGTTCAGCCTCCATCAAGTACTGCTCGATGGCTTGGGTGAGCTGTGTCATCAGCTTGCGCATTTTGCCGTCGTTGTAAGGCTGCTTGCCAAAGAGTTTGGCAAATAGACGTTCCTTGGTCAGTTTCGGGCTGTCCAACGCTGGGTAAAACTTGCAAATCTGGACAAACAGCTGCACACATTCTTGGGTAGATGTGACATGCGAAGAAGAAAGGTACCGCTCTACAGCGGAAAGCTCTTTGCTCAAAAGCGCTTGAACCAATCGGATGACTTTGAATTCTAACATGGATTCTTGGCTTTACCTATTAGTGTAGGAACAAAAATAGGCAAAATTCTGGAACAAGGTAAACAAGGTAATTAATATTATATCTACTTGATTTTCAATCAATTACAATCTTATTTTAGAAAGACTAAAATAAATATTACCTAGACTTTTACGGAACACTGCAAACTCTTTTGGACTTGCCCTACCCCTGATGCGCACCTACATTTGTATCGTTAAACAAGTAGCACAAAAAACTTTTTGATTAAAACAGATAATAAATTACAGCTGGAGGGAAGAAATATTAACCACTTCTCTTTAAAGCTCAAACAAATAACAAATAGACAAGTAGATTCAAATTGAATCTACTTCTAAAATTCTACTTAATTGTATCTGGCGGATAGGGTAAGCATCAGACTTTATACCGCCAGATTTTTTTTTCGACAAGCAATAAACACAAATACAAAAAGATAGCCAGCACTTCCCAAGGTGCTGGTTTTTTTATGCCCCGGAAATAAGAAAGGCGTAGCAACCGTATCGGTGCCACGCCTTGTTTATTTTAAAGTTTGGATTGCCTTCTAAAACACCAACATCTTCTTCGTCACCCCAATCCCATTCAGCCTTACTTGATAAAAATAAGTGCCACTCGGCAAGTTCGAGCGGTCGAAGCGAACCCGGTGCACGCCTGTCGGGTAGCTGCCTTCAGCTATTTTCAAAATGAACCTGCCTTGCGAGTCCATCAAATTGATGACCACATTGGCGTTGGAAAAACTGGTGAACGTGATGGTAGTCGAACTCCTGACCGGGTTAGGATAGTTACTCACCTCGAAGCGGTCCCGGTTATTTTGCGCTTTAGTTTGCGAAGCGCCCTTGAAAATGGGCAGAATGTCAAAATCCTGGAACAGGATGTCCTGCAAGTTCGTCAGGCCGAACCAGTCCTGCAACACGCTGGCATACACCTGCCGAAAGTCGTGCGCCATTGGCACGTCAGCACTTTGGTCGAGGTTCGATGGAATCTGCGCATTCTCCCCGATGATGCCAGGGTTCACGCCTTTTCCGAAGACAAACAAGGGCGCAGCCGCTCCGTGGTCGGTACCTGCGCTGAAATTCGAGGCAATGGTACGCCCGAATTCCGAGTAGGTCATGCCCGCCACGTTGTCGTCCTTGCCCATTAGCCGAAGGTCGTCTTGGAAGGCGTAGATAGCGGAAGAAACCATTCCAAGCAAATTGGCATGGCCGCCTTCATCGTGAGCAGCGGGATCCACTTGCTCACTGTGTGTGTCGAAACCGCCGATGGAAACAACATAAACCGGAGTCGTCAAACCGCCACCGATCAGCCTTGCCACAATGCGCAACTGGTCTGCCAAATAATTGCCAGAAGGGTACAAATTCGACAAATTGCTGGGCTGCGCCTCCACCGCATTTTTTATCACATCAAAATACTCCTGCGACTTCCCATACACCAGCCGGATGTACTCCAGTTCATCGCCGTAGGGCGAGGCAGGAGCCGGCTCCACAAGGTCAGTGAGGTAATTTGAATCCAAATCGTCCGTATTTCCCGGCACTACCATCCCCATCGGGAACGAGCTTCCCATGAACAACAACGGCTGAAACCCTCCTACTTGGATGGCAAACGGGTCAGGTTCGTCGGCATTCGGGTATCCTTCGGGAAAGGTCGGGTACTCGCTCTCCAAGGCCCGGCCCAACCAACCAGTATCCAAAAACTCACCGCTGTCACTGCCAGATTGCCAGATGTCCATGGAACGGAAGTGCGAGTAGTCCTGCTCTGGGTAGCCCACGTTTTGCACGATGCTGACGAGGCCATCGTCGTACATTTCCTTTAGGCCCGTCATGCTGGGGTGCAGGCCCGTGGCATCCACGCCGTTCAGGTTGAGCACCTTGCTTTCGGGAATCAAAACGCCGCCCCGGTGCAAGAACAGATTGCTGTACTGGTCGAGTGGAATGAGGGTGTTCAAGCCATCGTTGCCACCGCTCAGTTCGATGAAAACCATGACCTTTCCGCTGAGGTTTGCGGCTGCGCCCAAATTGCCGAACATATTGTTTTTCGACAGTGGATTGATGGCAAAACCATTATGGCAAAACGGCGTGAGCGCTGCGGTGACACCTGCCGTACGAAGGAAGTTTCTTCTTTTCATAATATCTAAATGAATGATAAATGAGAAATTAGGAATGATAAATGGTCAGCGGATGGAAGCAGTTTTCGTACCATCCTTCATCCATCATTCATTTAAGCGAGCTGGTATTCTGGCAACAGCATGACATAGCCCAGCATATTGGTCAGGCGGGTTCTCACCACGGCCACCGACATGGGGTCGTCAGGGCTGTTGACGTAATCGAACCACGCAACCGTCCAATAGCTGTCACTCGGCAAACCCGACAGCAGGATGGACTTTAGGAGCGTTTTTTTAACAACAGAAACAGGCTGTGGCAGCAGCAATTTCAACGCTTCATCAACCAGCAAGTTCGGGTCGCCGGGGTCGCTGAACTGGCTGGCGAAGCCCATCGGGTCAAACGCCAAGATGTTGGTTTGGCTCGTCGCCAAATTCCCAGAAAACATGGCCAGCACATAAAAATTGCGGTTGCGGCTCGTGCTGCTGTTTATCCACATCCGGTAGAACTGTGGCGATTGGCGGTAGGCTTGCCAGCCTGCCACGTTCGGTGGATCGCCGGGCAGCATCTGCATGGATTCCATGAAATTGCGAAGGATGTATTTCATAACGAGGTCATCCCAAGGGGTTTCCGAAGGGATGCTCATGTTGAAGCTACGCATGGAACCAAGTACGATGTCCACAGGCGTACGGATGTAGCAGCCTTTGTTCACCGCATCGAAAAAATGGGTGCTTTTCAGCAGCGTCTCGATGACGGGCTTGATTTCGTAGCCGTTGCTGCGGAACATTTGCGCCAACGGCTGAATCACGTTCGCTTCCGCTGTGGCATCAATATGGTAGTAAACAAACCAGCGGTAGAACTTCCGGCAGAGGTATTCGGCTACTTCGTTTTTCTCGAAAATCATGTCCAGCATTGCATCCAGTTCCGCATCGCCCGCCGTTGTGCCGCTCTGGCCTTGTATCACGGTGTTGTTGTAAAAAGCGCTGAACTGCTTGTCGCCCGTATCGTGGTTGAGGCTGTAAAAAATCGTGTGGATGTCCGTAAGGTAGCTGTCAATCGTCCAGCCCGTGAGCACCCTCGCCGCCTGTACCACGTCCTCTTCGGTGTAATGGTCGGGGTTGTCCTTTCCGATGGTGAAAAGTTCTTGCAGTTCCCTTGCGTAATTCTCGTCCGGGGCATCCTTGTTATTCAGGTAGCCGTTGAGGTAGAACAGCATCATCACGTTTTTGGTCACCTCCTTCGTCATCGTTTTGAAATTGCCGAGGCAATGCTCCCGCAGCAATTTGTTGTGTTGATAGCAGACTTTTCCATAGAAAACCGACTCCGTTTGCGTAGCAAAATGGTTGTGCCAAAACAGCGTCATTTTCTCCCGAGCGCTGGCGTCGTCCTTCAGCATCTGCTCGAACCACCAGCCCCGGAAGCTCTCCGTACGATAGCCCTCTGCGGCATTGTCGTAGTCGGCATTGACCCATGTATCGCCGAGGGGCACATTCGGGTCCAGGTACCCGTCGGCAGGGTCTTGGCCGTTGCCGGGGAAGTAGTAATTGTTGAGCGGCACATCGTCAGCGGCAGGTTGGGCGAAGTTTAACATATAGTTCACCGCTTGTTCCATCGTCATCCCCACAAGTAGGTCAACGTCGCTTTTTTTCAAACCAAAACCCGCCCGGCGGAGCAGGTGCGCCGCCTGCTCGTAGTTCCAAGGGCCCGTGTACGGTTCCAGTCCACCGCTGAGGGTGAAGACCGTGGTGGGTGGTGGCACCAGCGGAAGTTCTTGGTCAGAAATTGGGGCAAACGGATTCATTTTTTGACCAAAAACTGCTGCATCAAGTACCTTCTTTTCTTCGGTGTTGCTTCGCAATTTTTGAAAAAATGACCTTCGGTTCAACGTATTTACAGTCATGTTGCTATTATGTTTTTGGTGAAATGTCAGATTTTGGCTGTGAGCAAGAATTAGCCCTAAAACTAATCCGATGTGGTGGTTTTAACAAAGGTTTAGGTAGAAAACGCCTTTAACAGAAAAAACCCTACCACGATTTTTTACGAAGGCAAAATTTGTGAAAAAAAGCGGAACGAAATGCCAATAACTTGCAAATTCCGGCACAATCGTACCTTTGCCCCCATGGATTCACTCCCGCAAAAAAACATCTGCAACGAGCCTACCTATCGGGAACTCTTTTACGCACATGCCCGCCATGTTCGCAACTTCCTTTGCTACAAAGGCGCCAACGCCACCGAGGCCGACGACCTCGCCCAAGAAGCATTCCTGCGCCTTTGGCGAGACTGTGCGAAAGTACCGTTCGAGAAGGCAAAAGGCTACCTCTTCGCCGTGGCTGGCAATCTTTTTTTGGATGAAAAAAAGCACGAGCAGGTCGTCCTCCGCTTTCAGCGGCAAGCCCCGACCGAGGAGGCCAGCAACGACGAGAACCCCCATTTCGACCTCGAAACCAAGGAACTGCAAGACCGCCTCGAAAAGGCCATCGCCCAACTACCTGATAACCAGCGGGTTGTCTTCCTGATGAACCGCATGGACAAGATGAAATACGCCGAAATTGCCGCCTACCTCGACCTCTCCGTGAAGGCCGTGGAAAAGCGGATGCACTTGGCGCTGTTGGAGCTGCGGCAGATTTTGAAAGGAATCTGAAGGGATTTACGAATTACGATTTAGCGATTTACGATTGAAGGCAGTAGGGTAAGGTGGTCCTCAATCGTTTAACAAAAAGAGAAAAAGCAACATGGAAAATAACCATCACGACGACGATAATCAACCCAGCAGCGACGACACTTTGCTCGCCCGCTGGCTGGCTGGCGAACTTTCGCCGGAGGACCTTGAGGCGCTTCGCAACCTCGAAGGCTACCCCGATTATGTCGAGATGCTCCACGCCCTCGAAGGCATGGAAATGGACGAGTACTCCCCTACCCTCGCTTGGCAGAAATTGTCGGGGGAGTTGGCAGTTCGGCAGTTGGCAGTTGGCAGTCAGGTGCCGGAAGTTAAGCAAGAGTCGTCAACTCAAACCCCAGCAATTGCCCCAAAGCCTGAAGCTAAAATCATCGAAATCCCCCAGCCAAGTGCAGTTCCGACCATCGTAAATCGTAAATCCCAAATCGTCAATCGTAAATGGCTTGCCGTTGCCGCTGCCGTTCTCCTCGGCGTGGTGGGCATTTGGTGGTTCACTCGGGAAGACAATTTCAGCTTCACGGATACAGCCTACCAGACCAAAGTGGGAGAAAACAAGGAAGTCAAGCTGCCCGATGGCTCGGTGGTGACTCTGAACGCCATGTCGAAACTCGGCTTCGCTGCTGCCGATTGGCAAGATGGGCGCAAGGTAGCCCTCGACGGCGAAGCATTTTTCAAAGCAAAAAAAGGAAAAACCTTCACCATAACCACCGACCAAGGCAGCGTTCAGGTGGTCGGCACCATCTTCAACGTGTACGCTCGCGGCGAAGAGCTGGAAGTCAAATGTTCAGAAGGTAAAGTACAGGTCACCAATCACGAGGCCACGGAACGGGTGCTGCTAAAGGCGGGCGAACAGGTAGCCATACTACGTGGCAAGATGCAAAAGCGGGAAGGCGTGAGTTTTTACCCAAAATGGTTCAAGGGTGAGAGCACGTTCCGCAGTGCGTCATTGGAGCGGGTTTTCGGGGAAATGGAGCGGCAGTACGGCGTGAAGGTGCTGGCCGACAGCCTCGGCGAGCGGACGTTCAGCGGCAAATTTGTCAACAATGACCTGAAAAAAGCAGTGAAAATGGTCTGCGACCCGATGAAACTGAACTGTGAAGTGCGCGGCGACACAGTGTTCGTCCACTGATAATTTTCCAAAAGTCCCACCAGTTTTTTATGCCAAAAAATAGCCACAAATGGTGCTGGATACTCCTTTTTTTGGTGATTGGAATTGGCGAAGCCAGTGCCCAGCAGCCCACCCTCTCCGCCAATTTCAAAAACACCGACCTGCGTGCCGCACTTGATTTTTTTGAAAAAAACTACCCACTCTCCTTCTCCTTCGACGACGAGGCCATCCAAGGCATAAAAATCACTGCCAAGTTCAACAACCTGCCCCTGAAAGACGCCATGCAGCGCAGCCTCAGCGGCACAGGCGTCGGCTTCGAAATCATTGACAATCAATACGTTCTGATAAAAAAGGCCGACGTTCCGACCCTGAAACCTGAAACCCTTCTGAAACCAGAAACCTTCAGTCTCTGCGGCACCATCCTCGACGCCGAAACCAACGAACCCCTCCCCGGCGCCATCGCCTACATCAAAAATACGCCCCACGGAACCACCACGGAAACCGACGGAAAATTTGCGCTCGAAGGCGATTTCACCAAAGATGACTCCCTGATAATCAGCTTTTTAGGCTACAAATCGCAAGCGCATCTCGTCCGGCCACTTTTGGTAAAAAGCTGCCAAGATTACCGCCTGCGTGGGGAAGCGCTCACCATGCCCGACGTACTCATCCGCGACTTCGCCACGGACATGATCAAGCTGGCCGACGGCATTGGCGGATTTGAATTTGACAAAGAAAAAATGCCCACCCTGCCCGGTTGGGGCGAACCCGATGTTTTGCGAAGCCTACAACTGCTACCCGGCATCAGTGCAGCGGATGAGAGCGGCTCCCGCCTCAACGTCCGCGGCGGCACCCCCGACCAAAACCTCATCCAACTCGATGGCATCCCCATCTTTCACACTGGCCATTTCTTCGGGCTGTACGATGCTTTCAACCCTTTCATCGTGGACGATGTGAGCGTGTGGCGTGGCAATTTTGGCGCAGAATATGGCAGTCGGAACTCCAGCGTCATTGACATCACATCTAAGCAGGGCTACCCCTCGAAGACCCACTGGGGCATCGGCATGAACCTCCTCAGCCTGCAAGGGTACGTGGACGTGCCGCTGAAAAAGGAGCGCATGTCGCTGCTTTTTGCCTTTCGCCGCAGCTATATTGACGGGCTGCAAAGCACGGCCTACAAGAATTTTTTCAATCAAATTTTCCAAAACGGCAGGGTCGCTTTTCAGGAAGAGGCTTTTGGGAATGACAAGTTCATCACCTGGAACCCCCTCATCAATTTTGGCGACGCCAACCTAAAACTGCGCTGGAAGGGCCGCCCCACGCGGGAAAACGCAATCAGCATCTACTCCACCGGCGACCGCCTCGACTACAATTTTGGCTACGACGACAGCACTTATTTTTCCGCCACGAGCGATGTGATCGCTGCGAATAATTTTGGTACAAGCTGGCAGCACAGCGCCAATTGGTCGCCAAATTTTAAGATAAAATACAACGCAGCTTTTAGTTTTTACAAAAACGATTACCGCTTCCAATGGAACGAAAAGGAGCGCGATCGGCCGTTCATCTACCGCTACACGACTACCAACACGATGAACGAGTTCGACCTGAACCTGCACCACGATTGGCAATTGTCAGAGCGCCATCGGCTCTCGTTCGGGTACCAATTCAAGACGCAGGAGGCAGCGCTTGTTTTCCGTGACACCAACGCCGTGAAGCTGGAAGCCAGCCTACTTACCAACGACACGGTCCGCACGGGGCTTCACACTTTTTTCGCCGAATTTGGCTACCAAGCCACCGAAAAACTTGACCTCACGTTTGGCCTTCGGGAAAACAGTTTCCCCGCTAGGGGCCTGGTTTACTCCGAGCCGAGGTTCAGTTTCAATTGGTTTCCCTTCGGTAAAAATGAGGATTTCGGCAGCTTACGGCTGAAAGGTGGTGTCGGGCGCTACTGGCAGTTCGTTTTCCAAATCATTGACTTCGGCGACCTCGGCGTGGGCGAACCGCTCTGGGCGATTGCCAACGCCGACATCCCGGCGCAGGAGCTTTGGCAGACGAGCCTCGGTATGAGCCTCGAAGACAAGACCATGCTGCTCGACATGGAATTTTACCGAAAACAAAACCGCAACCTGACCTCCCAAAACCTGCGGCTGGAGAACAGTTTGGAGCGCGGCTTCAATTTCGACGGGGAAAGTACAGCGACCGGTTTTGATTTTTTGCTGCGCAAACGCTGGCACCGGTTCAGCACCTGGTTCGCCTACTCGCTCGGAAAAGTGGAAATGCGCTTCCCGGAACTGAACGATGGCCGGCCATTTGCTGCCCGCCACGATGTGCGCCACCGCATCAATTGGGTCAACACTTTTTCCTGGAAAAAATGGGAATTCGCCGCCAATTGGAGCATCCGCAGCGGCTCACCCTACTCCACCCCCAGCGTGGTGCAAGTGCCCTGCCCTGACTGCACCGCCGACTCGCTCACCTACACCCTCCGGTTTGACAAACTGAACACGAACCGCCTGCCCGGCAGTGTCCGCCTCGACCTCAGCGCTACCTGGAAGTGGAAAAAACGCCGCAACCACGGCAAGCTCGGCCTCGCCATCTACAATTTCTCTGGTCGCGACATCCCGCTCGACAAGGACTACCTGCTGGAAACCCCCGCCCTTGACCAGCCGCAGACGAGCTACAATTTGAGGAAGCTGAACCGGCTGGCTGCTGGGGCTACGCCGAGTATTTTTGTGATGTCGGAATGGTGATTTGATGGCAGATTTGGGATTGCGGATCGCGGATTCTACTTTTGAGCAAAACATTTCAATCATGACAAAATCAACCACTCGCCGCACCGCCATGAAAAACATCGCACTTGGCACTGCCACCGCACTTGCCCTCCCGAGGATGAAAGCCACCACCGCCGTCAACCCTCCACCGCCAACCATCGGCCAGCACGGAAACAGCGTCTGCCGATGGTGCTTCAACGACTTCAAACTGGAAGAACTCTGCGAACAAGTGAAGCCGATGGGCATCACTTCCATCGAGTTGACCACCCCGGACGAGTGGCCGATTTTGAAAAAACATGGCCTCACCTGTGCCTTGGGTTCCCACCCGAACCAAAGCTTGAGCGAGGGCTACAACCAGCCCGGCCTGCACTCAATGTTGAACGAGCGCTATTTCGATTTAGCGAAAAAGGCCGCCGATGCTGGCATCCCAACCATCATCGTTTTCTCCGGTAACCGCAAGGGACTGGATGACAAGTTAGGCATTGATTTTTGTGCAAAAGGCCTAGAGCCACTGGCCAAGTATGCCGAAAAGCTTGGCGTGCAGGTGGTTATGGAACTGCTGAACAGCAAGGTGAACCACCCCGACTACCAGTGCGACCACACCCCGTGGGGCGTGGAGTTGGTGGAGAAAGTCGGATCACCCAATTTCAAGCTGCTCTACGACATCTACCACATGCAGATCATGGAGGGTGACGTGATCGCCACCATCAAAAAGCACCACGAACACATCGGCCACTACCACACCGCCGGGGTGCCGGGCCGCAACGAGATTGACGAGACGCAGGAACTCTACTACCCCGCCATCATGCGGGCCATTGCGGATACTGGGTTCAAGGGCTATGTGGCACAGGAGTTCATCCCAAAGGGCGCTGATAAAATGGCGGCGCTGCGGAAGGGGGTGGAGATTTGTGCGGTTTGATTCTGGCGGACTCGATGGGATAATCGAGGCGTTTAATCTGTCCCAAATGGAACAGATTGGGATGTTTTAATCCCTTCGAAATCGAAGGGATTGGTTTAATTTGGTGGAATTCCACCAAATTAAACCCAATATTTTAAGCTATCTATTCAATGTAGCAACAGGGTTTTTAATTCTATCGAATTCGATAGAATTAAAACTATTGGTTTGACAAGGCTATATCAATTACTATGGCAAAAAAGACAATCACGGTACAAGGAGTTGAAATTACCTACCTTGAAAAAGGGAAAGACGATTTTTTTTCACTGACCGATATCGCTGTAAAATTTAATTCCGAAAATGCCAATTCATTGGTAATCAACTGGATGCGGAATAGAAATACAATTGAATTTCTCGGTGTTTGGGAGCAGCTCTACAACCCAGATTTTAATTCTATCGAATTCGATAGAATTAAAAATGAAGCTGGGCTAAACACCTTTATTCTTTCCGTAAAAAGATGGGCCAACGACACCCATGCGATAGGTATTTATGCGAAAGCAGGGAGGTATGGAAGCGGAACTTACGCACACAAGGACATCGCACTTCAATTTTGCTACTGGCTTAGTCCAACTTTCCAGCTTCACCTCATCAAAGAATTCCAA
Source organism: Saprospiraceae bacterium (assembly GCA_041752395.1). Classification (GTDB taxonomy): domain Bacteria; phylum Bacteroidota; class Bacteroidia; order Chitinophagales; family Saprospiraceae; genus UBA6168. The sequence goes on along the minus strand of JBGSWN010000234.1, from coordinate 24,464 downwards.
CGCCTAAAAACCGACGAATCCACCCGCCTCGGCCTCGACTGGAACCTCAAGCGGCAGATAGCCAAAGCCAACTGGCATATACACACCGAAGCCGTACGGGAGCACCTCGTGCCCATCATTGACTGGAATACCCGCCGCGAAGCCTACGCCCAAGCCAGCGAGGCCGACCTGCTCAACCTCTCCCTTTTCGGCATGACTTCCCGTGAATGGAAGGCCGCCAACCCTGAACTCTCCGGGAACCTTCGCGATCACGCCTCCACCGAGCAATTGCTCGTACTTTCCAACCTCCAGTCGCTCAACGCCAAGCTGCTCGAATGGGACAGCCCCAAGGAACAGCGCCTCGAAATCCTCAACAAAACGGCTCGGGAGCAAATGGACATCCTCGTGAATACGCGGGCCATTGCGAACATCAACCAATTGACGGAAGGTGGACAGGGTTTGCTAAACGGTTGATTTTCAGTTTTTTACAAAAAAAATGCAGCACCAGTCTCCCGGTGCTGCACGAGCTTAATTTCACAAAAGCGTTTTCTTAATTCCTTCCGAAGTTGTAGCTGAAGCCCAACGTGACATTCGTCCCGAATTTTTGGCCAACTATCTTCGTGTCTTTGTCGTCGTTGTACCTGCCGTTGTCGTCCTGGTCTTGGTAGAAAACGGATTCTTGGTTCAGGAGGTCGCCCACCGTCAGTTTCAGTTCCCCGAAATCACCGATGCGCTTCGTCAACTGCACGTCCAGCACGGTGCGGGGATTTTCCCAAGTGTGCAGGTACTGGTCTTGACCCACCACCCAGATGCGGCGTCCGATACGGTTCACGAGGGCCGTTGCGCTGAAGCCGTGGGTGCGGTTGTCGTAGTTCAGGCCACCGTTCACGAGGTATGGCGACTGGCCGAACAGCGGACGCTCCCGTGCGCCTGCCAGCGTGCTGATGTCCACGTCAGAGTAAATGTAGGAAAGGTTGCCAAAGAAAGTGACATCGCGCAACGCCGGGGCAATCCGGTTCAGCCGCAGGCGGAACTCCAGCTCGGCGCCGAGGTCAACGGCGCTCGGCACGTTGCGCCACTGGAAGTTGCGAGTGCCAGCGCCCTGGGCGTTGTTGTAAAACTGCTCGATGGGGTTGTCGAATTTTTTATAAAAAACCGAAGCGGCAAAATACTGCGAGCCTTTGCGGTAGGTCTCATAGCGCAGGTCGGCGTTCAGAATCTTGGTGCGCTTGAGGTCAGGGTTGCCATCCACACCAGCGAAGAGGAAGAAGTCGAAGAACGAGAACGGCGCCAGTTCCCGGAAGTTCGGGCGGGCAACGGTCTTGGCCACTGAGGCCCGGATATTGGTACTGTCGCTGAGTGCATAAATAATATGGGCGCTCGGCAGGATGTCCACCAAGGTCGTATCAAGTGCGACTGGCGTGGTGCTCAGCACCTTGAACGAGTTGAGTTCTTGCTGGAAGCTCTCCACCCGTGCACCGCCGATGAAGCGGAGGCGGTTCGTCAGCGCTTGCTCGAACATGCCATAGCCCGCCAGCAGCGTCGAGCCAGCGTCGTAGCTGTCCGAGCGGTCGGTGGTCTCCTTCATGCGGAAGCCTTGGTCGCCGATGTTTTTTGGGTCAAAAATCTGGTCAATCGGCAACGAGTACAGTTCCTGTGGGGTCTGGAACGAGGAGATGAAGCCAAACAAGCGGGCATCGAACTCCCGGTCTTTGATTTCAGACATGCCGCCCAGTTTGAAAGTCCCTTTTTTGCCAGCCAAAAAATAAGGCACGGCGAGGTCAACCCGCCCTGTGTAGAAATCTTCGGTTTGCTCCGCAAAAAAGTTGCCCGCAAAGTTCGGGGAAGGATTGCCGAAAGGCACCACTGCTTGGTAAGCGTCAGTCTCTTCAGCTTCAAAGTTTTTCAGGTACAACATCCGGCGGTACGATGGGATGTTCCGGCCCAGGCGGTTGTAGCCCAAGCCCCAGGTCAGCTTGATTTGCTTGTCGGTGAGCGCATGCTCGCCCAACAACTGGCTGGAAAACATGGTGTTGCTGGTGTAGAACATCGAGTTGGAGCGCTCAAAGCGATCTTGCTCGATATTACTCCCAGTCCGCTCAAAAAGCTGGTCGTCGCTGGAAACGGTATAGGTGTTGTTCAACTGGATTTTGCTGCGGCTGGACAGCTTGTAGGCAAGATTCAGCAAGCCACCCAGGCTCACGTTTGTTTTGTAAATGCGGTCCGTGTAATTGTAAAGCTGCGACTGGTCCACGTTGAAGTCGCTGCGTTCGCCCGTCACGATTTTAGGGGAATTGCTGTACGTGAGCGCACCCACCATGCCCAGTTTGCCGAAGCTGCGGCCTCCCGAAAACTGGAGGCTCATGGACGGCCTCATGCTGCTTTCGTCGCTGATGGCCCAGTCGTTGGGAAACGCCTTTGCGTACTTGGCCTGGTTCACGCTGTTGACGTTGAAACTGTCGCGATTGACAGTTTTCAATGCCGTCGGCAACGCCCTTTTGCCATCGTCATAACCGAGCCAGTCGGTGTTGCCGCCCTCGTAGGATTTGTAGTTTTTGAAGGTGCTTTGCGAGTTGTAGCCTGTGCTGATGCTCAAGCTTGCGAAGCCCTCTTGCGGGATTTCTTTCGTGTTCAACTGTACAACGCCGCCCGCCCATTCGCCCGGCAAATCAGGCGTGGCGGTTTTGTAGATGATGAGGTTATCGAGCAAATTGGAAGGGAAAATATCAAAGGAAAACGCCCGCTTGTCCGGCTCGGTGCTGGGCAGGCTGAGGCCGTTGATGAGCGCTGTGTTGTAGCGGTCCGAGAGGCCACGGATGACCACGTAGCGGTTGTCCTGCACACTGGCACCGCTCACCCGCTTGAGTACGTCGCTGGTGTTGCGGTCAGGCGAGAGCTTCATCTGCTCCGCAGAAATGCCCGTCACCACGGCCACGCTTTTCTGCTGGAGCAGCATGAGGTTGGCGTAGGAGTTGCGTTTGGCAGCAGCCGTCACCACTACCTCGGATAAGGTTTCCGTACCTGTTCCGAGGGCAAAATCCATTTTGATGTTCTCGCCGCCCTTGATTTCAAGTTCCGTCACCTTCTGATCTTGGTAGCCCGTGAAACTGATTTCCAGCGTGTACTTGCCGGGGTCGAGTTTAAGATCAAACGAGCCGTCAATATCTGACACCGTGCCACCGCCCGTCTCAATAACCAACACCGAAGCGCCAATTAGCGTCTCGTTGTTGCTCTCGTCGGTAATGATGCCATACACCCTGCCCGTTTGGGCGTGGATGAGGTTGGCCAGCAATAAAAATAGGGAAAATAAAAAAATAATTCTTTGCGCTTTCATGTGAAATTGTGTTGTGAAATTAGACCGCAAAATTCGGCAGGCCGTTGGCGCCATTCGGGTTTTTAAGTTTAAGTTTAGGTTAAGCGGAGGTTATTTTTTTAAATAAAAAAAGCCGCCCAACGTGTTGTCGGGCGGCTTGTGATAACTTAAATGGTAATACTTATTCTTTATTTCACCACCGAAATTCTCACCACCTGTTGGCCCTGCTCAGAGAGCAAGCGCAGGAAATAAACCCCATTGTTGAGGCTGCTGGTGTTCAGTTCGTAGCGGTTGAAACCCGCTTGGAACTCGTGGTTTGCGGAGCGTACTACCCTACCGTTCACGTCGAGCAGTTGCACGGACATCTCCATTTGGTTTTTAAGCATAAATTCTATGCTGGCGTTGCCGCTGGTCGGATTCGGGAACACCTTCAAGGCAGACAACCCAGCCACTTCCTTAGTGGCAGTGATGCCGCTGAGGGTAGCCGTAGTGGACGCAACACAGCCACGAGCCGACGTTACCGTCAGCGTGACAACTGGGCTACCGACGCTGCCAGCGTAAGTGTACGTCGGGTTCTGTTGAGTCGAAGTGTTGCCGTCGCCAAAGTCCCAGAAGTAGCTTACCGCACCAGCGGTCGTGCCAGTGAACGTCACTTCGTGGTCGTTGATGTTGGTAGAAATACCAGGTGTGAGGCCGTAGTTGATGCTGTTCGTGTAGTCAGCAGTGCCAGGTGCCCACTCTGTCCAGCAGTCCGTCCAGTCAGTGTCACCCATGGCGCCACGGTAGGTCGTTGCGGTGAAAAATGGGTCCATCACCGTTGGGCTGGTGAAGTTTGCGCCACTAAGCAGCGGCGAGCCAGTCATCGGACGGAAATCAGGATTGCCCGTGAAGTTGAAAGGATTGGTCAGCATCAGGTTGGTCACCGTGGCCAAGCTGTCGTTGCCGGAGGCAGCAAACTCCGCTTTCACGGCTGGCAGCGACGCTGCTTGTCCAGAAGCCACCGTCACGTTGGCACCCGCTTGGGCGGCAAGCGTATTGGCCACAAATTCCACTTCACCGTTTACGGCGAAGCCGTCCACCACGCAAGTGCCATCCAGCAGCAGGCCCGTTGGGAAGCCGGAGAACGCCGAGTTGAAAATATCAATGTACGAGCAGCGGCGGATGTGCAACGCCCTGCGGAAGTTGTTGTTCGCGGTGCCAGCTTGACCGATTGGGCCGAGGATGGTCACGTTGCTGAAGTCGCCGTCCGTCTTTGGACCGTTGGTAGTGCCTTGGGCATCGTTGTCGGACTCAAAGCCGTTCGAGCCGCTCACGTCGGCGAGCTGTGGATCGCTTACGCCGAGCAGCCACTGGTTTTTGCCTTGGTAGCCGAAGTCCACGTCGAAGATGTCGTCAATCGTTGCGTAAGCCACCAAAAACTTGCCGTTTACGGTGCCGCCAAACCACTCGAATGCGTCGTCACCACCAAAGCTGGTCATTACATGCTCGATGATGGTACCATTGCCGACACCGCCCATCGTCAGGGAGTTCAGCTCGTTGTTCGGCTGGAACGGGATACCAGCGTACTCGATGCGCACGTAGCGCAGGATACCAGAATTGTCGGCAGCATCGGTGCCACCGTAAAGTGCCTCAGAGCAGCCGCCTTCGATGGTAGCTTCGCCGCCCGGAACGTTGATTGGCGCACGGCCAAGCAGAATCACGCCGCCCCAGTCGCCCGGTGTGCGCTGGCCGACAGGCTTGTTGGAAGTGAAAACAATCGGGCGGGTAGCTTCGCCGTCAGCAATCAGTTTTGAGCCGCGCATGATGATGAGCGCTGCGCCCTCGCCACGGATGACGGTGCCTGGCTGAATGGTCAACGTGGCATTGTTGCGCACGTAGAGGCAGCCGCCTTGTAGTACATAAATGTTGTTGTTTGTCCAAGTGGTATTGGCAGTGATGTCATCGTTGACGATGGTCACGGTTGGCGCTTGTACGCCGTTTACCGTTTTGCAAATCTGATTTGTACAGCCGGCAGTGGTATTTGCCGTGAGGCAAACATTGTAGTTGCCAGCAGCGGCGTAGGTGTGCGAAAGGCCAGGCGCTGTGGAGTTGGAGCCGTCGCCAAAATCCCAGGTGTAGGTGTTTGCGCCAGCGGAAGTATTTTGGAAAACCACCGTTGAGCCGTTCACTGTGAAAGTGAAATCTGCAACTGGTGTTGGGTTCACAACCACGGCCACTGCATCAGATGCAGAAACGCAGCCACGCGCATTGGTCACGGTCACAGTGAAACTGCCCGCAGTAGTCACTGTGATGGTCTCGGTAGTTGCGCCATTGCTCCACAAATAAGAAGCGAAGCCAGCTGGTGCAGAAAGCACGACGTTGCCACCCAAACAGAAAGTTGTGGCACTAGCCGAAGTGATGACAGGCTTGGTGATATAATTAATAGGTGCAACATCGTAGTTGGCGTTACGGGCGTTGAACTCGCACCAGCAGTCCGTCCAGTCGGTGTTGCCGAAGGCGCCACGGTAGGTAGTTGGTGTAAAAAATGCATCGAGCGTTGGGCTGGTGAAATTGGCACCACTGAGCAGCGGCGAGCCAGCCATTGGGCGAAAGTCTGGGTTACCCGTGAAGTTGAATGGGTCGGTGAGCATCAGGTTGGCCACAGTGGCGAGGCTGTCGTTGCCGGAGTTAGCAAACTGCGTTTTTACCGCCGGAAGCGATGCTGCTTGGGCAGCGGCCACTGTCAGGTTTGCGCCAGCTTGGTTGGCCATCGTGTTGGCCACAAATTCCACCTCGCCGTTCACGGCGAAGCCGTCAACCGTGCAAGCACCGTCGAGGAGCAAGCCAGTAGGGAAGCCAGAAAACGCAGAGTTGAAAACGTCGAGGTAAGAGCAACGGCGGATGTGCAGCGCCCTGCGGAAGTTGGTATTTGGCGTGCCTGCTTGGCCGATTGGGCCGAGGATGGTCACGTTGCTGAAGTGTGCGTCCGTCTTTGGCTCGTTGGTCGTGCCTTGGGCGTCGTTATCGGCTTCAAAACCATTGGAGCCGCTCACGTCGGCGAGCAGCGGGTCACTGATGCCGAGCAGCCACTGGTGCTTGCCCTGGTGGCCGAAGTCCACGTCGAAAATATCATCCACAGTAGATTGTGCAACGAGCCATTTGCCGTTCACCGTACCACCAAACCATTCGAAGGCATCGTCTCCGCCGTAGCTGGTCTGCACGTGCTCGATTATGGTGCCGTTGCCAACTCCGCCCATAGTGAGCGAGTTCAGCTCGTTGTTCGGCTGGAACGGGATACCAGCAAATTCGATGCGCACGTAGCGCAGGATGCCGGAGTTGTCGGCAGGGTCAGTTCCGCCATAAAGTGCCTGTGCGCAGCCACCTTCCACGGTCGCCTCGCCACCAGGTGCATTGATGGGCGCACGGCCGCAGAGCATGAGGCCGCCCCAGTCGCCGGGGTTGCGCTGGCCAGCAGCCTTGCTAGAAGTGAACACGATGGGCTGCTCAGCAGTGCCATCGGCAATGATTTTCGAGCCGCGCAACACGATGAGCGCTGCTTGGTCTCCTTTAACAATGGTGCCCGGCTCGATAGTGAGCGTGGCATTGTTGGTCACGTAAAGGCATCCGCCCTGAAGCAGGTAGATGTTGTTCTTTGTCCAGGTGGTGTTCGTGGTGATGTCGGCGTTGACGACAACCTGTGCCGTCAAACCCATCATCCCCGAAAAGACTAGTGCAGTTAATAGTAGAAACTTTTTCATAAAAATTTGATTGTTGAAAAATAGGTTCGCTGGTAAGGAAGGCAGGTTTTACAGGCATTGCGAAGCGAAAAACCTACCCTCGAAAAGATGCGCAAAGGTGGCATGGCGGCTTTAAGTGGATGTTAAGCCAAGTTGATGAAATTGTGACGATGGGCGGGATGTGGTTAATTTGGTGTAAACTGGTCATCCCCGATTTTTGGTTCAGATTGCTTTTCTTTGAAAAAAATCTACCCGTTTTGAGCGAGTAGCTAACTTTGGCGCTCACTCGGGATTCAGCGGGTGTTTTATCTAATTATTAAAAATCCTCCAAGATGAAAAACTTGCTTTTCCTTTCCATCGGCCTCCTTGCGTTTATTTCTTGCAAAAACACAGCGTCAAAAGATGCAACTACGGATACCAAAGGCGCACCCGTTGAGGCAGCGAACGGCGCTAAAAGCCTCTGCTACCTCCGGGTATTTGGCAAGGACACCACCACCATCAACATTACCATCAACTTGGATGGAACGGTAACCGGCACCTACGATTGGGCGCCTTGGGAAAAGGACGGTTCCACCGGCACTCTGAAAGGCCGCAAGCAGGACGACATATTGACTTTGCTGTACGATTACACCATCGAAGGCTCGAACCAGCAAGAGGAAAAAATCATGAAGCTCACCGGCGATTTGTTGGCGGAAGCCGAGGGGGAACTGACGGAAGCCGAAGGTGGTGTGCTCAAAATCAAGGAGGGTACTACGCCGAATTGGAAGGCGTTAAGCAAGGTGAATTGTAAATAAGAGGCTATTTTAAAGCAGGAATTCACAGCCAATTGATTTATTGAAACCACGATAAAATGTATATACATAGAAACATCCACTGGAAAATCACCCTGCGCTTCGCATGGAAGTACCTGCTGATTTTTATTGCCTGGAGCAGCTTTTGGATGCTGATGCACCATTGGCTGCACGACCACGACATCAACGTTTCCATCCCCTTCGCCCCGCTCGGCACCATTGGTGTGGCAGTGGCTTTTTACCTCGGTTTCAAAAACAACCAGAGCTACGGACGCTTCTGGGAAGCCCGAATCATCTGGGGCGGTATCGTAAATGGTAGCCGCACCTGGGGAAATCAGGTACTGAGCTATGTTTCCAATTTTCACCAAAAATCAAACCTGAGCGACGCCGAACTGCACGAAATACACCAACGACTGATTTACAGGCATTTGGCTTGGATAAATGCCCTTCGGCTGCACTTGCGCAAACCTTCGACCTTCTCGCCCAACTACCATGGGGCCGTGCGCCGCTACCAAATCGGCTCGCCGGAACGGCAGGATTGGGACTTAGTCGTCAAGCCTTTTTTGAATGAAAAAGATTACGAAGACCTCATCAGCGTACAAAACCTGCCTGCACAAATCCTGCGGCGCCAAGGCGACGACCTTCAATATTTGATGGAAAAATCAGGTTTAATTGATGACTTCCGCCACATGGATTTGATGGCCAGCCTCAAGGATTTCTACGCGGAACAGGGTCGCTGTGAGCGCATCAAAAACACGCCTTTGCCCCGGCAGTATTCTTATTTCAGCAAGGTTTTCTGCTGGATTTTCATCCTGCTGTTGCCGCTCTCGCTGGTCAGTGAATTCCATAAAATGGGCGATGGCTACGATTGGCTCGTCGTGCCGTTCAGCACCCTCATCTCTTGGATTTTCATGACAATGGAACTGGTCGGCGACAACAGCGAAGACCCCTTCGAGAACTTCATCAACGATGTGCCAATGACCGCACTTTGTCGAAACATTGAGATTGACCTTCAGGAAATGCTCGGCGAAACAGAACTGCCGCCGAGGGTGCTGCCGGAAAACGGGATATTGATGTAATTACATTCTATTGTTGGATTGTTTTATTGTTGTCGCTATGTTGGCAACAATAAAACAATCCAACAGTCCAACAATTAAATAACAACCTATGGAAATTTACAAGCAAGTTTTCGAGAACAACAAAAAATGGGTGGAGTCAAAACTCGCCCAAGACGCCGATTTTTTTGAAAAACTGGCCAAAGACCAGCGCCCCGATTTTCTCTACATCGGGTGCTCCGACAGCCGAGTACCGGCCAACGAAATCATGGGCCTGGAGCCAGGCGAGGTCTTCGTCCACCGAAACATCGCCAACCTCGTAGTGAACACCGACCTCAACGTACAGTCGGTGCTGAACTATGGCGTGGTTCATTTGGGCGTAAAGCATATCATCGTTTGCGGCCATTATGGTTGTGGGGGCGTAAAAGCGGCCATGCAGCCCAAAGACCTCGGCATCTTGAACCCTTGGCTTCGCAATATCCGCGACGTGTACCGCTTGCACCAAGCAGAACTGGATGCCATCACTGAAACCGACAAACGCTACGACCGCTTGGTGGAACTGAACGTGCTCGAACAGTGCATCAATGTGGTTAAACTTGCGGCGGTGCAAAAACGCTATTACAAAGATGGTTCACCCACTGTGCACGGCTGGGTGTACGACTTGCACAATGGCTTGTTGAAAGATTTGAATTTGGACATGGAGGTGGAAATCGCAAGGATTAGCAAAATTTACGACCTGCACGGGGCGTAAGCGACCTGTTTAATCAAAATAAAAAAGGCCGATGTGGTAGTTAATACCGCACCGGCCTTTTGTTTGGCTAGAATTCCTTCGGGAAAATTAGAAATTACACATTGATTCCCCCCGAAACCTCTATCCGCTGCCCGTTCACCCACTTGCTGTCGTCGGTGCAAAGGAAGGCCACCACACCGCCGATGTCGTCTGGGGTTCCTACCCTACCGAGTGCTGTCATGCCGGAGAGCATCCCCTTCAATTGCGGGTTACTGCGGATAGCAGCGTTATTGAAATCCGTCTCGACTGGGCCCGGCGCAACCACGTTGGCGCGGATGCCACGGTTACCGTATTCTTTCGCAATGTAACGGGTAAGCACTTCCACGGCGCCTTTCATGGAGGCGTAGAGCGAGTAGCCGGGGTTGCTAAAGCGGGTCGTTCCCGTCGAAATATTGATGATTCCACCACCATCGTTCATCAATGCGAGGACTTTTTGTGTGAGGAAATAAACGCCTTTGAAATGCACGTTGAGGAAATCGTCGAACTGCTCCTCGGTTGCCTGTGCCATCGGAATATTGCCGCCCATGCCTGCGTTGTTCACGAGGAAATCGGGGTTTCTGCCCTCGAAATTAGCTTCCAATGTATCCGTCAGCGACGCCACGAAAGGGTCTATGTCGCTGATTTTCAATAAATTGAATGGCAAGGCCGCTGCTTTCCGACCCATTCCCTCGATTTCTTTAACAACCTCGTTGGCTGCATCTGGCTGGCTGGTGTAGGTTAAAACAACGTCCAATCCTTTGGCAGCGATGGCCAATGCCATGTCTTTTCCGAGCCCCCGGCTTCCGCCAGTGACGATTGCGATTTTGGTCATAATTAGATGCTTTGTTTTTTTAATGAAAGAAGCAAAGAACAAGTCTTGTGGAGGAAAGTTGAAGCCGTTTGGTGCAGCCGAATTATGCCAATCGTATATTTTTCCAAAAATAATCCACCACCCATCCCTACTGACAAACTGTTGTCAGTGGCAAACCAGATATTTGTCCTGTAACCATTATTAACCCTCATAAACCTAATATCAACCTCCTTTCAACCCAGCAACATGAACCGCACCGACCGCCTCATGGGCCTCGTCGCCCATCTGCAATCGAAAAAGTACCAGACTGCCGAGCAGCTCGCCGAGCATTTCGGGCTGAGTGTGCGCACGGTGTACCGCGACCTGCGCGCCATGAACGAAATCGGTGTACCCGTCGGCTTCGAGGTAGGGCGAGGGTATTATATCGTCGGGGGCTACTTCCTGCCACCTGTCTCGCTGACCGCGGAGGAGGCGAACGCGCTCGCGCTGACCGAGCCGCTAGTGCTGCGTTTTGCGGACAAGGAAGTGGCGCGGCAGGTCGGTACCGCGTTGGCCAAAATCAAGATGGCGATTGGCGGACAGCAGCGCGAAAATTTTGAAAATATACAGTCTAAAACGGCGCATTTCGTCCCGGAGGAATATGCCCACATGCTCCCGACCACCAATTACCTCACCGTCATTCAAAACGCCATCGCCCAAAAGACCCTGCTGCGAATCGAGTACGCCAACGCGCAGGACGAGGTGAGCAGCCGCGAAGTCGAGCCGATTGGCCTCACGTTTTACTCCCTCAACTGGCACCTGATCGCGTGGTGCCACCTCCGCAATGATTACCGCGACTTCCGCACCAGCCGCATCCGTCGGTTGAGTGCTTCGCTACAGCCTTTCCGCAAGACCGACCATATCGAACTGAACGAGTACCTGCGGGAACTGCACTTGCGGGTAGGCCAACCAGTCACCAATCTCTAATCACCAGTCACTAAAAATCATTTTCTTTGCCCAAAATACTTCTCATGCAAAAGAACCGACTGGAAGCCTTCAGCGACGGCGTGCTCGCCATCATCATTACCATCATGGTACTGGAAATCAAGGTACCGCACAGCACCGATTGGCACGAGCTGCTGGAACTTTGGCCCGTTTTCTTTAGCTACGTCCTGAGTTTTATCTACATCGGCATTTATTGGGGAAATCACCACCACCTGCTCCACACCATCCGCACGGTGAATTCTGGCATTATTTGGACGAATATGGCGCTGCTTTTTTGCCTCTCACTGATTCCCTTCGCTTCGGCATGGATGGGCGAAAACCATTTCGAAACCAACACCGTGGTGGTCTATGCCATCGTGCTAGAGCTTTGTGGAATGTCCTTTTTTGCGCTGCAACAGTGCATTATGAAAAGCCAAAAACACGACGAGAAACTGAAGGCTGCTTTGGAAAAGGTAAGAATCAAGGGTATCTCCTCGCAGGTGGCCTACCTCGCTGCCATTCCGATTGCGTTTTGGCAGCCCGGCATTTCGTTCTTCCTGTTTTTAGCGGTTGCAATCGTTTGGATTGTGCCGGATAGGGGGATTGAGTTGGCGCTAAAGGAATAAAAACGGGTAAAATATTTTTCCGAAAAAATTTAAGTTTTGTAAAATCCCACTGACATACCGTTGTCAGTCACTGCCAACATCTTTGCCTCATTATTCATCAAAACTTAAATCATTATGACAATTATCTCCTTGTTTATCAGAGAGTTAGAAGAAGAAACCATTGCTACCCGCAAAATGCTCTCCCGCCTCCCCACTGACAAATTGGATTGGGCACCGCACGAAAAAAGCATGAAAATGGGGCCGCTTGCAACGCACATCGCCGAGCTGCCCACTTGGATTGCCATGGCTTTCAATGTAAATGAAATTGAATTTGCCGTGAGCAGCTGGGAGCCAAAAAAAGTGGATAGTGCCGATGAGGTGTTGGAAATATTTGAGAAAAGCCTCGTTGATGCCAAGTCGGAACTTACCGAAGAAAATACCGCCAGACTCACCGAGCGTTGGACATTGCGCCACGGCGAAAACATCCTCTGGGATGCCGACCGTTGGGGCGTGTTGCGCATGGCCATCAGCCAAATCATCCACCATCGGGCACAGTTGGGCGTGTATTTGCGCTTGCTGAACATCCCGATACCGGGTAGCTACGGGCCAAGCGCCGACGAGCAGTAGGGTAGAAATTGGAAATTAGGAAATTGGAAATTGTGTGATTGCAAACCCGCCACACAATTTCACAATTTCTAATTTCCCAATTTTACCCCCATCACCAGTTCATACAATTCATCAATGGATTTGTCCCGCAGGTCGAACATGAGCGGGGAATGTTTTTGCTCCACGCCTTTCAGCAGTTGCGTGACGAGTCTGGCCTCATCGTCTGAGAGTTCCGAGAAGACAATGTCAGCGACTTTTTGCGCTCGGGCGTAGCATTTGAAAAGGACTATCCGGCCTTCTTCCGTGATGCTGACGAGCTTGGCCCGCTTGTCATCGGGGTCGGTTCGCTCCGCAATGAGGCCGTTGTCGAGGAGGCGGTTGAGTACATCAATGCCAGTGCTGAGGCCGAGCAGAAAGCCCGTGATGACGTCCGTTTTTCGGCATTCGCCACGGAAACTGATGCTATTCAGGAAGTAAAAATCTTCGGGTTGGCGGACTTCTGGGACATCTGCAAGTGCAGTTTTCATGTACGTTTCAAAGACCTTGACAATATAGCCCATGAGCTTTACCAAAAGGGATTTTGGTGTCGGTGGTACTCCCTGGCCGTTAAATGGCGGCACCAAATTCCGTTCGCTTCGTTGTTTCGTGAGGTAGTAACTGCAGAACGCTTCGATGTCTGCATCTGGGTGGTTTTCCTCGAAACTGGCCCATTCGTTGACCAATAAAACAGTTTTATTCATGCGGTTTAAAGTAATTGTAGGTGGTTTATCGTCATTGGTAATGTCCAGACTTCCAAAATCTTGAAGATTTTGGAAGTCTTTTCTGCTGACTTTACCACGAATTTGATGCAAAATTAAACAAATTACTGCGAAAGTTTGATTTTTAAATCGAATCCGTCCTATATTTGTCACATTTAAATCCAATCCGATGTTTTTTGAACAACAAACATTCACCCCAAATACCTCGCACGAGGTACTTGTTTTCAGGTCAAACATCAGTACACCGAGTGAGGCAAGCGCATTGTGCACGGCCCTCTACTCCGTGCCGGGCATCAGGCGCTGCTCACTCGATTTCGAAGACCACGACAAAGTGCTACGGGTGCAGGGCGATTTGCCCGAAAGCCGCATCTTGGTGAAAATAGTCAAGGATTGGGGCGTGAACATCGAGGAACTTTATTGAGCGCATGTTTGGGGTTTGCTCACTGGGCTAAGCAAAATATATGCAACCGACCATCACCACACTGACCGAGAAAAAGCTCGTCGGCATGAACAAGGCCATGTCGCTCGTCAATAACCATACCTTTGAATTATGGCGAAACTTCATGCCCCGCCGACGGGAAATCGCCCAGCCCGTCGGCACGGCACTTTACGCCTTGCAGCAGTACCCGGCTGGGTATTTCGAGTCATTTGCCCCGCAAAATGAATTCGTGAAATGGGCCACTATGGAAGTTTCCGATTTTGAAAATATCCCGACGGAAATGAAAACCATTCTGCTGGTTGGTGGTTTGTACGCAGTTTTCCATTATAAAGGTTTGAACACGGACACCAGCATTTTCCAATATATACACGGGGTTTGGCTGCCGAATTCGGCCTTTTCATTGGACGACCGCCTGCATTTCGAAGTGCTTGGCGATAAGTTCAAAAACAACGACCCCGACTCCGAAGAGGAGATTTAGATCCCCATTAAACCCAAAAATTTAATAATTAAATCACCTGACGCCCACCACCCCTGACCCCTTTTGGGGTCAGGGGTGGTGGGCTTTTTACACCAACTTTTTATGAAAAAAACACTGTTCACTACACTGGCCGCATTATTGGCCACTGCATCGCTTTTTTCCCAAACAGGCAGCATCAAGGGCCTTGTGACGAACACACTGACCAACGAGCCAATCATCTTCGCAAACGTCATCGCCGTGGGCACGGACGCAGGTACCACCACCGATGAAAACGGGGCTTACGAAATCACGGGGCTCGCTCCCGGCCTCTACAATGTGCAGGTGAGTTTCGTCGGTTTCAACGACCAGACCCAAGCCGAAATCCAAGTGACCAACGCCAAACCCGCCATCGTCAATTTCAAACTCGGGGAACAAAGCGCTGATTTACAGGAAGTTGTGGTGAGGGCTTCGCCGTTCAAAAAACCGGAAGAAAGCCCCCTCAGTCTGCGCACCCTCGGTGTGGCGGAGATCCAGCGCAACCCTGGGGGCAACCGCGACATCTCCAAAGTGGTGCAGTCGCTGCCCGGCGTCACGACGACCGCCAGCTTCCGCAACGACCTCATCATCCGCGGCGGTGCACCGAACGAAAACCGCTTTTTCCTCGACGACGTTGAGGTGCCGAACATCAACCACTTCGCCACGCAAGGCAGCAGCGGCGGGCCGGTTGGCCTCATCAACGTCAACTTCATCAGCGAAGTGGATTTTTACAGCGGCGCCTTCCCCGCCAACCGCGGCAACACCCTCAGCTCGGCCTTCAATTTCCGGCAACCGGATGGCCGCAGCGACAAAATCGGGGCGACTCTCCTCGTCGGTGCTTCCGACGCTGGCCTCACGCTGGACGGGCCTTTGGGCAAAAAAACCACCTTCCTTTTCTCCGCCCGGCGCTCCTATTTGCAGTTCCTGTTCAAGTCACTGGGGCTGCCGTTTTTGCCCACCTACAACGATTTTCAGGTGAAAGTGAAGCACAAGATTGACCAGAAAAACGAAATCTATTTCGTCGGTCTGGGCGCCATTGACGACTTCGTGCTGAACCCAGAAGCCAACGATACGGAAGATAAGCAGTTTCTGCTCGAAAACATCCCCTACAATTCGCAGTGGAACTACACCAACGGGCTAGTTTACAAGCACTACGCCCAACGTGGCTATTGGACCTTCGTTGCCAGCCGCAACATGCTGAACAACGAATCGGAGAAGTATTTCAAGAACGATGATAGCTCGGAGGACAACCTCGTGCTGCGCTACAAATCGCAGGAAATCGAGAACAAACTGCGCATCGAAAACACCAGCCGCTTTAGTGATTTGAAGGTAAATTATGGCGTGGGATATGAGTTTGTGAAATACAACAACCGCACGTTCAACCGCATTTTCACCAGCGCTGGGGCGCAAACAGTGGACTATTTTGCCGAGTTCGACTTGAGCAAATACAACCTGTTTGGGCAGGTGAGCCACAGCTACCTCAACGACCGCCTCACGCTCTCGCTTGGTGCCCGCATGGACGCCAACACCTATTCCGACGACATGAACAACCCGCTGGAGCAGTTCTCGCCACGGTTCTCCATGTCCTACGCCTTCACCGAGCAGTTCACTTTCAATGCCAATACGGGCCGCTATTTCCAACTGCCGCCGTACACCGTGCTCGGCTACGAGGAAGGCGGTGTTTTGGTAAACAAACTGAACAAAATCAAGTACATCCGCGCCGACCACGCGGTGGCGGGATTCGCCTACACGACCAAGACCAACGGCAAAATCTCGGTGGAGGGCTATTTCAAAAAATACGCCGACTACCCCTTCCTGCTGCGCGACAGCCTGACCCTGGCCAACCTTGGCGGCGACTTCGGCATCATCGGCAACGAACCCGCCGTGAGCCGCAGCGGGGGGCGCACCTACGGCTTGGAGTTTTTGTTCCAACAACGGCTTTTCAAGGGATTTTATGGCATAGCCAGCTACACACTCGGCAAGAGCGAGTTTGAGGATAAAAACGGAAAATTAGTGCCCTCCTCTTGGGATTCCCGGCACATCATCAACCTTGCTTTGGGAAAGAAATTTGGCAAAAACTGGGAAGTTGGCGTCAATTGGCGCTTCCAAAGCGGGCTGCCCTACACCCCCTACGCCGACAAATCGGCACTGGTGGCCAGTTGGGACGTGCGCGGTTTTGGCTTGTTCGACTACGACCGCCTGAACACCAAGCGCGCCGAAGCAAGCAGCACCATTGACCTGCGCATTGATAAAAAATGGTTCTTCAAGCGCCTGAGCCTCAATGTTTACCTCGATATTGAGAACATCACGGGCAATGCGGTCGGCTTCCCCGGCCTCATCCTCGACCGCCCTCTGGACGAAAACAACATGCCCATTGGCGGCGGCATTGTCGAGAACCCGGATGCACCAACTGGTCAGCAGCGCTACAAGGTGAAAACGCTGGACGTGGGTGCTGGCACGCCGATACCGAGCGTCGGGGTGATGATTGAGTTTTGAGTTTGACGGCAAGCGAGGAGGATGGAACACGGATTTGACGGATTAAACTGATTTGAACTGATTTACCTGTGTCAATCTTTCAAATCAGTTCAATCCGTGTTCCATCCTCCTTGCGATAAAAAGAAAGCAGCACTCCCCCACCCTACCGAACTAAAAATCCTTTCATTCGCTTTACAGGATCGCCGCTTGCGCAAAACGGGCGGCATTTCTTTTTTAAAATATGGCCAACGTGACCAACGAAACAAAGCAAGCCTTCACGGGCTACGAGGTTTTCATCATTTTCATCCTCGCCATCACCCAGTTTACCATCGTCCTTGATTTCATGGTGCTTTCGCCCCTCGGCGCTATTTTGCTCAAGGAATTGGACATCACCACCAGCCAGTTTGGCTGGGTCGTTTCAGCTTATGCCTTCAGCGCAGGGGCATCGGGATTGCTCGCTGCTGGTTTCGCCGACCGCTTCGACCGCAAGAAATTGTTGATGTTTTTTTATACGGGTTTCATCATCGGAACTTTCCTCTGCGGCATTGCACCGAGTTACCATTTGCTGTTGGCTGCGCGTATCGTGACAGGCATTTTCGGCGGCGTGATTGGTTCGGTTTCCTTTGCCATCATCACCGATCTGTTCGAGTTCAAAGTGCGGGGCCGCGTGATGGGTTTCGTGCAAATGGCCTTCGCATCGAGCCAGGTTTTGGGTTTGCCCATTGGGCTTTATTTGGCCAATAAACTGAACTGGCATGCGCCGTTTCTCATGATTGTCGGGCTGGCGGTACTGATTTTATTGGCGATTATGATAAAAATGAAGCCCGTGGATGCTCATCTTTCTTTGAAAAGCGAGCGTTCCCCATTTGCCCACATGCTCAAAACCGTGGCCGATAAGCGCTACCTGCAAGTCTTCATCGCCACTACCCTACTCTCCACCGGCGGCTTCATGCTCATGCCATTTGGCACTGCCTACGCCGTCGGCAACCTTGGCCTCACGATGGAACAACTGCCGCTCATTTACCTCGTCACTGGTATCTGCTCTATGATAGCCGGGCCGCTCATCGGCAAATTGGCAGATAAGATTGGTGCCTTCAAAGTCTTTGCTGCTGGCTCGTTGCTTACGATAGTGATGGTGCTGATTTACACCAATCTAGGCATCACGCCGCTGCTTTGGGTCATCGTCCTGAACGCCGTGCTGTTCATCGGCGTCACCTCCCGTATCATCTCCATTTCTGCACTGACCACTGCCGTACCTGACCCTGCCGACCGCGGCGCATTTATGGGCATCAATTCCTCTGTGGCGCAGATGTCCGGCGGCATCGCCGCAGCAGTGGCGGGTTTGATTGTGGTAAAAGAGGACAACGGATATTTGGAACATTACCCAATGCTTGGCATGGTAGTGACCGTTGCGATGCTGATCACGATTTGGCAGTTTTCCAGAGTAAACAGGTCGTTGCGGGAACGCCGAGCGGTGGAAATGATTGAGGAAGAAATAACGAAATAACGTTTTATACAAACCATTTTTGCACCATGATTTCAATAGAACGTACCACATCCGAGCATCCCGGCTTCGTCGCCCTCGTGCGGCACTTGGATGCCTACCTCGCCAAGATTGATGGCGACGAGCACGCCTTTTATGCCCAATACAACAAGATTGCCGCCCTGCAAAACGTGGTCGTGGCCATGGACGGAGAAACGCCCATCGGCTGCGGTGCCTTCAAGCCTTTCGATGAAAAAGCCGTGGAAGTGAAGCGCATGTACGTGCTGCCAGAGTGGCGGGGAAAGGGCGTTGCACCGAAAATATTGGCGGAGCTTGAAAGCTGGGCTTGCGAATTGGGCTACGACCGCTGCGTGTTGGAAACGGGGCTTCGGATGCCCGATGCCGTGGCGTTTTACACCAAAAACGGCTACGCTCGCATCGAGAATTTTGGGCAATATGCTGGGGTGGAAAACAGCGCTTGCTTCGAAAAACCGATTTGATGGATTAGGGCAAAGGATTTGCAGGTATTATTTGCGCCGCAAAATGGTGGCGTGATTTACCTTTAGCCTTTGTTTCACCATCAAATCGCAGCGCATGAAAGCTCCGCTACTCGCCGTGTTCCTTTTTGCAAGCATTGTTTTATCCGCACAAGATTTCAAGGTCGTCGGCTACCTGGCCTATTGGAATTTCAGCACCGCCCCCTCCAAAATCGAGTGGCAGCGCCTGACACACGTCAATCTTGCCTTCGCAAATCCCGATGCAAATGGCGACCTGAGCTTTGAAGGGGAAGACATCGCACCTGTAGTTACTGCTGCTCACGCAAATGGCGTGGAGGTTTTCGTATCGCTGGCTGGGGGCTATCTCACGACCGATTGGCAAACCAACTGGAACTATTGGATGCAGCCCGAACATACGCAGGAGTTCATTGGTAAAATCATCGCCTACGTCCAAGCCAACGACCTTGATGGTGTGGACATTGACCTTGAGTGGCAGCATGTGAACGACCTTTATAGCCCCTTCGTGCTGGCGCTAAAAGCCGCACTCGCAGCACAGGATTTGCCCATGACCGCTGCACTACCCGGCAGCTACCGTTACCCGCAAATCACCGCACCGGCCCTCGCCGCATTCGATTGGGTGAACCTCATGATTTATGATTTGACCGGCCCTTGGCAGCCCAACAATCCCGGCCAGCACTCGCCTTACAGTTGGGCAGAGCAATGTTTGCAATACTGGGAAAACCAAGGTTTACCGGGCGAGCGCCAAACGCTAGGTGTCCCATTTTATGGTTATGATTTCTCCACGACGCCTATTGATGCGAAGTATTTTGGTGAAATCGTGGCCGCCGATCCCGCCAATGCGCAGCTCGACCAAGTGGGGCAATTGTACTACAACGGTATCCCGACCATTGTGGCGAAAACGCAATTGGCACAGGCTGAGACGAGTGGGGTAATGATTTGGGAACTTGGGCAAGATGCGTTTGGGAGTTATGCGGAGTATTCGTTGTTGAAGGCGATTGATGAGACGTTGCATCCGGTAAGTGCTGACAATGAGGCAGTGGACGGCGATGCTTCTCCCCTACTCTACCCCAATCCAGCTGGCGATTTTTTGAATGTGGCGAAATTGCCTGGGGTGGGTTGTTTGGCGCAAATCATTGATTTTCAGGGGAAAATAAGGTGGGCGGGGGCGTTGGAACCTGGCGCTTCGATAGATTTGGAAGGATGGCCAGCAGGGGTTTATGCTTTGAGATTGGCTTCCGAGCATGGTATATCGGCGGTTTCGTTTGTGAAGATTTAACGAAATAATGAATCAATTATTAAGAGTTGGGTTAGTCGCTACAGGGTGTTATAATAGCATCAGGCGTAAGAATGAACTTCTTATTACCTTGGTAAAGTATAATATTGTTTGTGCTGGGATACTCGTATTTATCATATTCCGCAGGAATGACTTGCCCTTTTTCAGTAACAAAACCGTATTTATCGTTGAGCGTGTAATAGGCGATGGCAGCGTCGTTTTCATAAATCCAATCAATGTACTTGGCTATTGGGCTTAGCAGCATCTTTCCAGCATAGGACACTACCCCTCTTTTTTGTTGGACGGTGTCCATGTAAATGACCCAGCGATGGTTGGTGGTTTCTTTCACCAGATCGCGTCGGCGCTCGGCTGGCCAAATCAAGGTTGGGTCAAAATAACCCCTACTATCGCCTGCGATTCTTGCATAAGCAGGTATGGTCTCCTGCCCCATTTCGTTTATGAAAAAGGTACTGTCCCCTGCATGACCCAAGTAAGGCGCTCACTTCCTTCAAAGGGGTGCGCATAATCATACTGGTATGGTATCGCCAATTTGCCTCGCCTGTCAATATAGCCCCACTTTCCGTTTTGGCAAACGGGCGCCAGTCCTATCGAAAATGCCAATGCATAGTCATAAGTTTCTTTGAATAGAAGCTTGCCAGTAGGACCATAAAAACGGAACTTCCCTTTTTGCCGGGCAATCAAGTAGGCAGGGGCAACAAACGGCGGGAGGTCACAATCGGTCGGAAGTAGAACTTGTCCAGTCGGGTCTAGGATGCCCCATTTTTCACCTTTTTTTACCAAAAAACCAATTGGCGCTTTTTCATCCAATTCGTCAAATTCAGGCTTGGTCAAGAGACGCTTTTCCAGGTCGAAAAGCCCCCATTTCCCAGCGACACTTGCCTTAAATGTTTTCCCGTCTTCGTTCCTGGTCAATTTGTCAAAAGGCCCAGCCAGCCGCTCCCCGTTTGCACCGCTCAGCAAGTAAGTGCCGTCTTTTGAATTCAGAATGAAATATTTTGAATCATAGAAATAAGGGCTGTAAAGGTTATCGCCAGACACCTTGAATATGACATTTCCATTTTGTTCCAAAAAGCTATAAACACCATTTGCTTTCACAAGGAGTTTATCTCCATAACTAACTGCTGAATCATACGGGTCAGCCCACAATTTGCGCTGCTTGCCATCAAATACATACCGCTTTGAGTTGAAGTCCATCACTGAAAAAAAGTCTTTGTCCATAGTATGAACAGCAGAATAGACTGGTGGAAGTAATTCATTAAGGTCTTCATCCAACAGCCCGACTCCTCGCTGGCCAGCAAGGCTGAAAATATAAAACGCAAGGCTGTCTTTTTGCCAGAATTCCAATTTCGAGTATTTAGGCTCAACAACTTTATTGGTCTCTGGCATGACCATCCCATAGTTGTCACCTGTTCGATACGTTACATAGGAGTTAAAAGACTTGCCGACTTTTTGAAATTCTTTCACCCCAGAAACCAGCAGTTTGCCTGTGTATCGGTGATAGAGGTCATAAAGGCCATTTTTCTTAGCAAAAATGAGCAGCGGCCAAGTGTCACCTGTTTGAATATAATCGTATTCACATGGAATGAGGCTTCGCCCCGTCATGTCCACATAACCGTATTTTTTATTTAAAACAGCGGTATTATCAGCTTGAACAAAGTCGTAAAATTGTTCTTCCTTTGAAAAATCTGGGAGATAGATAAGGTGTCGCCCATTGGCATCTGTTACCGATAGGCGGCTATTATATTTGCCTTTGAAGAATAGCAATTTATCAGCAATTACTGTATTAATGGGCTTTCCTGCCAAGTCAATTAATTGCCATACACCGTTTTGGTCTTGGCCAGCACCCCATATTCCGGCAAAATCAATGATGAAAAAATGCTGGAGTTTGAGGTCAGAAAGTGGCTCGTCTTTTTTGCTCCTAAACTCCCAAATGTCAACCCCACGTTGAAAGGCATAGTTGCCGTTTTTAAGCCTCTCCAAAGCGAATGCCCGAAAGGATTCTCGTCCGTTTTTATCAAAAAACACTTGCTCGCCACTAGGTAGTTGCCCCTTGATACAAAAGCGGTCGCTAATTGGGTAATACACCCTTTCAAAGGATAGGAATTCATGGCTTGTCAAGTTCGAACCATTTGATGCAAACAAGGCTAATTTCCCAGCTTTTCTGGTAGTGTACCACTCTTTTCCCATTGGGCTGGGGTTCTCTGTGTAGCCTTCTTGATTAAGCTGCTTCCCTAACGGGTCAAATAAAAAGTATAACCCATCCTTCACTGCCAAAAAGAATTCATCCGCCCATGTTTCGACTTGGTCGAAACTGAAATTGCTGATAGGCTTGAGGCCAGTGGGCTCGAAGGCGGCCCATTTTCCCTCTTTTTTGAGGAAGAGAAATTTTTGGGAAATCTGAAAATCGTCAAATTCGAACGGTAGCACCTGCTCATTCTTGTAGTTCACCACCCCGAAGAAGAAGTCTTTCTCAGCAACGAAATTTCCAAGCTTTATTGGTTCCAAACGAGTGTATTGTGGTTCAAAACCGAAACGGCGGGTATGTTCGGTCAATCCCCAAAGGTTGTTTTTGCGGAATAATTGTATGGTGCTTTGCGGACCGAAGTTCCGATAAACCGTTATTTCGTCACAATCGCTCAGCACCTGTTGTCCGTTTTCTGCTATAAGTCCTCGTGTTCCATTCATGGCTTCTGTCAGCAGCACCGAAACTTCATCGGTGGCAAATCTGGTGTCCGGTGGTAATGGAACTACTCCTGTGGACGGCGACCACATTTGCTTTTTGGAACGATAATCAACAAAGAATTTGTCGCCCATGCCACCCTCTGTTGCACGGAAAGGCAGATTTTCCACTATTTGCCCTTTCAGGTCAATCAACTTGGTTGAATCACCTAGGGTTGCTACAAGAAGGCCATAGTCGAGACTTATGTACAGTCCTTCATATTTGCATGATACCAGCCATTGGCCTTGGTAAAAAGCACCCTGCTTTCCATCAAAAGCCTTAACCAAATAGATATAATCGTTTGTTGGTAAAACCTCTCTACTAATCTTGGCATATTCAGGAGCTAACAGCTCAACTCCATTTGAAGAAAGCAATCCAAATTTGTTTTGATAGGTAATTACCATCGCATCGAAACTTGACCTGTTGCCAAGTTGCATAGATAAATCCAGCTTTGAAGCCCCCGTAGGTTTGCCATCTGCGCCGTACACCTGCCAGACACCCTTGTTCAATCCCCAAAAGCTGCCGTCAGTAAAACAGAGTGCATCTTCAAAAATGGGGCTTTTCCAATCTGGGTATTGGGGCAATATAACTTGTCTGCCGCCATTCCCCATGCTTGTAAACCACTGCCCCCCATGGCAGGGTTCAAGTCCAAAATACTCAGGCTCAACCATCCAATTCCCGTTATCGTCAGCTAAACCATAGTGTGTGCCGTCTATGGAGGCCGCAGTTAGTCCGTTGTTCTGATGGGCAGTACAAAAATATTTTTTTAGCACGGGTGGGGTTACTTCTGTACCGTCGGGCAGGAACTGCTGGCAATTTCCCTCGGCATCACACCCCCGTATTTGGCCATTTTCCAGTATTTGAATCTTTCTGAATTTTAGGGGTAGCAGCTCCTTCCAGCTTGCATCCAGTAGGCCGAAAGTATAATAGTCCTTTGAAACTTGGTAAAACGAGGGGGTTTCATCTGTTTGGTCAAATGGAAACACACTGATTGTTTTGAATTGGATGGATACAATCGTTTGACCAGACTTGTCAATAACTCCCCATAAACCACCTTTAACACTTGAGCAAATTCCTCATTAATTGGCAAAAGGGTTTCATACTGAATCCAAGCATCAGGCATGGCCTTATTCCAATCTGTTTGGATATCAGTTTGGCCGAAGGCTGCACTAATGGTGAATGATAGCATAGCCACTGTTATTGAAATACGAAGTTTCATGGTTAAAAAATTGAGGTGTTTTAAAATTAAAGAAATAACGTTTTCGTTATTTCTTTAACTCAAAATGCGGATTCTCAATCACTCCTAGCACATTCCCAAATGGATCAATCACCGTAGCCACCTTGATGCCGCCGCCTACTTCTGCAACAGGCTCCCTTTCGGTAGCGCCTTTTGATTTCAGCAGTTCGAAGGCAGCTTCGGCATTTTCCACGCCCCAGTAGGCAAGCACTCCCCTACCACCTGGCTGATTCACCCCTTCGGCGGGCATGAGGCCCAACTCGTAGCCACCGACATTGAAGCCAACGTAAAATGGTTCATCGAAATAGGGTGGGAAACCCAGCACATCGGTGTACCAGTCGCGTGCTTTCTCCAGTTCGTTGACCGCATAACCTACTGTGCGCAAGCCAAGGAAATGATTCTGCTTGTTTTCCATGATAATTTTTTTAGCGAATTAACGA
>JBGSWN010000233.1:0-2993 GCA_041752395.1 Saprospiraceae bacterium | reverse complement strand
ATGAGTATGGCGAAGACGAGAAACTGGATATTTTAAATCAACTTCAATCTTATAATGGCAAAAAAATAGTTCAAGAGTTTGACGAAATACTAAAGGAGAATAATCGAGTAAAGCAAAATCTTCGAGATGTAGCTTTAAACGAAAGTGAAAGAGAGGCAATAGCAATACAAGCAAATTTAAGCAAACAGATTGTCTATTTGAAGGAAGAATTAAAAGCCAAAAGACCAAATTCAACAATTGATTTAAGTATACTAAGTCAAGTTGTAAAGTGGGGAAATGGAACAATTCATGGATTTACAACACCGACAACTCGAAATGTAAAAAGTGCAATTGGTGTAGTTGAGTTTATTTTTCATGCACATTATGTTGATGAGGCTGCAGAGGCTTCATTTTCGGAACATTCAACGGAATTTGCAAAAACAGAAGATGAAAGTTAAAATCCAAACGCTCACCCCCGTCCACATCGGTTCGGGGCGTGAAATACAGAGTGGCTACGAGTATGTCTATTTCCCACAGGAGCGGAAAGTAGCGGTGCTCGACCCCGAAAAAATCCTCCATCACATCGGTGAAGAAAACCTGCACCTTTGGGTAGCCTGCATCGAAAAGGGGGAAAAACTCATGGACAAACTGCCGCAACTGCGCAGCAAAAGCAGTGCAGATGTGGCGGAACGCAGCATCACGGCGTCGCAAAACTGCACCAAGCCCTTCCGGGAGCAGCTTCGTACTGGCAGCGACCAAGCCCTTCTGCCAGGCTCTTCGCTCAAAGGGGCACTGCGGACCGTGGTATTTGGCGAAACGGTGCTCGAAAATCCTAAACTGGCAAAAGAAAAGCGGAACCTCGGCATGGTGGACTACCGGGGCGGCTTCCGTTGGTCGGATGCCCCCATGCAGAAAACGCTTTTCGGGCAAGACCCTAACCACGACATCTTCCGCTTGCTGCAAGTCGGCGACGCACATTTCGGGGTGACCGAGGTTTTCAAAACCCAAGTCGTCAACCTAAAAGGAAAGAACTGGGTGGTTGACAAGGGCGAGGGTAAGCAAATCAGCCCCGAAGCATGGGTGGAGGCACTGCCGCCCGGCTCGGAGGCGACCGCTGAAATCCGCTTCAACGAAATGCTGAAATTGCAGGCGGACAAGTTCAAGACCTTCAACGCCAACGCTACAAAACTAAAACTGCCAGCCCTTTTCAAACTTGTCAATCTATTCACTCAGCGATTGGTTAGCGACGAAATCAAGTATTGGACGGAAAAGGCCGACCCGCCCAAAGGCTTTGATGACTACGTGCCCGAACTCGAACGGCTAATTGAAATCTCGAAGAATGCCACGGAAAATGAGTGTGTGCTTCGCCTTGGTTGGGGCAGTGGCTTTCGCTCCATGACGGGCGACTGGCATATCGAAATGTACGATGACGATTATGATGAACTCGTCAATTCGCTCCGCTCCAGAAAATATGAAGGGTTGATGTTTCCTAAGACGGTGCGGTTTACAGGAGAAGGCACGCCACTTGGTTTTATCAAACTTTCATTTTAAAAACAATTCAACAATAAATCATGAAAGCATTTATTAGCCACAAGTACGAAGAAAAGTCTAAAGCAATAAGCATTAAAGAACATCTCAATCGCTGCTTTATTGAATGTTGGCTTGATAAGAACAATTTACGAGCAGGACAAAAACTGACAACTGAAATTTTGACAGCAATTCAGTCTTCACAATTTTTTGTAGCAATGATTTCGAAGGCATATCTTGATTCGGATTATTGCATGTTGGAGTACCAAAGAGCGGAAGAGCTAAGGGTACGCAAAAAGATTGTCATCATACCCGTGTTATTGGAACCCAGAATAGAATTGATTAAGAAAGCTGAATCTATGGGACTTGTTGAAATAGCAAGAACGCTTGATGCTGATTTATGCCTTGAGTTTGATACCTACAACCCAATACCATGTTATGAAGGAATTGCATCTTCCATTCAATCAGGAAATTCAATTTCATTCAAACCGATTGAGAAAAAAGTAGTGGATGGACAATTGCTTCAAGTTATAGAAGTACAACATGGCCAAATAAACCCAAACTTTCTTGCAGATTGGGATTTTAATGTTTTGGACTTTATTGATACTTCCAAGAATGGTGAGAAGCCTATAAGTATGGATATTCCAGTTGGTATTTTTGGAGCAAAACCAACTTGGCTTACTGCATTATTAGCTGTTCCATTTTTTAATAAATGCGATGTTTTTGTTTTCAATCAACAACCGCCTACTTTTATATGCGTGTATGCCACTATTGGCAATCAAGCTAAGTTCAAAGGCAAAGTATTGAAGGTATAGCCTTTGTAGTTAAACAGAAAGTTCCTTGACCCTGCTGGCTTCTAAACCCTTCTTCCCGTAACACGGACTGCCAGTCCGTGCTTCCTGACCGAAGAAAGCTGATTGGCTTTTGGGAAGTGTGGAAGCACGGTCTGGCAGACCCTGTTACAAAAAAAATCCCCGGCACCATCGCTGATGCCGGGGAAATCGTAAATTGTCCATCGAAACAATCGTCAATCAAAACACGTCCACCCGGATGATGTCGGACCAGTCGCTGACACGGCCATTGGTGGCTTTGTAGCGGAACTGGTAGAGGACGCCTTTGCCGGAGGGTTGCCCTTCTAGGATGAACCGCTGGGTGAATTCAATGATGGTGCCTTCTATCCAGGTGGCGCCATTGTCTTCGCTGTACCTGCCGATGATGCCCTTGATTTCAATTGAGTTGGCGGCCTTGAGGATGAACTTCACCCGGCCACGTACTTTCACACTCTCGTAACTCTGAAGTCTGGGTGCAGGTACTATGGCGAAACTTGGGCGGTTGCTGCTATCCTCGGCAATGCGGTAGCCGGGACGGATGAGGTATTCCCGGTTGCCATTGGCGGTCAATTCGAGCTTGCGGGCCACACCGTCGTGGGCCGTGTAGAGGGTTTCCTTGGTTGCGTCTTTTGTGTCACGGTTGTCGGTGCCGCCGAA
>JBGSWN010000232.1:0-123118 GCA_041752395.1 Saprospiraceae bacterium | reverse complement strand
AACGAAGCTTTTTGAATTTGGAAGCGTGACGAACGCATCTGAGCCTGTGCTGAACGCATTTGGATGCGTGATTTTGCCATCTTGGCAGATGCTTTTGCGTTTGGATGTGTGCTTTTGCCATTTTGGCGGGTGATTTGGGGGGATGGGGGTGTGATTTGGTGATGAGAGTCTTTTTTGAAGTAAAATGATGTAAAAATGATGTTAAAAAAGTCTTCAAGTTGTTTAGTCTAAAATTTACGAACATTCTCTTCACTTCGATTGACCGAATTCAGGTTTCTCACTACCGAATATTTAGCGAAACTCACCGAATATAGAAAAGTTGAGCGCAACGAAGCCCTTCAACTTAATTTTATTTCAATTATCCAGCTAATTATAGATTCGGCACTTACCAGTTTTGAATCTAAAAATAGGCACCGAAGAAGCAATCACCACAAAACAACTCAACATCATGCTTGAAGAAATTTATGATTATGATGAATCTTTGACAGAGGATGACTATTACGACGCCCTAATATACCTATTGGGAGATACCTACCCTGGTCTTTCCGAAGAAGAACTGGAAGAAGTGCTGGAAGATTTGCTAGAGCAAATGCCAGAGCAGCAAGCGGAAGATGTGCTGAATACCGTTGGAGGCATTGCAAAGAAATTTGGATCTGGTGCGATAAAATTTGCGGGTCAAAATCCAGCACTCGTTAAAGGAGCCTTTAAAGTCGCAGGTAGTGCCTTTGGCCCATTAGGTACAATAGTTGGCGGAAAATTAGGGGATATTGTAACGAAGACGGGCCAAAACAAAATTATGCCTGAAACTGGGAAGGCACTTGCCATTATTCAAAATCCGCAAACACGGGCCGCATTGGCCCTTGGCAGTATGGGCGTTGGCAATGGAACAGCCCCACTCATAGTTAATGACAACAAGGCCTATGTTACAGTTGCAAGCTACCTTAGGGCAATGATAACGGTTGCCCAATCAGCATTAATAGAATTAGACCGAAACAATGTTGTACCACAAAGTGCTGTGTCCGAATCATTACCTTTTGCGGATGATGTGGATATGCAGGCAGAGTGGTTGGTGGAACAACTTTTAGGCAGTGCAAGCAAGATGCCTCCAATAAAAATATCTGTAAATACCTACTTCATTTACTCTTCTGGTACAATTGAAAGGTTTGAATTTCAATCAAGTAATATTATTGCATACGTTTATGTTGATGATTTTGGTGGTTTTCATAATTTAGGTAGATTTGATATTTCATATACTGGTAAATGGGTGAAAAACAAAAATGTTTGGTCTCAGTCAACCACTGATTTTATAGAATTAGTCTTTATCAAGACTTTAAAACCATATTCATCGAATAAAGTAAAATTAGCTGTAAAAAATTGGGACTCTGAGAGTCAAAGATATTACGTTAACCCAGACTGTTTGGCTGGTTTTCTTGGTGCAATGGCAGAAAACAATATTGAAGATATTAAGTTTAATGGTGCAAGTAAGAAAGATGGATCTTCTAAGCCAAGTTCATCCCACTACAATGGTGAAGCTATTGATATTTCCTATTTGAGAACTGATTTTTCAGGCGAGAGTTGTACATTAACTACTCTTGAATTTGATTATGTTAGACAAGTTGCTTTTAACAATTCATTATACAAATTTGGATTTGCAAGGAATGGGAAAATGTACTCAGAGTCATTTAAAAGAGGAAAAAGCGAAATAATTTTGCCACATTCAACTCATATGGCTGACCATTACCATCATCTTCACATCCGTGGATTTAATCATAATTTAGTTGAGAAAATACAGTTCTCGCAACAAAAATATACTCAGATTGATGTGCCCCCTAGGTTTATTGCCGAACCTGACGCAACCAAAGTATTCATCAATGAACCACAAATGGTATTAACTAAATAAACAGACAATGTCCAACAATCCACTTTACAACCAACTCCTGGAAAGAGTCTTGTCAGAACAGCCAGAATTGGCTCAATTTGCCGAGTTGTTTATGCAGCAAAGCGAGGAGACGACTTCTTCCACCGATACCCAGGAAATTAAGATAAGGTATCGAAAAGTTACGAACATAGCTAAAAAACTAAGAGGTGACCTTGATATGGCACTGGATAGCTTGGATGATTTAGCCCAAGCGTTAGGGGCCTGTGAATGCTGGGGCGAGAACCACCGATGCCCAGCATGCAAGGGTAATGGCCAGTCCGGGTACTTCAAGCCAGACAGAGAACTTTTTGAAAGGCTTATCAAGCCAGCACTGGACAAAGTGACTTGGCTGGATGTTACAGAAAAATAATTTCAAGGAGTATTTCATAGCTGCAAAGCGTAATAGCACAGATAATGGGTTTTGTGCTTTATGATTTGAAGATATGTTTTACCCAATCAATCATCATAATTTTTAAATTCTTTCAATTATGGAGTACTACGAATCTTATTTAGACGAAGACCTTGAAGATGCACTCGGCGAAGACAACGATGAACTCTTTGAGGATTACGAAGAAGATGATGGCCTTGGTGAAGGCCGTGCAGAACGACAACAACGAAGGTCGGCTCGACGTAATAGAAGATTTGACCGAAAACAAAAGCGTTTGGATAGGCGTAGAGGCGGTACAGGTGACAAAAAACCTGCAAGCACCGCTGCAGTACAAAATGCCTTTGAAAATGTCGGACAAGATATAGTCAAAGTGCAAAAGGATGTAAAAAAAGCAGAGGCTCGACAATCCAACGAGCAAATGAATGATATCATCGCTTCAATCCTTTTTCGACCAAGACTTGAAATAACCAACTTGGCTGTGTCAACTGTTGACGGCAAGGTTGATAAAACCAAAGTTATCGTAAGGGTAGATAAAGATAATAATATTATCGATAAAGATGGAAACATTGCGCCAGCTAACACAGCCCCTGAAGCAGAAGTTGGCTATAAACTCAATGATGGGCTACTCGCTCTACTTGCGGTGAAATTCATAGGTAATATGAAGGGAGTGGATACCTCTAAAGGGTTTCAACAATACTTGCCATTAATGGCAGGGGTGGCACTTTCCCCTAGTGCACAAAAAGACTTAGGGCTAGGAAATTTACTAGGGTCTGGCACCGGCACTTCATCTGGAGATTCAGCACTTAGCAATCTGACAAAAAATCCGGCCATATTGCTTTTGCTGTTATTTTTGTTTATGAAAAAATAAAGTGAAAATTTTGCGTATAAGCCGGGTATTCGACATATCCGGCTTATTCAAATCCTCTTAAAATGGAAGAAAATGGATGCCCTGCTTTGGGAAGTACTGGCAAATGGTTCACCGGATGATGTCGTTGAAGTGCTAATCAAATTCTCTGATATTGATAAGGTGCCAGATGCCGTAACGGTAGTGGCCCAAATAGGAGATATCGCAAGCTGTAGAATTCAAATAGGCGACATTGAGGCAATACGGGCAAACGATAACGTAGCCAGTATGAAGGCATCAAGAGCGTTTTCACTTGAACCTCCCATATTTGAAGAAAATAACACTGACTTTCTTCACACACAAGATGCGCTCAGCTTTACCGAGAGGCAAAGTTTTCCTTTTACTGGCGAAGGTGTTTTTATTGGTATTGCGGATTGGGGGTTTGATTTTACCCACCCCAACTTTTTAAATGAGGATGGAAGTACAAGGTTTTTTGCAGTCTGGGACCAAGGAGCAGCCTATGATGGTTTTAATGCTTATGGGTATGGAACCATTCATTATCGGGATGAAATAAACGATGCTTTAGAATCGGACTTTCCATTCGAATCATTGGACTACCATCCGGGTAAAAGCGATATTTTCCATCAAGGGATGCATGGTACACATGTTTTAGACATTGCTGCGGGGAATGGCTTTGTAGGAGTTTCAGGGGTAGCCCCAGCGGCGGAAATCATTGCTGTACATCTAGCCACCAAGGAGTTTAAAGATTTAATGGGGTTGGGAGAATCCTCAAGGGTATTTGATGCCATCCATTTCTTGGACAAGACAGCAGGCAATCAACCGCTTGTGATAAACATGAGTGTTGGGAGCCACGGGGATGCACATATGGGTCTTTCGCTAATTGAGCAAGCTATTGACCACCTGGTAACCTCGAAAAAGGATAGGGCCGTAGTTCAAAGCTGTGGGAATTACTATACTGGAAGGACGCATAGCAGTGGAACTTTGGTACAAGGGCAAGAATTCGCCTTGGAATGGTTAATTTCCGATAAGGACATGACAGCCAACGAAATTGAAGTTTGGTACGAATCACAAGATGAAATTACAGTGAGTATCGTTTCTCCTAACAACAATATAATTTTAAAGGAACAAGGTTTGGGCAAGTCCAAAATTCACGATATAGGTGAAATAGAAATTGGAAGAATCTATCTGCGAAATAATGAGCCTTCAACGGGGCTAAGTCAAGTGTTTATCATTCTGGATAAAAATGCGAGTCCTGGGAGATGGCAAATTGTACTAAAAGGTGAAAAAATAGTATCCGGTCGAATCGGAACGTGGATAGAACGTGACAAAGCATCTGGCCCAAACAACCAAAGCCGGTTTCCAAAATACCAAGCAAACAGCCAGATGACAACTGGCTCAATTTGTAACAATCATTTCAGTGTATCCGTAGGTGCCATCAATCCTAACGACGGCAAGATTGGCTTTTTCAGTAGCGTCGGCCCAACATGGGATGGAAGGCAAGTACCGTATCTGACTGCACCGGGCGTGGGCATCGTTGCAGCAAAATCATCTTCTCCTTTCCAGAATAGCTCAAGAGGAGAATTGACATCCAAGACAGGAACAAGCATGGCCGCACCATACGTCACGGGGGCAATTGCTTTGCTTTATGAAGCATCCGAAATCCCCCTATCTATTGAAGAAGTAAGGGCTAAACTAGCCAACGCTTGCATTGATCCTGCAACTGACGATTTGAGAGAGAAATCACGTTATGGATTAGGGACACTTGATATTCAGCAACTTTTGAAGCCGTATATCATCGTCCCAGTCACAAAAATTCAAACTGAAAATAAATTCGTTATGGCTTTAGATGCTTTTGTACCTTCATTCACTTCGATTGAATCGCTCATGGAATCCTATGAGGAAGAATTTCCTGAGTTACAATCAGGAAACTTGGCTGATTTCTTTGAGTCCTTGCCTTTTGAAAGAGATTTGGATATCCAAGTAGGGGATTGTGTATTACGTCGTCAATATGGGAGTGAAGAGGCTGCTTGGTCTGGAGTGGTAGAATCTTTTATCAATGGGGAGGCGCTGATTCGTACAAAGAAGGGTACTAGGAAATTGATTCCAGCAAAAGTTGGTTGGGAGTTGAAACGGATTAAACCAAAAGGGCAAAAACAAAAGCAGGAAGAACCGCAGGTGAATGAAGAGCCTCTGAACAGTGATGAGCCTGACAATGAAGTTGACAATTCAGGTTTTACCGAAGATTTGGATGAGAATGAAAAAGTAATTATTGTAAAAAAAATAAACGCATTCACTCCAACTAGGTCGGATACAATTGTTATTAATATGCTGGAATATGACTCTGGCATTTCAAATGTTGAAAATCATAAACAATGGAAAAAAAACACTGCTGTAAATCACAATAAAAATATTAATAATTTCAGGAGCCACTCTGATATTATCCATTTAGTACTTCACGAAACAGCATCTGATTCTGGTAATGGGTTTGACGGTTCAAATAATCTTACCTCTCATTTATCCGTAACTAAAGATGCAAAAATCCTGCAATTTAATGATTTGATAGAATGGGAAAACCATGCCCCTGGAATGAATAAAACTGGTATTGGGATTGAATTTGTCAACCGTAGCTGGCTTTCATCCTCAAAAGTTGATGGTGGTGAAGGTATTCCTTCAAAAGCAAGTCTACTTACCGACGAACAAAAAGAAAAATATAAAGAAGAGAATGGCTACTTATGGGCTTTTTGGGGAATCGGCAACAACATATATCGTCTTCCAACTAAAATGGAACAATTAGAGAAAGAAGTTGAACTCGTAAATTGGATTACCGGAACTCTAAAGACAGGTCTTTTGCAAAAAATGTTTTCAGAGCCTTCCTTTGAAATCAATATGCCTTTGATTACCCAAAGATGGTTGCAATTGGTTTCTTATAATGATGTAAGGGAAATATGGAAATTTAAAGAAGAAGCAATACCTTTGGAATTGGAAAAAGATGATAAAAGGTTTTTTATTATGACAATGGCTTTTGATTTTTTTCCAAAGACGATAAAAGTCAAAAGTGGCATAATTTCTCATAGCGTTATTGAAACAAAAAGCAAACATGGTGATGGTTCCTTTTTGTCATTGTATACTTGGCTTCGTTTAATCAAAAATAAGAATTTGTCTGATGCATATGAAATCGCAAAGAAGTTAATGAAGAATCATTTCATAAGAGTTGTTTTAAGAAGTGACTCAACGAAGCAAATAATATTGCTTGACGTAAGGGATACAAATTTGATTTAATAAGCAATAATAATATAAGCCATGTCGCAAAAAAAGATGTAGGCGAAATAAATCACCCAATGCACCTTTGGGTATTTTAAAAGCATACTCTGCATTTGTATTAAATTCGAAACAGTACGCAATAATTATCCAAAAGAAGGGGTAGCTTGACTGAAAATTCTGAATCATATATTTTGGATTAATGGATTCTAGTTGACAATCCTAACATGCAATACTTCAAGTATTTTTTCTAAGAATAAAATTAAAAAATGAATAAAATTAACCAAAATTGGGTTTTTGGTCAAGGAGCAGGTTTGGATTTCTCAACTTCAAATCCTATCCCTACATCAGGTTTTCAGATAAAAACTAGTGAAGGGTGCGCTAGCATTTCTGATGAAAACGGAAACCTTCTATTTTATACTGATGGCCGGTTTGTTTGGGATAGCAATAATATTCAAAGGGCTTCATAGACTGATGGCTTGAATGGAAACTCATCTTCTACCCAGTCTGCTGTAATTGCCCCTAACCCAGCAAATAATAATGAATATTATGTCTTTACAGTTTACTTTACTGAAGGGAGCAAATCGATTGGAGGCATATTATTAAATATTTCTGGATGGACATCAACGAACTTGAACCCCGCTGGAACAAAGTCTTCCCCCAAAACGCTGGCTCCGCTGGAACAGATTCTCCGCTGGCAATCAGTCTTCCCTTCAAATAAAAACGAAACGCTGGTTACGGTACCGA
The DNA here is from genome assembly GCA_041752395.1 of Saprospiraceae bacterium. Classification (GTDB taxonomy): domain Bacteria; phylum Bacteroidota; class Bacteroidia; order Chitinophagales; family Saprospiraceae; genus UBA6168. The sequence goes on along the minus strand of JBGSWN010000232.1, from coordinate 115,942 downwards.
CCGGACACCAGTATCGGCACGTCTCAAGACGTGCGTGTATAAATTCTCTAGTAGCACCGCTTGTCGTCAGTTTCGCTGCTGGTAACCCCGAAAATTTGTCAAATCTTTCCCTTTCCCCTACCGACGCTGGTCATCGGTGGTGACCATGATGTCATCTTGCCAAAGCATACGCTATTGATTGCGGAACCCATTCCGAAGTCGGATTTGTGGCTGCTTCCCGGTTCGGGGCATTCTACGCCGATTAATTACAAAGACCAATTCAATAAAACGGTGGATGCGTTTTTCAGAAAGCCTTACCGGGTAATAGAAGGGATGAACCGGCTGAATTGACAGTGCCACTCGCACAGCGTCTTCTCCCAAAACGCTGGTTCACAGTCTCCGACTAGAACCTTATATCGGCCTTTCTCTGACAGGCATAAGCAAAGCAGCAGGCTTGCTTAGCATGACATGCTGTCTTTCTGTTGGGCATCAGTCGCAAGCGTTTGAAAAAGGTGGAGCTTTGACATCCCGACCTCGGTCGGGACAAAATTTGTCAAAGCTTGTCCTTTCCCCTATCTTTGTAAAAAAACGCAACCAATGAATACTGCCATAAGACTGCCATTGAGTGCCGCCAACCCTGCCTTGGTAAAAGGCTTGCGGGAGCAATATCTTTCTGGCATCAACATATTGATAAAGACAAATGAATTTCCTTGAACCACTGAAATTTTTAGTAGTTTTGAACATAAAATAAAAATCATGACCACCTTGTTAGAAATGCCCTTGCATGATGTCGTTCCTTCCCTTTTGAAGGATTTGAAGGCCAAGTACCCCAAGGCCATGCTGCGCATTGAGGCAGAAAACGGCCTTCATGCTGGCGGCATGGACGAGGCGCAATTTTGGGCCATCATTGCCATGCTTGACTGGGAACAGCCAAATAGGGAAGATGTGCTGGCACCTGCTGTGCAGGCCCTCAGTGAGTTCGACAAGGCCGATATCTTTAGGTTCCATGATTTGCTGAACGAGAAGCTGTACGCCCTTGACGGTAAGCGTTTCGCCGTGCTGTTGGGCAGTAATCGGTATGCCCCGCAAGTTGAAAAGTATTTCTCGGTGGACGACTTCCTGTACTCCCGCTGCGCCGTGGTCGCCAATGGCCGTGCATTTTACGAGTCGGTTTTACAGAACCCAAAAAGGATGCCCAAGGAATTTACCTTCGAATCGCTGCTCTACCTGCCCGAAAGGGCATGGGAGCGCAAGTCTGGGCGGGACGACTACGATTATTTCCCAGAAACTTGGTACGAGACATTTAGCAATCCCGATGGATGGGATGGCATTGTACCGATGAAAGAAAGGCTCCGCAACAGCTGACCCCTACCATGAAAAAGCAGCATGAACCTTAACAAGCAACAACTCAAGCTGATAGCCGACTATTTTTCAGGGCAACCCGTCTTGAAGGCTTATTTGTTCGGCTCCTACGGCCGTGGCCATGCGACCGAAGGAAGTGATATTGACCTGTTGGTGGAGTTGGACTATAGCCAGCCCATCGGGCTTGAGTTCATACAGATGCAGTTGGATTTGCAGCAATTGCTGGTCAAGAAGGTGGACTTGGTTTCGGAAAGGGGGCTGTCCAAATACGTCCGGCCCATCATCGAAAAGGAAAAACGGCTTATTTATGCACGATAGGTTGGGTGACAAGGTGCGGCTTCTCCATATCTTGGATGCTATCGAAGCCATAGAATCCTACACCCAAGGGGTGGATTTAGAGGGCTTTGTCTCCAATTCCATGATGTTCAACGCCACGCTCCGGCAGTTGGAAGTCATCGGGGAGGCCAGCAACAGGCTTTCAGAAGATTTGCTAAAAAGGAACGGCGATGTCCCTTGGGCTAGGATAATAGGGCTGCGCAATTTGGTGATTCACGAGTATTTCGGCGTTGACGATATTACCATTTGGAACGTTGTAAAGCTGAACCTGCCGCCACTGAAGGCAAAGGTGCAACAAATCATAAACGACTTACCCTAATCCGCCATGGAACACCTCCTCCACCTCCTCATCTTCATCTGCTTCTCCACCTTGCTGGCGCAAAGCCTGAACCTCTCCGCCGGGTTCACGGGGTTGATTTCGCTGGCACATGCTGGGTTCTATGGCATCGAGACTTACTCCCTTACCAACTTCTCCTCAAACACCCGCTTCCCGCCATTCCCGTCACGACCCACGACCACATACACGCCAGCATTTAAATCCATGATGTCCAGCAGCGCACGGTTGTTGCTGAAATCCAGGTTGGTGGATTTGATGAACCTGCCATCCCGGGCATAAATATCCACGGGCATTTCACCCTCCCAAACATATTCCACCTGCACCAAACAATTGGCGGGGTTCGGGTAAATATTGAGGCCGCCGACATAGCTAGGCGGGGTAGTCGTTTTCTTGAAAAATTGCTCCGCAAAAGCCACCGCTTCTGGCCCTATTTCCATCCCAATCAAACGCCCCGGGATGTCGTCCATCGGTGGGTGGATACCGCCCCAGATGCGGCTCAGGCTGCATTGGTCGCTGGCATCCCGGTAGGTGGCCCACTGGAGAACCAAGCCTTGGCTGGGGCCTTCCTCAAAGACGAGGTACTCATTTTGGGGGCAATCGAAAGTTCCCATTCCACCCGGAAAATAAGGGTCGCCAGTGATGGCGGTAAGCACCTCGGCACCCGCACGGCTGTAGGTACTGTGGCCGGAAATATATCCCGCAAACGGCGGCGATACAAAGGTAGGCCGTTGGTATGACCACCAGAATTTTGCCCGGATCCAGCCCACACCCGCATCGTCGGAAACGGGGTTGGTGATATAATTCGGTCCACGCCAAGCGAGCAGTTTCACTTCCCCGATGTACTCGCCCTGCTGGCCAGCCAGTGAGTCGCCCGCCGTAATCATTTCAACAAAACCGGGAATCAGCTTGAGTCCGCCGGGGTGGTAGTTCGGCAGGTTGGGGTCGCTGCTTTGGCCCAACTCGGCCATCCCCCGAAGCGCCGTCACAGGGCGGCTGCTATCGTACCAGCCCTTGATGCCCCAAGCTGTGATGGCCACATCGTGCATGGCGCCGCCGAGGGTGAGGTAGGATTTTACGTCCCACTCCAGCGCAGGGAGTTCGGGGCCTTCTCCCCGCCATTTGCGCACGAGGCTCGGCTGGTCGTTCACGTAGTTCCAAACCTCGAACCAGTGGCCCGGTGGAGTGACGCTGGTCGGCCCATCCGCCCAGAACTCTGCCAATACCCTGGCATAATCACCCCGTGGCACGATTTGCGGCGCATACGGCTGGCCAGTCTTTGGGTTCAATGGGCGACCGGGGCTGTTGTCGCCGCCGTTTTCCAAATCATAAAAATCTTGGTAGCCAGCGAAGTCGGTGGGGTAGCTTTGGGTATTGCCGATGGAAGCGGGGGATATGTCCCAAAGCACGCCATCGGTGGGGTCGAGCATGGACGACCAGACGGAGACCAGTTCGTGGTTCCACTTAAATTCTTCGGAAATGGGGTTGCTGGCCGTGGTATCTAAGTAGGCAGGTGGGCCGGGATCGTGGTAAACGATGTAATTGTGGCCGTCCCGGTTGTAAACCTTGGCATCGCTGGGTTGGAGCGAAAAGGGCAGCACATTGCCCCATTCAGGGCTGAGGAAAGGCTGTACACCGCCGGCAATGGGGTTGCCGCTCTGGTCAATTATCTGCTCGATTTGGAGCGGTTGCCAGCGGTTCAGGTCCACGAAATTGGGGTTGCCGGGCAGTGCAATTGGCATAGCGGGATTCACAGGCTCATAATACTGGTTCTTATAGCCGTTAGCCTCGTTGGAGCCATCTTGCAGGCCATATTCGATGATGGTTTGGGCGATGAAATTACCCATTGCAGCAGGGCTGCAAACATAGTTTGTATTGGCATAGCTAGGGTCGTAGCCCAAGGAAACCATGAGTTTGTCCATATCTTCGAAAAGCAGCTCGGCCCGGGGCGATTTTGCGAAGCGATGCTTCATGAGCCGATAAACGGCGTAGCTCATGGCTTCCTCCTGTGCGGCTTTTACGTCCACCGGGGTTGGCACAACTGCGAGTGTGTTCTTGAAGCCGTGAACGGTTTTCCCGAGGAGGTAGGTATCGGCGGTGCCGCTATAAATGGCCCAAGCGTCGTACATGGCGATGCTGGTGTGGAAGAGGTTGCGGGCGTGAACGGTCGGTCGGGCAAAGTCGCCGGAGATGCCTTCCAGCACGACGTCGTTCCATTGCCGTGCCACGGAATGCTGCGACTGGCCGAAGGACTGGCCGAGGGTAAATGCAAATGCGAGGATTATGGTAAGTCTTGTCATCATGCCGAGTTTCTTTTGGTCAAAGATACAGGCAGGAAGTCCTCAATGGTTGGGGCGGCGGACTTAAATATTCGTTAGAAAATGAAAAAAGCTGGCATAGGTTGAGTCAACGCTGCACCACGAACCGTTTTACGACAGGCACTTCTCCGACCTGAAAACGGAGGAAATACAGTCCGTTTGGTAGGTCGGAAGACCATAAAAATCACTCCACCATACTCCCCTTCACCTGGTTCCAGCTTTTCATCAAAATCAAGGTGGCAACTATTGTGACACCAAGCCCAATCAGTGCCTTGGTCGTTTCGCCGTACATCCAGAAGCCGAGGATTTCCGCTTCCATGAATTCATCACTGATTCACACTTTGCCCCCTGTTTTGGAAAAGTTCTTTTTCTTGTGTCCAATATTTGGTTGTCCAACATTCTGCTATTAGCTTTCCGCTCAGAATCACAAAACGGAGCGCTTGCAGTTTGCACAAACAGCTGCTACCTACGTAAGCGATGTGAAAAATTCACTGGCCAACTTTAATAAAAATGCAGTCGTCAAAAAAATCCAACCTCATCCCCATCGTCATTCTCGGTGTATTGTTCTTTGTATTTGGGTTCGTCACTTGGCTCAATGGCACCCTGATTCCTTACCTGAAAATTGCCTGCGAACTCACTACTTTCCAAGCGCTGCTGGTTGCCTTTGCTTTTTATGTTTCCTATTTCGTCACAGCCTTGCCGTCATCTTGGATTTTGAAAAAAACAGGCTTCAAAAAGGGCATCATGCTCGGTTTGCTGGTCATGGCGGTAGGTGCGCTTTTATTCATCCCTGCGGCACAAACGAGGACTTACCTGATGTTCTTGATTGGCCTTTTTGTCATCGGAACGGGCTTGTCCATTTTGCAAACCGCTGTAAACCCTTACATCACAATAGTTGGGCCTATTGAGAGTGCAGCCCAGCGTATCAGTATCATGGGCATCTGCAATAAGCTGGCAGGGGTCATTGCGCCGATCATCCTTGGCGCCGTGGTTCTGTCTGATGCTGATGTTTTGACCCAGGAACTGCTCACGATGGATGCCGTGCAAAAAGTAGCCCGATTGGACGACTTGGCCTTGCGGGTCGTAACGCCTTACACCTTAATGGCAGCGGTATTGGTGGGACTGGCGCTGATGATCCGTTTTTCGCCACTGCCCGAAATCGAGCAGGAACAGGATGAAGACCAAGTGCAAGGTGCAAGCAATTCGAGCGGTAAGACCAGCATTTTCGGGTTTCCCAATTTGGTGCTCGGCGTAATAACCCTCTTCCTTTACGTGGGCGTGGAAGTGCTGGCTGGTGATACCATCGGAACTTATGGTCAATCGCAGGGCATCCCTTTGTCCGTTGCGAAAAATTTCACCTCCTATACGCTTGGGGCCATGGTAGTTGGCTATATCTTCGGAATTGTGGCCATACCCCGGTTTATTTCCCAATCAAAGGCGCTCACCTATTCGGCCATAGTCGGCATCCTTTTCAGCCTGTTGGTCTTGCTGACGGACGGCTATACTTCCGTACTTTTCATTGCCTTGCTCGGCCTCGCCAATGCGCTGGTTTGGCCGGCGGTTTGGCCCCTTGCCATTCACGGATTGGGTAATTTTACAAAAACTGGTTCAGCCCTGATGGTGATGGCCATTGCCGGTGGAGCGCTCCTGCCCCTAGTCTATGGCCGTCTCGCTGATATTGAGAGCATTGGCCATAAGATGGCATATTTGATATTGATACCCTGTTATTTAATGATTCTATATTACGCTTTAAAAGGGCATAAAAAGACCTCATGGTGAAATAGCTCTTTGCTGTTGGCCATTGGCTTTTAGCTATTGGCCAACAGCAAAGAGCCAATAGCTAACAGCCATTATAAACTTATTATCTCAGCATATAAAATTGCCTTTGTAGAACCTCAATGCAACAAGGTCAATTCCCCTTTTTTCAGCTCCCGCTTCCCGTCCCGAAACTCCACCTCCGCAAACCAAGCATACACGCCGGGATTAGCCTTTTTACCTTTGAAAATACCATCCCAGCCTGCGGCAAAATCATTGGGTTTGAAATTGTAAAACTGAAACACCAATCCACCCCAACGGTCAAAGATTTTGAAGGAATGTACCACGCTCACATCCCCGCCATCAAAGGGAAGGAACACGTCGTTGATGCCATCATCGTTCGGAGAAAATGCGTTCGGAAAATACACCTGTCGGCAGTCTTCGTAGCCCACCGTGATGCTGGCTTCTTTTGCTCCGCAAATATTTGACGCTGCAATAGAGTAAATTCCGGGCGATATGATAGTCCGCTCAGGCTCCGTCAGGCCGTCTTGCCAAAGGTACTCGCCGATGCCATTGCTCACATCGAGTTGGAGTAGCTGTTCGAGGCAAAGGATGGTGTCAGTAGGCAGGTTTACCTTCGGAAATGGGGTGACCGTGATGGCCTTCCGGTCGTCGGCCACGCAGTAGTTGTCAATCGTAACGGTGACGGCATAGAGTGCCGTTTGTCCTGCGGAAATGGTCGGGGTGGTCTGTCCGTTCGACCATTTGTAATCCACTGAAGTAGTGCCTGTGGACGTAGCATCAAGCAGCAGCGACGCACCTTCGCAAATCATCGTGTCCACGCCGAGGTCGAAGAAAACCGTATCGCCATCCACCGCCACATTGATGGTATCGAAGAACTGGTTGCCGCAGGCATCAATCACTTCCACTTGGTAATCGGTCGTTTCATCGGGCTTCGCAATCGGGTTGGCGATGTTCGGATTGCTGAGGCCAGTGGCGGGTGTCCAGTGGTATTCCACGCCGCCGCTGAGGGCGATTTGGTATTGCCCGCCCGGGCAAATAACCACATCGTCGAATTTATCCAAAAAAGTGGTGTAACTGAAGCAGACCTGCTGGAGGTTGTTGGCACCGCCCGTGGCTGAGGTGAATCCCCAGAAAACATTGGGGTTCCCGCCGAAAATCTCGTTGACAATGTCGCCCGTGTAAGTGAGGCGCTTGTTGCAATCGAACCAGACCTCGATGGTCTTCGCAGCGGCGTCCCAGTTTACCCGGAGCTTGTGCCAATCGCAGTCTTCGATATTTTGTTTCGAGGCATTGGCCTGCACGGGGCCAGCGAGGTTGTTGGACGTGCCGTGGTTGAGGACGCCGTTTTTGGAAATGGCCACGTGGTCGTAGGCAGGGTCGCCGAGGTTGGTGTTCTGCCAAGTATCGAACTCGATCCCCACCGACGGTGACACCCCCTGAAAGCCAATCCCCTCGCCCGATTGGCCGATGCTCGTGCTCACGGGCTGGAGTCCGAAGAGGATGCCGTCCGCTCCGTCTGCGTCCTTGCAGCCGAGGTACAGTTCCATGATGACTTGAAAGGAGTTGTTGAGGTCAATTTTGGTCTCGTTCCAAATGGAGCCGACCCGGGTGTTTTGCGCTGGGGTCAGCGTCCAGCAGGTATCGTTTATCTGCACGGCGGAGCCATTGAGGGTAAATTGCGCCAGCAAAAAATGCGACTGGAACAACAAGGCCACGACGGTCAGGAATATTTGCTTTTTCATTCGGCTAAGGTAGCTACACCGAGGCTTAGAAAGCAGGTTTTTACAAAAAAACAAAGGCGTCAGGCCGTCAATTTCTGCCGCCATTGTCGCCAAGCGTAGGCTGCCATCAGCGTGTAAACGACCATTACGAAGGAAATCAGCACGGCATCTTTCAGCCAAAACAAAACGATGGCGAGCGCATCGAAAATCACCCAGTACACCCAGCCTTCCAGTATTTTTTTGATGGTCAGAATCGTGGCGATGATGGAGAAGGCCGTGATGAGCGCATCGGCGTAGGGAAAAGAGGTGGTCGTGTATTTTTTAAAAAAAAATCCCAACATCACCGCCAGTGCCAGCCCGACCAAAATCAAGCTGAAATGTCGCTTTAGCGGCCAAACTCGGATTTTGCTACCAGCCTCCTCCCGCCCCGATTGCCAAGCGTAAAGCCCCCAGAACCCCATCGCCACGTAGAAGATTTGCAGCAGGCCATCCACCCAAAGATTGTAGTTGAAAAAATCTGCCCAAGCCCAAAGCCCACAGCTCACAATGCCGAAAACCCAGCAAATAGGGCGCTCCTTCGCCGCCAACCAGATATAGGCCAGCGAGGTGAACGTGATGGCCCAGTCGAGCGGGCTTTGCGTTTTTAGTTGCTCCGCAAAATCGGTAAAAAGTAGCTGTAGTTCCATGGTTGATAAGGGTTTTAGAGGGTTGATAAGGGTTGATGGCAGGTTGTCGCCGTGCGGGGAAAATCAACCTTTTATAAACCTTTAAAAACCTTCTATCAACTTCCGTAAATCATACCGTTATCCAGTTAGTTTGAATGCTTTTTTTGTAAATATGGCTCGGGCTTTCGTAAATTGCGGCTCAATGTACGGCCATGTGCCGACTCCCCCTGCACTATTTCCTTTCGGGAAAACCGCCAAAAGGACAGATTAAACTACACATATTACCGATATTTCCATGAAACAAAATGCCCTAAACAGGGTAGAAGTATAGTATTTACATTTTTTGAAATATTCTCAAACTCAGAAATCGAAAACCCATGAGATTTTTTACACTCGTCATTATCCTGATTGGAGCGTTCACTGGCTTTGCCAATGCCCAGTGCGACCTCACCACACTTGAAGTCATCAACACGCCGAATCAGGTGCTGCTCGCCAATGCGGAATGCACTGACGCCCAAGGCTGGACGCATTACTACAACAGTACCAGCAACCTCATTCTGCTTTCCATCAAAAAAAATGGGCAGAACATCGGCTCCATTGGTAGTGGGTTGAACGTCAAGGCAGGCACACTGCCAACTTTCGGCACGGGTGGGTTCAACCTCTCCGGTGCCGATTACATCGACATGGAAATATGGATAGTGGCCAACCGCTATTGGCAGGTCACCGGGGCGAACGCCATCGCCAACCCAGTGCAGGTGCGATTTTATTTCTCCAATGGGGATATTTCCGATATTGCACAAACCGTGGATGACTTCGGATTCCTGGTGGACGAGGCAAAAGACCTCTACATGTTCACCATCGGTAACGGTGGCGGTCTCGACCCATTGTCCACTTCCACACAGCCGTTCAATGCCGTTTACACACTGTATGATATGTTCGTTGGCGGCCCTCCAGAATGGCAGAATGGCGATTTCAACGGCTATCCCTACGGCGAATTCAGCGTAAACACCCTCGACATCGGCGGCAGCGCTGGTTTCCTTATTTTCCAAAACACTGCCCCGTTGGCCATCGGCGGCAAAATCACCCGCCCGAACGGGACACCGGTGCCAGATGTAAATGTGCAGGCAGCATCCATCAGCACCGATGTGACCGATGCTAGCGGCAATTACAGTTGCGGCAGCCTCCTCTCTGGCTCCACCTACGAGGTAGTCCCCCACAAAGACATCAACCACAAGGAAGGCATAACGGTGGTGGACCTGATCGCCATTGCGCAGCACCTCAACAACAGCCAACCAATAACCGACCCCTACCGCCTCATCGCCGCCAATGCGAATGCGGACACTATCATCACGTTCCCCGACTTGGCGGCCATTCGGGATGTGCTTTTTGGCACTGTGCCCAATTTCCCGAACAGCACCTCTTGGCGCTTTGTGCCAAAAAATTATGTTTTCCCTATTCCGACACATCCGTTCTCTCCCCAATTTCCAGAGAGTATCACCGCATCAAATCTTCAGGATTCATTAGTAAACCAAGATTTCTTTGGGGTAAAAATCGGCGATGTAGCCGACCCGTCCACGGCAACGCCGCCCGCCCTCAATACCAGTTTTTCACTGGAAAACCTCAACGCCTGTAACCCTGGCGACACCGTCACTTTTCACCTCAGCGTGGCAGATTTCCAGAATATTCGGGGATTCCAGTTCACGCTGGAGTGGGACGCCAACGTGCTCGATTTCTTGTCAGCTTCCAATTTCAACCTCGTTGGTTTGACGAACAACAGTATCGGCCAAGCGGCAGCCAACAATGGCAAATTGAGCTTTGTTTGGGTCAATTCTCAAAACTCGGCAGGTATTACGGCAGCGGACGGCACGGCTATTTGCCAGTTGAAATTTATTGCCTCCGGCAATATCGGCAGCAGTACTACGCTAAGTTTCACAGGATCTGTTACCGACAAACTCGTCGTTCATCAAAACATGACCCAAGTAGTGCCGGGCAGCACGGCGGGCAGCTTTATCATTGACAACAATACGACCATCACAGCCTCCGCATTTGTGCAAACTACCGATTGCAGCGGTCAGCCCAACGGTGGCATTGACCTGACTGCCACTGGCGGAAACGGCACCCTAAGCTACCACTGGAGCAACGGCGCTACTTCCCAAGACATCTTCCTTTTGCCAGTTGGCGAGTACCGGGTCACCATCACGGATGGCTCCGGCGGCTGCCCACTGGTGCAGGTTTACAATATTACAACGCCTGCGCCAATTGGCATTGGCGCACAGGTATCTGACATGTCCTGCGCCTACCTCGTGGACGGCTCCATCGAACTCAACATCACGGGCGGAGAAGCCCCATTCCACTATCTCTGGAGTGACGGCAGCACGACCCGCATCAACGACGACCTTTACGAAGGCAACTACACCGTCACCGTGACGGACGGGGCAGGCTGCACTTCCACAGCGAGTTTCGACATTCAAAGCCCCGGCCCCATTATGCCGATGGTGAACGTCACCAATGCTTCGTACATGAACACCTCCAATGGTTCCGTGGTGATTTCCAGTGTGACTGGCGCTGCTGGCCCCTTTAATTTTCAGTGGAACAACGGTGCTACGACCCAGTCCTTGATGAGCGTGCCGCCGGGCGACTATATCGTAACCATCACGGATGGCATAGGCTGCCAGCATGTGTTTGGCTATGAGGTTTATGGCCTTTTCACGGGTACGGTGGAAGCGGGCAGCAACCTGGAGGCAGTGGAGTTCTATCCAAACCCAACAAGGTCTGGCCAAGAAATTTCGGTTGCTTTTTCATTGAAAAAAGCGGGGAAAATCAAAGCCACCGTCGTCGCTGCCGATGGTAGGATTATAGCCAAGGAGCAGTATTACCTGTCCGCATTGCGTTCCACCCGCCAGATGTATGCGCCGTTTGTGAGCGGGCTTTACTTCGTCATTTTTGAAATGGACGGACAGCCTGCGGGGCGCTTGAAGTTGGTGGTGCAGTAGGTTTTTACCTCCATTTTTACGAAGTAAAAAAGCGAAGCGATGATATAGTCGCTTCGCTTTTTTTTGCTCTGCAAAATGCAAGGCAAGGATGGTCAGTTTTTTCATAAAAAAAGGAAGTTGAAATAGGTTGTTTGAATCCATTGGCTAAGAAAATGGCGACTTGTAATTCGTAGAAATTTGGTATCTTTGGAAGCTAATATTCAGCAATATGGTCGCAAGACAAAGCATAGTTCCACAAATAAGAAAGCACCTGTTATGGGAGTTCGACCTTGTCGGTTTCGATTATCTTGGTTCAAAAAAAATCGTAATTGAGCGTATCATCGAAAGGGGGAACTTGAAAGAGTGGAAAGAGATGCTTTTGTTTTACGGCAAGGCTACAGTCCTTGAAGTAGCTCGGAACAGCAAACAACTTGACCGCAAGGAAAAAAACTTCACAGAGATATTTGTTGATTCGGAATTCAATGCTGCTTAAATCGCCCAAAATAATTCCTCCACTCACGCTTGAACTGCTAGAAACGCTTCAAGCTGACCCAAAGCTTGCCGAATACTTTTTGGTAGGTGGCACTTCGTTGGCTTTGCAAATTGGGCATCGCCTTTCCATAGACCTCGACTTATTTTCTATTGCCCCCTTCGAGGTTGAACCACTCCAACAACACTTGATTTCCACTTATAATTTTGAAGTTGACAAACTTGGTATCAACACACTTATCGGTTCAATTTCAGGCATAAAAACTGACTTTATCACCCATGCCTATCCGCTTGTCGAGCCGCTTTTGTTAGATGGCAGTCTCCGTTTAGCTTCCATTACGGATATCTCAGCCATGAAACTGAATGCCATATCCCAAAGCGGGCAGCGACTAAAGGATTTTGTGGATATATACTTCTTGTTAGAAATTATGCCACTAAGTCTCATGCTAGATGCTTACGAGGTAAAATACCCGCATTCTAACCCAACAATCCCACTAAAGGCAGTCGTTTATTTTGACGATATAAATTTTCAGGCAGACTCTCCGATAATGGTCAAAAAAATGGCCATTCCCGATATGAAAAAACGGCTGATCAATGCCGTAAAAAAGCCCTACTCCATTTTTTAATGCACCACCTCCTCGGCATCCGACACCACGGCCCCGGCTCCACCAAAGCCGTCCTTTCGGCCCTCGAAGCCAATCCACCCGACTGCCTTTTGGTGGAAGCACCCGCCGATGCTGAAGGGTTATTTACGATTTACGATTTACGATTGAAGATTGAAGAGGCCGAAGCAGATGCCCCCAATCGTCAATCGTCAATCGTCAATCGTCAATCCCTGACTCCCCCCGTCGCCATGCTCATCTACGACCCCAAGGACTTGGGGCGGGCCAGCTACCTCCCCTTCGCCGAGTTCTCGCCGGAGTGGCAGGCCATCCGTTGGGCGATGGAGCGATGCATCCCCGTCCGGTTCATGGATTTGGGGGTGGATGCCAATTTCGCCCTCGATGAGGCGGAGCGACAAAACCCGCAAGCGGTGCTGGAGTTTTTGGAAAAAATGACGCCCGAAGAGCGGGCCTTCCGGGCCGACCCGATGGCGCACCTCGCCACGCTGGCAGGCTACACCGACAGCGAGCGCTGGTGGGAAGCCATGTTCGAGAGCGCTGGGAATGGGGCGGAGATTTTCGCCGCCATTGCGAAGATGATGACTGCCCTGCGGGAAGGAACCGAGGAAAGCCCACGCACCCTGCTGCGGGAAGCGCACATGCGGCAGTCCATGCGGCAGGCTGCGAAAGACGGTTTTCAAAATATCGCCATCGTGTGCGGGGCATGGCATGTGCCAGCGTTGGAGGGTTTTGAAAAAATAAAAGCCAGCCACGATGCTGCGCTTTTGAAAGGCATCAAAAAAATAAAGACCACGGCCACTTGGATTCCCTGGAGCTACGACCGGCTCACGTTCCAGAGCGGCTACCGGGCGGGCATCGTCTCCCCGGCTTGGTACGAACTGATTTTTTCCGAAGGAAAAAATGCCGCCACCCACTGGATGGTGCAGGTGGCCATCTTGCTCCGCAAAGAGGACCTCGATGCTTCGTCCGCAAATGTCATTGAGGCCATCCGGTTGGCGGAGACGCTAGCGGCGATGCGGGGGTTGGCCCTGCCCGGCATTGACGAATTGCGGGAGGCCGCCGTCACCACCATCTGCGAAGGCGATTTGGAAAAACTGCAACTCATTGAAAATAAGCTGATTACGGGCAAAAAAGTGGGCAGTGTACCCGACGACATCCCAACCGTTCCGCTGCAAAAAGACATCGAGCAGGCCGTAAAATCCGCTCGACTGACCAAATATTGGGAAAACACCGACGAGGAATGGCTGGGCGCTACTGCCGCTACACCACAAGGTGGCATTGACCTTCGGGAAGAATCGGGGCGGCTGAAAAGCCACCTGCTGCACCGCCTGAGCCTGCTCGACATCCCGTGGGGCAGGCTAATGGAACTGAACCGCCACCAATCGGCTGGGGGCTTCAAGGAGTTTTGGAAGCTGAAATGGTCGCCGGATTTTGCCATCCGCATCATCGAAAAAGGGGCTTGGGGCAATACCTTGGAGGAAGCCTGTGTAAATTTTTTGACCAAAAAAACCGAAGAAACCACGGCGCTGCCAGCGCTCACGCTGCTCGTGAAGCAGGTACTGAACGCTGATTTGCCAGCGGCTTTTGATTTGTTGCTCCGCAAATTGGAGAACCTCGCCGCCGTCACCACCGATGTTTACCACCTGATGGAGGCACTGCCGCCGCTGGCGCAAATTGTGCGTTACGGCAACACCCGTGGCACCGACGTTCGGGCGGTGGAACTGGTGGTGCAGCACCTCATGCCCCGCATCTGCATCGGCCTTCCCGCTGCCGTGGCCAACCTTGACGAGGATGCCAGCCGGGAGGCATTTGAAAAACTGATGGGCGTAAACCGGGCACTCGGGCTGCTCAACGACCCCGCTTTTTTCAGCCAGTGGTTCGATTGTATCGCCCATATCGCCGACAACCTGCGGGTGAACGGCATTCTGACAGGTGCTTGTACCCGTATATTATTTGACAAAAAAATAAGGTCGGAAGCGAAGACGGCCATCCGCATGGAATACTCGCTGTCCATCGCCACGCCGCCGCTGGAAGCTGCCCAATGGCTCGAAGGTTTCCTGCAAGGCAGCGGCCTGCTGCTGCTCCACAATTCCTCGCTCTGGAACCTGCTCGATGGCTGGGTGGCTGGCCTGAACGAGGATATTTTCAGGGATACCTTGCCGCTGCTGCGGCGCACGTTTTCCCGCTTCCCAGCACCCGAACGGGAGCGGATGCTGAACCTTGCGAAGCAGGGACAGGTGGTGGAAAAAATTGCGGAAGTGGCTGATTATGAGGAGGATAGGGCGCAGCGGGTGCTGCCGTTGGTGCGGCGGTTACTTTATTGAGTGGGCAGTGGGCAGTCTAGTTAGCAGATATTTAGTCAGTTTATGGTATAAACAGAAGAGGTGGCATTTTGAAAAAGATACCACCTCTCTTATTTTTAAAGCTCGACTTTGACAATTTAGTTAGTAGCCGACTGCAAACTGCCAACTGACAAGCTGCTAACTTTTCTCAAATATGCATCACGTCCTTCTCCTTCACCTCAATGAAGTGTTCAATGGACTTGACGTATTTGTTCACTAAATTTTGGATACTGTCTTCCATATCCTTGCCACCATCTTCCGAAAAGCCATCTTTCACCGCCTTTTTAATGGTGTCAAGCGCTTTGTGGCGAACGCTGCGGACGCTGACTTTGGCTTCTTCGCCAACATGCTTGGCCTGTTTCACGAGGTCACGGCGGCGCTCTTCGGTCAGCATTGGGATGGTGAGGCGGATGACCTCGCCGTCGTTCATCGGCGTGATGCCGAGGTTGGCCTCGAAGATGGCGTTTTCGATGGGGCGAAGCATGCTTTTCTCCCAAGGCTGAATGACGATGGTGCGGGCATCGGCAGTGGAAACACTGGCCACCTGGTTGACGGGCGTCATGGTGCCGTAGTAGTTGACCGCAATGTCATTGAGGAGGTTGGAGGAGGCTTTGCCTGTTCTGATTTTGGTAAGCTCGTACTGAAGGTGTTCAACGGAGCCTTTCATGGACTCCTCGGCTGAATCTAGTAAATCATTAATGTCTTCCATTTTGCGTAGTCGTCTTTTTTAGACTTTTAGAAATTAGACGATAGACGATAGATAGTGACTAGGGCAATCTAGGGTCTATTGTCTATTGTCTAAAAGTTATAAATCACTTCCCCTTTCTGGATTTCAATGTCTTTCGTATCCTTCAATTTTTGAATGATGCGCTCGACATTTCCGTGCAGGGAAACTTCTTGACTGTGCAAAAGTATATAATTTTTCAAAGTTGAAATCTCTGCGGGGCGGTTGCCAGAGCGGATGAGGCGCTTAACGGTCTCCTCGGCGGTACGGGTAATCAGTTCATCCTCGACCATGACGGGCATTCCGTCATCATCATCTTCGCCGTTTTCATGGAAGTTTTTCATTGAAAACTCGTCCACGTACTCTGGCGGCTTGCTGTAATTCAGGTTGGATTCTTCGTAAAGGGAGCTTTCGTCCTGCTTGCGTTTTACCCGGATGCAGCTGCGGCCAGTGGTATTGATAAAGCTGATGAGCGGGTCAAACTCTGGGTCGTTGGACACGACGGCGAACTCCACGTCGTCTTCCAGCTTTTGGTGGAGCTTGCCCATGATGAAGGCAATGTGGTAGTTCAGTTTGCCACCGTTGGGGTTGTTCACCACAATCCAACGGATGTTCTTGCCAGAGCTTTGCGCTTGGCGCACAAGGGCAAGCGGAACCGTTTCCTGTGTGGATTCGACGAAGACGAAGATTTTAGACGCAACCTTCTCTAATTTCTTGAACTTAACCTGCAGCAGGTTTTCGTAATCAATGAATAAATACCGACGGGTCTGAGTGTTCATGCTTTGAATGGACAGTTGATATGTGTGGTAATGCGTTTCGTTGGTTAAGAACTATTAGAATCCCGTTTTTTCAGAATTGGACGCTAAAATATGCAAGGAAGCTAATATGTGAAACTTTATCGGGATTTTTCTGAAATAAAAAGACAAGCTACAGTTTTTATCTTTGCAAAAAAACGGCTGGCAAAATTGCCCAAGGCAATAGTTTTTTCATTGCCGCCGTTCATTTCCAAGCTCCGATACATGTCTTTTTCACCGAATACGAAATTTCAATCTAACTAACTCATGTACAAAAAATCCTTTGTTTTTGCCCTTGCCTTCCTTGCCACTGCTTCTATTTTCGCTCAAAGTAGCGATTTTCTGGCTTATATCGAACAGTACAAGAAAATCGCCGTCAGCGAAATGGACCGTGCGGGCATTCCCGCAAGTATCAAACTTGCGCAGGCCCTGCTTGAGTCCAATGCTGGCAAAAGCGAACTGGCCCGCAAAGCTAATAATCACTTCGGAATAAAATGCCATTCTGATTGGACGGGCAAAACTTATGAACTCAAAGATGACGACTACGACCAGTTTGGCAACCTGATAAAATCCTGTTTTCGCCAATACAGGGATGTCGAGGATTCCTTCATCGCCCACTCCGAATTTCTGCGGGACCCCAAAAAAGCCAATCGTTACGGCTTCCTTTTCCGTTTGGATGTCACGGACTACAAACGCTGGGCCAAGGGACTCAAATCATCGGGCTACGCCACGGCTGGCAACTACGATGGCCTCCTCATCAAAATCATCGAAACCTACAAACTGTACCAATACGACCGCCTTTCCACCGATAACTTCCCCGATGGGCGGCCTACCAAGGACAAAGATTTCATCGCTGGCCTAGACCTCCGGCGGGTGAACGACGTCCGGGTGATTTTTGCCAAAAACAACGTGACCGTAGCCGAAATTTCAGAAAAAGCCAAGGTCTCCGTCAAGCGGTTGGAACGGTACAACGAAAAGCTGCCTGAAGTGACCAGCCCACTCTCCGACGACACTCGAATCTTCATTCAGCCCAAGCGCTGCAGGGCGCGTGGCGGCAGCAAATGGCACTACGTGAAAGAAGGCGAAACCATCTTCGACATCTCGCAATTCTACGGTGTAAAAGCGAAACGCATCCATAGGCGGAACCGTGTGCCCGATGACACCGAAGTCCAAACAAACCAACGCCTAAAACTTCGTGGATTCAACATCCGCAAAGGCGACCGCCCACGCTTGGTTACCGAACCAAAACCCACGCAAACAATGCCACCCCTGCTACCCGACGACGGCTTCATGCAGGATGACGATGTGGCGCCATTCCCAACAACGGACAACCCCGACACGCCAACAACCAATCCAACAACGCCTGACCAGCCGGCAGGTGCAGTTTTCCATACGGTGGAAAAGGGCGACACACTCTACAACGTCTCCCGCCGCTACGGCCTCACCGTGGATGCACTCAAAAAGCTCAACAACATGACGAGCGATACCATCAGCATTGGACAGAAGCTAAGAGTAAAGTGAGAGGAGCTATCGGGTGAGAGTGAGAGAGTGAGAGAGCGTTAGCGGGAAAAACTGGGGAGACGCTGTAAATTGTTTCATAGATTTGCTGCGCAAAAAGCACAGCCAAACCAACTGTCAGGTTTGGCTGTGCTTTTTAAAACGTGTTGCATTCTTTTTTCAAAAAAAGCAAAATCATGAAGGTAAAATACTTGCTGCCAGTTGTGCTTTTAACACTGTTAATCAGCCAATTGTGCGCCCAAGGCACGGCCTACACCATCAAGGGCGGCCTCACGCTGGGCGTCCAAAAATGGAACGGCTTCGACCAAGACCCGCTCTTCAAATACCA
Organism: Saprospiraceae bacterium; assembly: GCA_041752395.1. GTDB lineage: Bacteria > Bacteroidota > Bacteroidia > Chitinophagales > Saprospiraceae > UBA6168. The sequence continues at coordinate 97,658 of JBGSWN010000232.1, read as the reverse complement.
CGGTGCCATCTCCGCCGAAAGCCTCGACGAGACCTCACTGTTCTCGATTTTTGCGCAAGCAGGCTACCACCTAAAAGGTAGCGCCCTCCGCAACCAAGGCTTCTACGATTTGAACGGCAATTTTTTCCGCCCTGATGCCCAAGAATTTATATTCAAAAACATCTCAGTTATCCTTGGTGGCAAGCGCAAATATGACCTGAGCAACGCTATGAAAGGTTACTACTTGTTTGGGTTGCGGGGTGATTATACACTGAGTACCAACCTAAAGAAGTACGAAGAATTGAATACTCAATTAAATACTTTGTATTATCCTGTGGGGGGCGCTGTAAGGAAATGGAACTATGGAGTAACGATAGGTGGAGGAATCGAACTTAGCATTGGAGAGTTGGTTGGGACAATGCTTGAACTCACCATCAACCCTGACTTTTCCTATCAATACAGGCAGCAAACAATCACAAACGTTTATAACCCGATCACCCGACAAAACGGGACTATCCCGTCTCGAGAAATCCGCAACATCACTTTTGAAATCAGCGCAGGTTTTCGCCTGCTTCGCAGAGTAGAATACGTTGATTAGAAGGGTTTGAGAATTTGAGGATTTGAGGGGTTGAGATGTGCTTCCCCTCAAGCCCTCACCTACCAAACCCTCAAATCCTCGCAAACCCACCCTCATGGCTTCAAGAAGCAAACAACAACTCGATTGGATCATCCTCTCCATTTACTTGGCGTTGGTGTTCGTCGGCTGGGCCATGATCTACACGGTGGGCTACGGCAAAGGTTACGAAGGCAATTTTTTTGAGTTCCTAAACAACCCGGTTGGAAAGCAGCTCGTCTGGGTGCTGATATCCTTGGTGGTGATGTTAGGGGCCTACCTGATTGACGGCAAGTTTTGGCGAACATTTGCCAATATCATCTACATCGCCTGCATGTTGCTGCTGGGTTTGGTACTGATTTTTGGCAAGGAAATCAATGGTGCAAGAGCTTGGTTCGACTTCGGAGGAGGCGTCACATTGCAGCCGTCCGAGTTTGCGAAGTTCGGCACCATCATCGCATTGGCCAGTTACTTGGGTTCCTACGCAAACAACCTCCGCTCCTTCAAATCACAACTTTACGCATTTGCTTTTTTCTTGGCACCAATGGTCTTGCTGCTCCTCCAGCCCGATGCAGGTTCGGCGCTGGTATTCCTTGCGCTGCAATTGGTCCTGTTCCGGGAAGGGCTTCCGGGCATCATCTTGGCGGTAGAAGCTAGTGCTGGTGCAGTGCTGGTAGCAGGTCTCGTGACACCGCCCATGGAGCTTATTCTGGTGCTTTCAGCAATTGGCGTCCTGTTCTTGGTTTGGAACAATGAAAAGCGACCCTACTGGCTTGCCGCCTTCATCATTTTGGTCACGGCTGGCGTCATTGGTGTGGAGTACGACCAGCCCATGCTGGTGCTGGCCGGTGCATTATGCATACTTTTTGGCCTTGGCATTTATCAGTGGCTGCGCAAAAACCGGCAGTTGGCAACACTCGTACTAGGTGTTTTCATCATCGCCAGCGCCCTCGGCTCCGTCGCCAATATCGGCTACAATGCCCTCCCCCGCCACCAGCAAGAGCGCATCCTCGTCTGGCTCAAGCCCGCAGAGGCGGACCCCCAAGGCGCCGCCTACAACCTCAACCACTCCAAAATGGCCATTGCCTCCGGCGGCTTGACTGGCAAGGGTTTTTTGGAAGGAAGCTTTACCCAGGGCAACTTCGTACCAGAACAAACCACTGACTTTATTTTTTGCGCCGTCGGCGAAGAGCAGGGCTTCATCGGCGTCATTTTCATCATCTCGCTTTACATCGGCCTGATGATGCGCATTATTTTCCTCGCCGAGCGGCAGCGCTCCGACTTCAATCGCCTTTATGCCTACGGCGTGGCCAGCGTGCTGTTCGTTCACTTTTTCATCAATATCGGCATGACGATGGGGCTGATGCCCATCATCGGCATCCCGCTCCCTTTCCTCAGCAAGGGCGGCTCCAGCCTCCTTGCCTTTTCCATCATGATTGGTGTGCTGCTGAAATTGGACGCAGAGAAGTGACGGTTTCAGGTTTCAAAGAGGTTTCAGGTTTCAGGGGTGCTAGTTGGGAAGCAGAGGGCAGCTTTCAGGAAAGCTATTGGGTTATTTGTATTTTATGCCTTTTAACTCTCACTCTTTGAGGTATTTCATTAGGCCAAAATTCTGCCTTGCTAACCCGCTCGGCAAGGTTGAAAAGTTCCTGAAATTCTTCCTTGGTTATGTGCCCAACATCCAATGCCCGATACGCTTGGGAGCGGACCTCACCTGCTGAACCTTTGGAAATACTCACAAAATTGATAAACTCTTTTGTGCCATCTCGTTCGTAACCTTCAGCGATATTGTCCATCGAAAAACCGGCTGCATCCCGAATTTGGTTTCTAAACCCAAAATCTTTCGCAAACTCGCCTTTGCCAGTAAGCTTGTACACGAGTTTACAAAGTTCACGAGCCAGTTGCCATGCTTCAATGTCTTCAAACCGTTTAAATGTAGCCATTTCTCAAGTATGTTTGATTAACTAATAAACTTCTCAATTGGCCTCCCTGAAACCTGAAACCTGAAACCCCTACGAAACCTGAAACCGTTTACGGCTTCGGCTCAGGAAACGCCTCGTACATATTCATTACCCTATCGTCCTTTTCCCAGGCTTTGATGCCATTAATGATTTTCACGAGTTCGGCGTCCTTGGCCTTCATGTCGGCCAGCTTGGCGGCGTCGCTTTCCGTGTCCATTTGCCCCGACAAAGTAGCGTGCAGTTCGTTGATGCTCTTCGTAACCATGAAGCGCATCCAGAACATTTTCGATTCGTTGGTGGCAAAGACCTTGATGGTATTGGCAGTGCGGAGCATGGCTGCGGCATCGCCTTTTTGCGCCAGCTTCACGTAGTTTTGAACAAAGCCGACCTGGTTGAAGCCCGTCACTTTATTGAATTTTTCTTCAAAAAAATTGAGCCGCTGTGGGTCGCCAGCCTCAGAGTACATACCCGCCAAGGCGAGAATAATACCTTCGTCGTTTTCCTTTTCGAGCTTTTTGGCAGTCGCCAAAGCAGCATCCTTGTCCAGTGCGAGCAGGGTTTCGAGCGCTGCGGAAACCACTTTGATGGCCGGGTCTTGCTCTACGGCACGGGCAGCCAGTGGGGCCCATTTTTTATCCTCCGTACCGGCCAATTTGCGGATGGCCGACTCCCGTACATCGGAGTTCGGGTCTTTCTCTGCCATGATGGCAATGCGCTCGGCGGCCTTGTCGTCCAGTTTTTCATTTTCGATGGCAAAGAGGCGGAACAGCCAGAATTTGTCGTCCAGCGCCTCCTTCACAGTAGCCTGCGCCTCCGGCGAATCACTCTCCACGATTTGCCCAAGTGCCTTAATCCGGTGTTCAAAATTGGCCGCATGTTTAAACTGATAAATGTACTCGTCTAAGCTTTTCTCGTCATTGACATCCGCCAACAAAACACCGTCGCCATCGAAAACAATGAGGTCTGGGTCTTTGGCAGCGGGGAAACGGAAAGTCTGGCTGCGCTGATCAATACGCACGTTTTGGCGGGTCATTTTTCCATTGACATAAAAATCAATGGCCACCGGCAAAATGAAAACGCCGGGCATCTGCTTGACATCCTGCGTCTGCTCCACAGTCACAATGGCTTCTTTGGCATCCTCATCATAATCGTATTCCACATTCAGCGCTGGCTGGCCTTTGTTGAAAAACCACTGATTGAAGAACCAGTTCAGGTCCTCTCCTGTCACGTCTTCAAAGGCCATTCGCAGCTCATCGGCTTCCACGGCAGTGAAGGCATTTTTGGTCAAATAATCATGCAACGCTGTGAAAAATGCTTCATCGCCCACGTAATTGCGGAGCATGTGAAGGATGAGGCCGCCCTTGTTGTAGCTGTGCGCATCGAACATGTCCTCCTTGTCCTTGTAGTTGAAATCAATGAGCGGGTGGATGCCCTGCGCCGCCGATTGCATGTAGCCGTTCATTTCTTGCAGGCGAAGGAAATCAGCTTCGTCCTTTCCGTGCTTGTGCTCCAGCCAGAGGTATTCCGAGTAGTTGGCGAAGCCCTCGTTCAGCGTCAGGTTCGACCAAGATTCGCAGGTCACGTAGTCCCCGAACCAGTGGTGGAACATTTCGTGCGCCACGATGGTCTCATTCTGGCGGTTGTCCACCAGCTCCCGGTCGGTGCCTTGCATGAACTCGCCAAAAACGACCGCTGTGGTGTTCTCCATTGCACCGCTCACGTAGTCACGAACGATAATTTGCGAGAACTTCTGCCAAGGATATGACAAGCCTAATTTATCCGAAAAAAACTGGAGCAACTCGGGCGTATTGGGGAAAATATTGCGGGCATATTTTTCAAATTTCGGTTCCACGTAATAGTTCACCTCCTTGCCGTTCCACTTGTCTTTCACCACGGCGTAGTCGCCTACAGCAATCATTATCAGGTAAGGAGCGTGTGGCAAGTCCATCACCCAATGGTCGGTGCGAGTTCCGTCCGTATTTTTTTTCGAAGAAACGAGGAGGCCGTTCGAGAGGGTCTTGAACTTGTCCTCGACCGTGAGCGTGACTTCGCTCGTGGCCCTTTCGTTAGGTTTGTCAATGGTCGGAAACCAGCGGGAGTTGTTTTCCGTCTCGCCCTGTGTCCAGATTTGCTGCGGTTTGTCGCCGTCCTCACCCCGAGGGTTTATGAAGAAAAGCCCCTTGTCGGAAGTGATGGCGGCACTACCGCCGGAGGCTGCTGGGGTGGCCGTGTAGTCAATAAAAAGCTTATATTCTTGGTTGCGGTTGTAAATTTTACCAAGGTGGATAGTCACCTTGCTACTGTCGTAGTCGTATTTGAGCTGCTCGTTGCTGCCCTCAAAGTTGATTTTATTGAATTGGAAACCCTTTGCATCGAGCACGACTTGATCGGTTGGGTAAAAATAAGGCTTCAAGGTGAGCGTGGCCTTGCCCATCACCCGTTCTTTTGCCCAGTCGAAATGGAGGTCGAGCTTGGTGTGAAGCAGGTCGTTTTCCCGCTTGGCACTGGCTCGGTAATCTGAAAGTACGAAGTCTGCCGAGGAGTCTGTTTCGCCAATTGTGGCGGGGTCGCCATCATACTCGGAGGGTGCAGTGACGGTGAGGGTATCAAGGTCAACATAGTCAGTCTCCGGCAGCATGATGGCCGAATATTGCTTGGGCGCACAGCTCCACAGCAGGGAGACGGCGAAGAACAAGAACAAGGATTTTTTCATTGAAAATATTTCTGTGAGGATTGAAAACATCGCCGTAGGAGCCGCCAGGCGGCTTTTAAAGGCAGGCAAAGATAAACAGAAATGCGTTGTGGGTAGCTGGCACTGCAATTCTCATTGTCTTTCAAAATGCAAACTACTTTTCAGGAGCCGTGCAATGCTTACCAATCCAAAAACAGCGCCGGGAGCTAGGAGCAGAAACCACCAGTTCACTGTTAAACGAGGTTGCAGGTTGGACAAAAGCTGGATGCTCACGATGGTCAGTGCAAAGCCAAAGCAGTTCACAATGGTCAGCGCTGTTCCTACGTATGCTTTGGGGGCAGTTTTAGCTACGAGCGACGAGAACTGGGGGCTGTCACCTACAACGCTAAAGCCCCAAACCACGAGGAAAGCGAGGAAGATTTCCGAAGGGAAAAAGAAGCTCAGCGGAGACAACAGGCAACAAATGCCAGAGGTGAGGAGCATGGCGAAAGCTACTTTCGGGCTGCCTTTTTTCAGCGAAAAATACCCACCAACCACGCATCCCAAGCTGCCTGCGGCAATGATAACGAACGACCATAATGCCACCGGCAGGGCCGTTCCGTGCGCTTCGTTGTAGGTCGCCAGCAACAGGGGCATGAAGGCCCACATGGCATACAGTTCCCACATGTGCCCAAAGTAGCCGAAGGCCGCCGCCCGGAAATCGCCTGAGCGGAAAATATGGGGAATGGCGTCCCATTCAAACTTCCGGGCAAGGTTGCGGCTCGGCCCATCACCGACGGTGAAGAACAGCAGCGCACCACCCAGCACCGCCAAACCAGAAGTAGCTGCCACCACCATTTTCCAAGAAAAAGAAGTGCCGAATGCCTTGAGCAAGTGCGGAAATGCCGTGCCGAGCACCAGCGCTCCGACCAGCCAGCCGAGCGCCTTGCCGAGGTCTTTGGCGAACCAATCCGCTGAAATCTTCATGCCGACGGGGTAGATGCCAGCAAGGAAAAAACCCGTCAGGAAGCGAAAAGCCAACAACGACGGTAGCCCAGTTGCCAGCCAGTTGATGCAAAAATTGAAAAATGCCCCCGCCATTGCGCATGCAAAAAAGACCCGTGAAGGCGAAAAACGGTCGGCGATGGAAAGGACGGCAAACACCAGCGTACCCCCGATGAAACCGAGTTGGACGGCAGAGGTGAGGCTGCCGGTTCCGCCTTCCGCCAGCCCGAATGTTCGTTGCAGGTCGCCGGCGATGGCGTTCCCGGCGAACCAAAGCGAAGTGCCCGCAAACTGCGCAAAGACGATGACGGGAAGGATATGTCGAGGTATGGGCAGTTTTTTTTGTGGTGAAGTTGACGATATTTTGGAAACAACAGCAACAATCTTAACAGCCACTACCTAACATTAGGTAGCACCGCACCAATTTTTCGCCATTTTGACAAAAGTCACCTCCGTTCTTAAATGACTGCCCTACATTTGCTTGTCTAAAATAAATCTAAATAGCGTCAAAAGCTGCGAGCAATGAGCTTCGAGCTACGAGTCAACCACTCGAAACTCACAACTCACAACTCTTAACTTGAGAAAAAATGGCCAATTCAGTCAGACAACTAAAAGTAGGAAGTGGAGGGCGCATCACCCGTTTTACGGATGACCATATTGCAGGCAAACTGATGACGATGGGCGTGCTGCCCGGCAGTCGGCTGCGGGTCGTGCGCATCGCCCCGTTCAATGGCGGATACTACCTCAAGGTGGACGGCATGACCATTGTGCTGCGCAACGACGAGGCCAGCAACATCATGACGACATTGGACACTGAATGAGGATTGGGTGATTGAGATATTGGGTGATTGTATGGCAAAACCGAAAATATCCCAATAACTCAATATCTCAATAACTTCCTACGTCAGGACAGGTTCAAAGTATGCACAAAATAGCACTTGCAGGAAACCCGAACAGCGGCAAATCTTCCATTTTCAATCAGCTCACCGGGCTACGACAGAAGGTAGCCAACTTCCCTGGCGTTACCGTAGAAAAAAAGTCTGGAAAACTCCAACTGTCTGATAACGAGGAAGTTGTACTCGTGGACTTCCCCGGTGCCTACAGCCTCTACCCTAATTCCGAAGACGAGCGAGTCGTCCTCAACGTACTCGCCAACCCCAACGACGAGAACTTCCCCGATGCGGTGGTCTATGTTGCCGACATGACCAACCTCGACAAACACCTCCTGCTCCTGACCCAAATAAATGACCTCGGCCTGCCCTGCATTTTGGCCCTGAACATGGCCGACACGGCGGAACAAGAGGGTATCGTGGCTGACAAACGCTTGCTTTCGGAGTTTCTGCAAATGCCCGTGCTCACCGTGAGCGGACGCACTGGCGAAAACATGGACGAGCTGAAACAGGCCGTTTCCAATATTTTGCGGAGCAAAAAAAGCACCGACCCGCTCTACCAGCCGGGGCCGATGGAGGTGAACACGCTGACCCAAGTACAGCAATTGCTGGGCATCGAAAACCCTTACCGGGCGCTGCTCGTCTCCCATCACGCCCTGAAATTGCCGCACCTGACGGCAAAGGAAATATCTGACGTCACCCATATTTGTGAGGTGGAAGGTTTCAACGGCTTGCGCCTGCAAATCGTGGAAACGATGCGCCGCTTTGAGCTTTTCACGCCTTTTTTACAAAAAGCCATTTCACAAAAAGCCGAAAAAACGACCTTCAGCGACCGCCTCGACAACGTGCTGACGCAGCCTATACTGGCGCCCATCATTTTTTTCGGGGTAATGTTCTTGGTGTTCCAAGCCATGTTCGCCTGGGCCGCCTACCCGATGGACTGGATTGAGTCGAGCTTCGGTTGGCTTTCTGAATTGCTGCAAGAAAAACTGCCCAGCGGCTGGTTCACCGACCTGCTCACGGAGGGCGTTCTGTCCGGGCTGGGCGGCATCGTGGTTTTTGTGCCGCAGATTGCCATCCTGTTTTTCCTCGTCACCTTGCTGGAAGAGGTGGGCTACATGTCCCGTGCCGTTTTCATTTTCGATAAATTGATGCAGCAGTTCGGGCTGAACGGGCGCAGCGTGGTAGCGCTGGTTTCTGGTGGTGCTTGCGCAATACCGGCCATCATGTCCACCCGCACCATCAGCAACTGGAAGGAGCGGCTCATCACCATCCTCGTCACGCCGCTGATTAGTTGCTCCGCAAGGATTCCTGTTTACACTGTACTCATCGGTTTTGTGGTGCCTCCGAAGCGCGTGCTCGGCATTTTCAATGCACAAGGACTAGCGTTCATGGGGCTTTATTTGATGGGCATTGTGGCAGCGCTCGGCTCAGCTTGGGTGCTCAAAAAAATACTAAAATCCACCGAGCCTTCGTGGTTGATGATGCAGATTCCGCCTTACCGATTGCCTGTTTGGCGCAACGTTGGGATTACGATTTGGGAGAAAACATCGGCCTTCGTGCTGGGTGCGGGCAAGGTCATTTTGGTGGCCAGCGTGATACTTTGGGGCTTGGCCAGCTATGGGCCTTCGGCAAAAATGGAGGCTGCGAAGGCGGAGGCCACGCTCGTTGCGCAGCAAAAAAACCTCGACGAAACAGCCACGAGCAACCTCGTGGCAAGCTACAAAATCGAGGCGAGCTTTGCCGGGCACCTCGGAAAGTTCATCGAACCAGTTATTCGTCCACTAGGCTTTGACTGGAAAATCGGCATTGCGCTCATCACTTCGTTTGCCGCACGGGAAGTCTTCGTCGCCACAATGGCCACCATCTACAGCATCGGCAACACCGACGATGAAGGAACTATCCACAACCGCCTTGCGCAAGCCCGCAATCCTAGCACTGGCGAGAAGGTTTACACGGCGGCCACCTCGGCCTCGCTGCTGGTTTTTTATGTTTTTGCGCTGCAATGCATGAGCACACTGGCCGTGGTGCGGCGGGAAACGGGCACTTGGAAATGGCCTTTGATTCAGTTCACCTTCATGGGACTGCTGGCCTACCTTGGTAGCTGGATTACCTTCCAGCTCTTGGTATAAAACACCGCATATTTTAGGTTTTTTTTCAAAATAACCCACCCCAAAGGTTAATTTTTACAAGGATTTCCTACCTTCGTTATCATTGTTGTATCTTTGCAGCACATTCATTCGCAGGAAATACTACATCCAAAAGTTCGCTGGTCTATGACTTATAACAGCATCTTAGAAACGATTGGGCGCACACCGCTCATCCGTCTCAACCGTATTACCCAGACCATTGCTCCAACTGTTTATGTAAAATGTGAAGGCTTCAACCCTGGCCAGTCGGCCAAGGATCGCATTGCCTTGCACATGATAGAGGAAGCCGAGCGCTCCGGAAGGTTGCACCCCGGTGGTACGCTCATTGAAGCGACCAGTGGAAATACTGGCTTCAGTCTCGCCATGTGCGCAGCCGTGAAAGGCTACAAATGCGTGCTGACGCTTACCAGCAAAGTTTCGAGAGAAAAAATTGACTGCCTGCAGGCCATGGGCGCCGAAGTCATCATTTGCCCAAAAGAGGCGAAGCCCGAAGACCCTCGCTCCTACTACAAAGTGGCCGAGCGCAAGGCACGGGAAATCCCCAACTCGCTGTACATCAACCAGAATTTCAATACGGAAAACGCCCGTGCGCACTACCTGACCACTGGCCCAGAATTGTGGGAACAGACAGAAGGTAAAATCACGGCGCTCATCGCCAGCACTGGCACTGGCGGTACGCTGAGTGGTACGGCGCAATACCTCAAGGAGCAAAACCCGAATATCCGTGTCATCGGTGTGGATGCCTACGGCTCGGCCTTGCAGAAATACCACGAGACGGGCGAGTACGATACCAAAGAGATTTACAGCTACGAAATCGAAGGCACAGGCAAGAACATCATCCCTGCCAACTGCAATTTCGAGCTGATTGACAAATTCGTGAAAGTGACCGACCGGGAGAGTGCCCTGCGCACCCGTGAATTGGCGTTGATGGAAGGTATTTTCGCTGGTTACTCCAGCGGTGGCAGCATCCAGGCGCTGCTTCAAATCCAAGATGAGTTCACGAAAGACGATGTGGTGGTGCTCATCCTGCCCGACCACGGCAGCAAGTACCTTGGCAAAGTCTTCAACGATGCATGGATGGAATCCAAGGGCTTCCTCACCGATGTTTACGAAGAAATGGAAGAGCCGCTTCCGCTGCCAGCGTTTATTCCAAGTATCTGATTCTCCATTTTTTAGCATAAAAAAGCCGCCCCGACCTGACTGGTTGGGGCGGCTTTTTCGTTGGGGTAAACTTGATTTTACCCAATCAAATGCTCCTCAATCCCGGCTCCCTCGCTAGGCTCTTCGTTCAACTTGGTAACATCGGCAAAGGCGGCGTAAGACATGCACATGGCAGCGGGGAAGGTGACCAGTACACCAACGCACAGCAAGAGTAAGCCCGCAAACAGGATGAGACCCACCACCAGCAAGAAGGCAAAAATCGTTAGCCAATTCTTCGCTATCAGCTTGCGGCTGGCCTCCATTGCATCCCAGAATTGCATTTTATAAAATGCGATGAAAAGGTAGGTCCAAGCATAAATTACGGACAGGAATATGGTTGGCAACAATAGTAGCAGCGACCAAAGTGGCGGAAATTCAGGATAATCGGTGGGTGGCGTACCGGGATTTTTAATGATTTCCATGTACCATTCCACCCAGCCATACTTCCAAAATATCAAGGCAAATGGGATAAAGGTAAGGCCGATTATCAGGCTTTTGACTATTGTAGCGATGACTAATTGCCCTGTAAAATCAAAGCCTTTGAAAAAATCGCCAAACTCGGCGCCTTGTCCAATATCGAGCTTGCGGGCCACCAGGTAAAACCCTACGGTCAAGGCAGGCGAAATGACCAGGTTATTGGCAACAGGCCCAACGAATGGTATCAACCCAATGACCATAGAAAGGATGAAAAATACCACGGTGAAACCAATGAAAAGCCCGGCTTCTTTTTTAAATATTTCAAAGCCCCGACTGATATAATCTCCAAATTTAAAATCAATACCCTCGGCGATGATGCGGTCAATCTTTGCTTTTGGTTCTTCCATTTTGATGTTGTAGTGTTAAAAAAATGAGCGGCTAAAAGTAGGACAAACTATTTCAAAAAAAAATACGGCAGTTGGCTTCGCAATTTTTTTTACGTCCCAACTTTGTATCGCCACTCCGTAACTTTGTTTTTGTAAACAAAACACAACATGATTCAAAGCGACATACTGGTTCTCGGCTCCGGCATCGCCGGGCTCACTTTTGCCCTCAAAATAGCCCAAGAGCGACCCGACCTCCACATCACCGTGCTCACCAAAACCAACGAAACCGAGAGCAACACCCGCTACGCACAAGGTGGCGTGGCCGCCGTTTGGGACTTCAAGACAGACAGCTACCAGAAGCATATCGAGGACACGCTCATCGCTGGCGACGGGCTTTGCGACCCAAAAATCGTGGAAATCGTGGTGAAGGAAGGCCCCGACCGGGTGCAGGAAATCATTGACTGGGGCGCCCGTTTTGACAAAAACAAAACCGAAACCTACGACCTCGCCAAGGAAGGGGGCCACAGCGAAAACCGCATCCTCCACTACAAAGACCTCACGGGCTGGGAGATGCAACGTACCCTCAGCGCCCAAGCCGACGCCACGCCGAACATCACCGTACTGGAGCATTATTTCGCCATTGACATCATCACCCAGCACCATTTGGGGCATACCGTGACGAGGGTCACGCCCGACATCGAATGTTACGGTGCTTATGCCCTGAACAAGCAGACCGGGAAAATCGAGACGCTGCTCGCCAAGGTGACGCTGCTAGCCACGGGCGGTGCAGGTCAGGTTTACCGCAACACCACCAACCCCGTCATCGCTACAGGTGACGGCATGGCGATGGTCTATCGGGCGAAGGGCCGCATCCAGAACATGGAGTTCGTGCAGTTCCACCCAACGGCACTCTACAATCCGGCGGGCGACAACCCGGCCTTCCTCGTGTCGGAAGCAGTGCGAGGTTTTGGGGCTGTTTTGAAGACGCCGCAGGGCGAGGAATTTATGAAGAAATACGACGAACGGGGCAGCCTCGCCCCCCGTGACATCGTTGCCAGGGCCATTGACCGGGAGATGAAAATACAGGGCGTCGAGCACATGTACCTCGATTGCCGCCACCTCGACAAGGAGGGCTTCATCGCCCATTTCCCCACCATCTACGAAAAATGTTTGAGCATCGGCATTGACCCGATGAAGGATATGATACCTGTCACGCCCGCCTGCCACTACATGTGCGGGGGCATCCACACCGACGAGATGGGCCGCACCAGCATCCAGCGCCTCTACGCCGCTGGCGAATGTACCTGCACGGGCCTGCACGGTGCCAATCGCCTCGCCTCCAATTCGCTGCTGGAAGCAATGGTTTTTGCCCACCGAATCTACCTCGAAGTTCGGGAGAAAATCGACGGCATCGCATTGCCGACGGCAGCCATCCCTGACTGGAATGCCCAAGGCACAATGGACCCACAGGAGCTGATTCTCATCACCCAAAGTATCAAGGAACTGAAGGATGTGATGAGCTACTACGTGGGCATCGTGCGGAGCAACGAGCGCCTCCAACGGGCCAACGACCGCCTCTATTTGCTCTACAAAGAGACCGAGGAACTGTACAACAAAACCACCATTTCACCACAACTCTGCGAGCTGCGCAACCTTCTGACCATCGCCTACCTCATCACCCGATCGGCGGCCATGCGGCGGGAAAGCCGAGGCCTGCATTTCACCACGGACTATCCCGAGGAGCTTGATTTTATTGATTTGATGCTGCTTTAAGAGAGGTGAGAGCGTGAGAGAGGTGAGAGCGTGAGGGAATTTATTTAGAAACCATTTTTACCATTCAAATGAAAAAGATACAACTGCTCGTATTCCTTGTTTTTTTAGGGGTAAACTGGTCGCTTGCGCAAACAGGCGAACTGCCTTCCCTAGAAGATTTTTTGCAAAAAAACCAGCTCGCCACACAGGCTTCGCCCGAAGGGCTCCATTATTTAATTTCAAAAAAAGGCAGTGGGAACCCTCCCGCCAAAGGCGATTATGCGCTCGTGAAATACCGGGCCATGCTGCTCGACAGCACGGTGTTTGACCAATCGGAAGCGGGCGACCCGCTCGTGTTCCAAGTGGGCAACCACGAGGTCATCAAGGGCCTCGACCAAGGGGTGCAATTGCTGAAAAAAGGAAGTGTCGCAACGCTGTTTGTCCCATCCAAACTGGGCTATCAGCAATACGGCGTGCAGGGTTCCGTACCTGCTGATGCAGCGCTGATTTACGAAGTGGAACTACTGGACGTGATGAATTTCGAGCAATACGACCAGTACATGCGAGACTTGGAAGAACGGGAGCGCCTCGATTACGAAGCCAATCGGAAGCTGCAATTTCAACAAGATTTGAAGGCCATCGAGGAGTATGCCCAAGCGAACGGGCTGGTCGTTCGGCGCACCAATTCCGGCCTGAGCTACGGCATCACGAAAACCGGAAAAGGCACACCTCCAAAGCCCGGCGCAAAAGTGAAAATCGCCTACGAAGGCTACCTGCTGGATGGCACCGAGATTGATAAATCGGACAAATTTGAGTTCACGCTCGGCACTGCAACGGTCATCGAAGGCTGGGAAGAAGGGCTGCAATTTTTTGCGCCAGGCAGCGAAGGTTGGCTGCTTGTGCCTTCGAAATTGGCTTACGGGCCAATCCCCGTCGGCAAGGTGCCAGCGAACAGTGTGCTGATTTTTAAGGTGAAAATGCTGAAAAATTGAGTGCTAGGAAACGGCCTTGTGGCGCTGTTTTAACGACAGTTCATCCCACCCTTTTCACAATTCATCGGAAACCGCTCGCTCACCTTGCCGCCGACGCCCATTTTTGCGCCATCAAATTTTTCATCAAAAATTAGCGTCATGAAAATCACCCGACTTCTCACATCTACATTTGCACTGCTGTTTTTCGCAGCAATGGGCTTTGCCCAAAATCCCACCCAGACCGTTCGAGGAACCGTCCTCGACCAACAATCGGAAACGCCGCTCATCGGCGTGGCCGTTGAGTTGTTGGGTGCTTCCGAAACCACGGGCACGGTCACGGAACCCGACGGTTCGTTTGCCCTCGAAAACGTGCCGGTGGGCAGGCAGACCCTTCGTTTCAGCTACATCGGCTACGAGGGCGTCTCCATCCCGAACATCGTCGTCACGGCGGGCAAGGAGGTTTTTCTGGAGGTGAAAATGGCCGAATCCTTCACCCAACTGAACGAGGTCGTGGTGACGGCCCAAGTGGACAAGGACAAGGCGGGCAACGAACTGGCCACTATCAGCGCCCGGCAGTTTTCACTGGAAGAAGTGACCCGCTACTCCGGTGCCCGAAACGATGCGGCCCGCATGGCTGCTAACTTCGCTGGCGTGAACATCAGCGACGACAGCCGCAACGACATCGTCGTTCGGGGCAACTCGCCGACAGGACTGCTGTGGCGACTGGACGGCGTTGCCATTCCGAACCCAAACCATTACTCTACTCTCGGCACGACGGGCGGCCCGGTGAGCGCCCTCAACACCAATTTGCTGAAAAACAGCGACTTCCTGACCTCGGCTTTCCCGGCGGAATATGGCAATGCGCTGTCGGGCGTTTTCGACATCGCTTTGCGAAGCGGCAACAAAGAAAACCACGAATACACGGTGCAATTGGCGATGTTCAGCGGCTTGGAGGCGATGGCAGAAGGGCCTTTGGAAGGAAAAAGGAAAAAGGAAAAGGGGAAAAGTGGGGGCAACGGCGGTTCCTACCTCGTCAGTTTCCGCAATTCGTTTGCGGAATTGGCGAACGAGGCGGGGCTGAACATCGGTACGACGGCCACGCCAAAATACAAGGATTTGTCGTTCAAAGTGGATCTGCCCAAAACCAAATTCGGCAATTTCAGCCTGTTCGGCATCGGCGGTTTGAGCAATATTGACTTCATCGGAAAAGACCTTTCGGCGGAGGATTTTTATGGTGAAACCGACCAAAACAGCTACGTCACCTCGCAGTTTGGTGTACTCGGCCTTACTCACCGCCTGCTCCTCAACGAGACGACCTACCTCCGCACGACCGTCGCCGCTTCCAATTCCGCCAATACCTACAACGAAGACCGGGTGCTGGAAGACGGCACCATCCGCCGACAACTGCAGGTGGACGACGCCGTGAACCGCTATACTTTTTCAAGCCTTTTGAACAAAAAATACAATGCCCGCCTAACGCTGCGCACGGGCGTCATCGCCGAGCTTTTTCACCTGAACAACTACCTGCGTGACCGGGAGGCCCGCCCCGATTGGGCGACGCTGCGGGACTTCGACGGCAACCTTGGCCTGCTGCAAGCTTATGCCCAAACGCAGTATCGCCTGAGTGAAAAACTGACGCTGAACGGTGGCCTGCACACGCAGTACCTTACTTTCAATGACACTTGGGCCGTAGAGCCACGCCTTGCCCTGAACTTTCATTTGACGGAAAACCAGACCCTGAACCTCGGCTACGGCCTGCACAGCCAAATGCAGCCCCTGCCGATGTACTTCCTGCAAGTGACCTTGCCAGATGGCGAGCAGGTGCGCACGAACAAGGACATGGAATTCACCCGCAGCAACCAGTTCGTGCTGGGCTACGATGTGAAAGTGGGTGGCGACTGGCGCATCAAGGCGGAAACCTACTACCAAGCGCTGGGCAACGTGCCTGTGCAAAGCCAACCGGGCAGCTTTTCGATGCTGAACGTGGGCGCTGATTTTGGCTTCCCAGAGGAGCATTATTTGGTAAACGAAGGCACTGGGAAGAACTACGGCGCCGAGCTGACGGTGGAGAAATTTTTCAGCAAAGGCTACTACGTGCTGGTGACTGGGTCCGTGTTTGACAGCAAGTACAAGGGCAGCGACGGCGTGGAGCGCAACACGGCTTTCAATAACAAATACACGATGAATTTCTTGGCGGGAAAAGAGGTGAAAATAGGAAAGGACAAGCGCAACGCCCTGACTTTTGACACTAAATTCACGGCAGCGGGCGGGCGTTTTTACACGCCAATTGACTTGGCGGCGAGCATTGCCGAAGGCAAACAAGTGTTCCAAGAAGACAAGGCGTACAGCGAGCGGATTGACCCGTACCTGCGCTGGGACGTGAAGTTTGGCTACCGCCTGAACAGCAAAAAACGCAAGCTTTCACAGCAGTTTTTCCTCGATTTCCAGAATGTGACGAACCATGAAAACGTGTTCACCTACCGCTTCGACCGAGAGAAAGGCGAAGTACAGCAGGTGAACCAGATTGGCTTCTTCCCAGACTTGCTGTGGAGGGTCCAGTTTTAAGAGGGTGAGCGAGTGAGAGGGTGAGAGAGCGAGAGGGGTAAGCCACGCTGCTCACATCCCTCACCCTCTCACTCGCTCACCCTCTAAATTCATTGACTTCTGGAGGAGAAGGAGGAGGCACCGATAATCTGGTCGTAGCGGCCACCGAAGGGGCGGTAGTAAACCAAGATGGTGTAATAGTTGTCGGTTTCGTGCCAGTTGCCCTCCGTTTCATCGAATTCAATTTCGTTTTTGCCGTGCGGCAATGCGGCGTAGAGATACTCGTAATACCCCTGTTTTAGGGTGAGTTTTGCCACATAAGCATTAGTGGCGGGGTTGAAAGTCATTTTGAACTCCGGCTTGATTTGCCAGTCGGTCAGGCCGCCGAAGATGTACACATCTTGGTCGGGCATTTCACCGACGCTGGAGAGTTGGAGGGTCACATCCAAGTATTCGCTTTGAAGGCTGTGAATATCATTGGCGGTATTGTCTTCGCCATAAAGTTCACGTTCACGGGTATTGGCTTCTGCCCGTCTTTGGTTGAGCAACGCTTGACGCTGCGCAGTGATGGCCGAGCGCTCTTGGTTAGAACTAGCATTGGACAGCCTGTTTTGAAAATCCCTTTCTTCCTCTGTTGTAAGTTGGGTGATAAAATTGCTTGCAGGTAGCCTCCCATTTTGGCTATAATTGGCCCTGCCTCGTTCGTCTGTGTTTTCGATGATAAAACCCCCGTTGATGTCCCGCCATTCAAAATAGGGCATCGAGCCCCGCTTCAAGTCTTTTTCCAGAATCGAAACGTATTTCCCGTCCGTGTCTTTTCCCATCGAAATAATGCGGGGGTCGGGGTATCGGATACCACGTACGTCAATGTAACGGAATTCTTTGCCAGCCGGGAAAACGATTTTATCCTGATAATCAAACAGTTCCTGCTCTTTCCGGCTGAACAAGGGCTTTAGGCCAGCGATTGCATTGTCCCAACGCCCATTTTGAATCACCACAGCGTTCAGTTCCTGCTGCGGGTTTCGGATTTCGAAGCTCTCGTGGCTGACCGTGAAGTCAATCTCCTGGCTGGTGGTAATCTTGTCCACCCTTGCCGGACGCACAGCATTTCCATACACGTTTACCAGATTGTCTGCCACCATGAAACGGCGGGTGAGCACGAGGCGCTTTTCGTTTTCATCGTCGTAAACCTTGAGGAGATAGTTGCCGCTAATCTTGAAATTCATGTCCCGGTTGGGCAGCGTCAGCCAGTAATGGGTGTAGTTTGAATGGACTTTGAACGAGTAATCGTAGTCTCGGATTTGCCCTTCGGTAAAACCGTCGAGGTAGTCAAACTCCGAGATGCTGTTGGATGGGTTCCAGTTGGCGTCGCAGTGTTGCACCTGGTAAACAAAGTCCCTGACGTCGCCGCCCATGTCGTCAAAATTGAGCAGCAGCGGGCTGCTACCGTTCAGTTCGATGATGGGCATACTCGTCCCAAACCCATTCACATGGAACTGAACGGTCTTCAGGTTTTCATCATAAATATAATCGTAATAAACGAGGTCTTCATCTTGCGAAAAAGCAAAGGAAGGCAGCAAAAACAGGAGTAGCGGGAGTATATTTTTCATTTCAAAAAATTTGAGTCAAAAGAGAAAGTGAAGCATTGGAGTGCAAACTTGCCATAATTCTACAAAGGAATCGCCAAGATTGGCGAACCTTTGCAGCGCTTTAACGAAAAGCAGCATTAGAGCTTGTCTGAGATTCAAAAAAATGGCAAAACCCGACAACGACATTTTGGACCATGAAAAAAAAGCACCCAAGCCCATGAGCTTGGCGGGAAAGGCGGGTATTTTCACCCTGAGCCGGGCGGTCACCATTATCACGCAGATGTTGGCGGGAGTGGTGCTGGCACATGTGCTCTCCAAAGAAGCCAACGCCGTCGTGTCTTACCTCGTGCTCACGCTTTATACCTCGGCGCTCGCCTTCGGCCAGCTTGGCTTACCCGACAGCGTGTTTTTTTTCTTCGAAAAAATGCCGCCCAACAACCGCAAGGCATTCACACTACTGCTCGCAAAAACCCTTTTTTACTTGGCATTTGGTGCTGCCGTGGTAATACTCACGGTAGGCTGGTTCGGGGCCACCAAGGAAGGTTTCGAGGAGGTGCGCACCCTCGTCTGGGTGATGGCGGCCATGCTCCTGCTGGAGCTTCCGACGATGCATGTGCCCAACGTCCTCATCGCCACTGACCGAACGAAGGCGGCTGCTTGGTTCAATATTTTCACCGGGACGGCGCAGTTCATGGCCATGACCATCCCGCTGCTGCTGCCCGACCCCGTGACGGCCATCCCCGTTGGGTTGCTCATTTACAGCACCCTAAAACTGGGCGTAAGTGCTGGCCTTTTTCAAAAAATGTTCAAAAACGAGCCGCTCACCGAATTGCCGGAAGGCACCATGAAAGAAGTGCTTCACTACTCCGTCCCCCTCAGCCTCGCCCAGATTTTTTGGGTTTTGAACAAAATGGTGGACAAGCAGGTGGTGCAGTGGCTGTTGCCTAGCACCGTCTTTGCCGTTTACAATTCGGGAGCAATCGAACTTCCCATCATCCCCACCATCGCCTACACTGTGTCGGCCGTGATGATGACGCAGCTCGTCGGCCATCACCTGCGGGGTGAGCGTGAGGCATTGCTTGGGCTTTGGTACAAAAGCATCGAAAAAGTATCGGTCATTGTACTGCCGTTGGTGATGATATTTTTGGTGGCTGCCGAGGAGTTCATCGCCCTCCTGCTCCCTTCTAGTTACGCCGATGCGGTCATTCCGTTCCGCATTTACACCTTCATCCTCTTGCAGCGGGTGGCCTCGTACAGCAATATGCAAAAGGCGCTCGGCGCCACTGCGCCCATTACCCACGCTGCCATCTACATGTTTTTGATAAACGCCGTGCTTTGTGTGCCGCTTGTGTACTGGCTGGGCATGGCTGGGCCGCCACTGGCGATGCTGGCGGCCAATGTTTTTTCGTGGTGGTATGCGCTCCGCAATATCCAGCAACTGCTGAAAATCAAGTTTCGGGAGGTGTTTCCTTTTGGTTTTTACCTGAAGGCGCTTGGCGTGGCTGCACTTGCTGCCGTTCCCGTTTTGGGGTTAAAAATGGCTGTGGAACTGCCTCGTTACTTCGGTTTTTTCATTTTGGTGGCTTGTTACCTGCCAGTTTATTTGGTGCTGGCGAGGGTGACGGGCATCATTCCCAATGAGGATTGGCGGCGCTTGTTGAAAAAGATTGGCTTCCTTCACAAATCTTAGCAAACCCCGCACATTTTTCACAAAACCCTAACCAAACGCCTGTACCGTTTAACATTTTTGTGCCGTCCTAAGCTTCGTATTCAATGGCGGCTGGCAGGAAGCTATTTTCCTGAACCGCTTCAAAAAAAATGTGACGGACATGAAAACATTGCTGAAAACCACCACCCTTGCCCTTTTGATTGCCTTTGCTTTCAATCTTCAGGCACAGACTTTTTCCATCGGCCTCAAGGGCGGCGCACAATTGGCGAATGTGAAAGCGCCGGGCGTCTTCCAGGATTTGTCCTTTTTACCCGATTTCCAAGCCATCACTACGCCAAATATCGGCGTGGTTACTGAGATAAACCTCCACCCCAATTTTTCCATACAGCCCGAACTTTCTTGGACACAGAAGGGCTTCCAACTCAACGAAAACTTCGACGTGAACCTGTTCAACGTGCCAGTGCCCCTGGGTGTCACGGCCATTACGAAGTTCAATTACCTGGAAATGCCGCTGCTGGCAAAGGCCAAATTCGGTAACTTTTACCTGCTGGCTGGCCCGACTTTCGGCTACGCCCTGAACGGAAACCTGAAGACCCGTGCCGACCTCTTCATCACGGAAATTGACCTGACCAACACCGACATCAACCTCGACAAAGTGGGCTACGAGCGCTGGGAAGTCGGCGGTATGGCGGGTGCGGGCGTTTCCATTCCAGTCTTCAACGGCGGCGGGCAGATTTTCCTAGATGCCCGCTATTCGCACGGCTTCACCCAGCCTTACGACATCCCCGTTGTGCATGAGAAGGTGTTCCACAAAAATTTCGGCTTCAACATCGGCTTCACCGTGCCGTTGGCTGGGCAAAAAGCTTCGCCTAGGGCCTAGCATTTCGGGGCAAAACATCAGACAAACAACCATTCAAGGGGCCACCCAGGACTTTTACCCCCGGTAGCCCCACTTTTTTACGCCAAAGCGCCGCCAAACTGCATCTTGTGGTGTTATTGAGTCGCTTCTCCCCGCACTGCCGATTTTAGCTGTGAGAAGCTTCGATTTCCTAATTTTGCCCAAAATACAATTGCCATGAGATACTTGAAAATAATCATAGCCATTTCGATAATGCTCCTCGCTGCCTGTTCCAGCGAGCCATCCCAACCAGTATCTGCCAATACGCCCGTTAGCAAAAAGTCACAGTCGCACGGCAAGGTGAACCAAGTGCTGGTCATCTCCGACACGACCCTTTGGAATGGCCCCGTGGGCGATACTTTTTTCTACTACTTCAGTGCCCCGTACATCTTGATGCCACAGCCGGAGCCGATTTTTGATGTAGTTCAGATGACGCCCAATCAACTGGCATTGCAGCCCTTGAAAAAAGAGTTCCGCACCATTGTTTTCCTTGCCGACCTCAACGACGAGAACTCGGCGACTGCCCGCTTAGTGCGGTCGGACCTCGGCCCAGAAAAGCTCATAGAAATCCAAAAAAACAAGGGCTCCAATGTGACTGTTGGGCAGGACAAATGGGCGATTAAGCAGCTTTTGTTTTACGTGAGCGCCTACGGGGAGGACAAATTGATGGATTGCGTTGCCGCCAATTTCCCGGCCATGGGCCGAAAAATAAACGAGCGGGACGAGGAAACCGTCAAGTCCACCGCCTACCAAGGCGGCGAGGATTCCCAATTGGAAGCGGATGTTTACGCCAAATTCAACCTAAATTTGAAAGTCCCGAAAGGCTTTAAGCTGGCTAAATTCGACAGCAAAACCAATACCCTTTGGATGCGCAGCGACGAGCGGGAAATCGTCTCAAACATCATGGTGCATAAGCTGCCGTACAAGGATAAATCACAGCTTACGAAGGCGGGCATCAAGAAAATCCGGGACGAAATATCCGGCATCGTGACCACGCAGCAGCCCAATACCTATATGCACATCAACGACGTGGACTTGCCGCTATTTGCGGAAAACAAGACCATCAACAACATCTATACCCTGCAAGCCAAGGGCGTTTGGGACATCGTGAATGATTTTAAAGGTGGGCCTTTTATCAGCAATTTGATGCTCAATACTAAAACCAATGAGCTAATCTTGGTGGATGGTTTCGTCTTCGCCCCCGGCAAGGACAAGCGCAACTATATGCAGGAACTGGAACTGGTGCTGGCCACGGCGAGCTTTTGAGTGAGGGTTTATAAGGGTTGATAACGGTTGTCGTAATGCGAGCTATCAACCCTTATAACCTGTTATCAACCCTACCTCAATATTGGCCCGTAGAAAGCAGCACCAGCGTACATGCCTCCAGCGCCTCAATGCCTGCCGCTTGTGCCCGTTCCATAAAGTCGAAATTCTCCGCACCGGGATTAAATATTATACGCTTCGGATTTAATCCCAGCACATAATCATAATATTCTTTTTGGTGGGAAATATTGACGTATAGCGTCACCGTGTCTACATTCGTGAACGGCGGATGGTCGGTCTGGATTTTCACGCCATTCACTTCGCCTTCTTTTAGGCCGATGGCCACGACCTCGTGGCCGTGTTTTTTCAGGGAATTAATGGCCAAATACGAGTACCGTTCTGGATTGGTGGATGCGCCGATGACGAGTGTTTTTTTCATTAATTTTTTTGTCAAAATAGGTTTAAACTCAGTTTATTGCGAAGCAAACAACATCAATTAGCTAAAGTTCTTCGTCCTTGAAACTGCCATTTTAGATTTGCTTTTGCTCCACAAAAAGTGCCACCAACCCCTCTTCACTCGCCGCACAAACACCTCGTTCCGTAATCAGTCCAGTCACCAATCGGGCAGGTGTCACATCGAAGGCATAATTGGCGGCGGGGCTATTGGCGGGCGTAAGCCGCACTTCCCGCACTTCCCCTGTTCTTTCATCCAAACCACTGACGTAATGCACTTCCCCGGCATCCCGCTGCTCGATGGGAATGTCTGTCAGTCCATTGCGCAGCGACCAATCAATACTCGACGACGGCACGCCAACGTAGAACGGCACGCCATTGTCGGCAGCAGCGAGGGCTTTGAGGTAGGTGCCGATTTTATTGGCCACATCGCCCGTGCGGGTGGTGCGGTCCGTGCCGACGATGACCATGTCCACGAGACCATGCTGCATCAGGTGGCCGCCCGTGTTGTCGGCGATGACGGTGTGAGGGACGCCATGCTCGGCCAGTTCGAAGGCGGTGAGGGAGGAGCCTTGGTTGCGGGGCCGGGTCTCATCCACCCAGACGTGGACAGGGATTCCCCGGTCATGGGCGGCGTAAATGGGCGCAGTGGCCGTGCCGTGGTCAATGCAGGCGAGCCAGCCAGCGTTGCAATGCGTGAGAATATTTACGATTGACGAATTACGATTTACGATTGGGGGTGACTGCCGGAGCTTTCTTTGGTGGATTTCTTCGATGAGTTTTAGGCCATGCTCGCCGATGGAGCGGCAGTGGGCGACGCTTTCTTCGGTGATGTCGTGGGCAGTTTGCAGGATTTTGGCAATAAGCTCCACAGTGGCATTTATCCTAGACACTGACTGCCCCCCGCCAAAGGCGGACAAGCTGCGCACCCCGACCTTGGTCGGGGAGCTGCCAACTATTTTCATCAACCGGTCAACGGCATAAGCGAGGTTGACGGCAGTGGGGCGGGTAGCTTTAAGTCGGGCAGCGGCTTCCCGCATTTTTTCCTCAAAATTTTGCGAAGCAGAAAACGGCAAGGCTGCAATGTACATCCCATAAGCCGCTGCCGAGCCGATGAGCGGTGCGCCCCGCACGTGCATGTCACGGATGGCCGCTTCGAAATCCTCCAGTGTTTCTAAGTCTTCGATGACGAAACGGTGGGGCAGGTGGCGCTGGTCAATGATTTGCACGACCCGATGGTCGTCGGGGTGCAGCCAGATGGTGCGGTAGTGTTTGCCTTGGATGTTCAATGCGTTATTGAGCTATTGTGTGATTGAGTTATTGGTGATTGGATGACGAAGATGAGCGTTTTTTGCAAAACAAAAAAGGCAGCCCGAACATCGGACTGCCTCTATATTTTTCGTAAAAACTATTTCTCAATAACAGTAATCGTCTGCCGCAATGAGATTGTCGGCGATTAGGCGACGGGCATTTTTCACGTTGACGGGGGCGTATTTTGTGAAACGCTTCACGCCCATGAGGAAGGTTTTCAGCAGGTCGCCTTCGGCGAACGAGGCGATGGCGTCGCTGGCGGCTTTGCTCACCCTGCTGGTCGCGTCGTTGAAGAAAACCTTCAGCATGGCTTCGTACACCGCTTGGTCATGCGCTTTTTCAGGCATGTCAGCAAGGCGCTCTACCCGCAGCAAAAGTGACTCACCTACAAAAACGTCAATCATCATATCGGCCACGTTCATCACAATTTCCTGCTCCTCCTTGATGTCGAGTTGGCCTTCCATCTGCATTTTGACGGCGGCTCCGGCGGTCATCAGCACGATTTTTTTGAAGTCCTTCAATGCTTTTTTCTCTTCGGCGTAATGCCCGTCCAAGCGCTCAAAAGAAGGCATGGAAGCCAGTTCCTTCTGCACTTCCCAAGCCGGGCCGACCATGTCCACCTGGCCTTTCATCGCGCGCTTGAGCAATTGGGAAACCATGAGCATCCGGTTGATTTCGTTGGTACCTTCGTAGATGCGGTTGATGCGGGCATCCCGGTAGGCACGGGCAGGGGTGTATTCCTCGGAGAAACCGACACCGCCATGTATCTGCACCGTTTCATCCACCACAAAATCGGTCACTTCGGAGCCGTAAACCTTGATGATGGCGCACTCGATGGCGTATTCTTCGGCGGCTTTGAGGGTGGCGTCGGCGTAGGTTGCGCCTTCGGCAATGAGGGCGCTTTTCTTGTCGTCGAGGAGGTCGGAGACTCGATAGCAGGCGCTTTCCACGGCGAAATTACGGATGCACTGCTCCGCCAATTTATGCTTGATGGCTCCAAAACTGGAGATGGGTTGCCCAAACTGCTTGCGCTCATTGGCGTATTTTACGCTGGTGGCGATGGCTTTTTTGGCCCCGCCCATGCACATAAGGCCGAGCTTGAAGCGACCGATATTGAGGGCATTGAAGGCGATGAGGTGGCCCTTGCCGATTTCGCCGAGCACGTTGGCGGCTGGCACTTTCACGTTTTCGAAGAAAACCTGCCGGGTGCTGGATGCCTTGATGCCGAGTTTTTGCTCCTCAGCACCGAGCGTCAGGCCAGGTGATTCCCGCTCCACCACGAAGCCCGTGAATTTGTCGCCGCCAATCTGTGCGAAAACGATGAACATGTTTGCGAAGCCCGCATTGGTGATCCACATTTTCTGGCCGTTGATGACGTAGTGCGAACCATCCGCCGAAAGGTCGGCACGGGTCTTGGCGGCGAGGGCGTCGGAGCCGCTACCTGGTTCGGTGAGGCAGTAGGCGGCTTTCCACTCGCCGGAAGCGAGACGTGGCAGGTATTTTTGCTTCAGGTCTTCCGTTCCGAAATACAAAATGGGCAACATCCCGATGCCCGTGTGTGCAGCGATGGTAGTCGCAAAGCCGCCGCCCATTCGCCCCAATTCTTCACTGATAAAAGTATTGGCGTTGGTGTCGAGCAACATGCCGCCGTATTCCTCTGGGATGTGGCAGCCGAGCAGGCCGAGTTTGCCCGCTTTTTCCATCAACTCAACTTGGTATTCGAGTTTGTGGGGCTTTTCACCGGCTTCTTTCGCATAATCCCGCACCATTTGGCGGGCCATGCTCTGTTCTTCGTTGATGTCTTCGGGGATGAAAGTATCTGCCGCGGCGCTTTCCTTGATGATAAACTCACCGCCTTTCAGTAGGTCGGATTTGATAAGTGTGTCTTGCATGGCTGAATGAATGATTTGTGGTGTTGAAAAATTTAGCGAATTTTCGCTGGCAAATCTACAATGGAATTTTCCACTCCGCAACAATCATTCAATTTTATTTAGCGAATTTTCGCTAATTTTTTCAAAAAAACTAGCTACCTGTCACCTTTGAAGCTTATCCGCACCAATTTCAACCGATTGCGCCGCTCACTTGGCACGATGAAGTCGTAGCCAGATACCTGCACGGCATCCCGAAAGCGAAGCTGTAGGTCTTTACGTCCAGTGCTCATCACGGCGTTGCGGTCAAATTCGCCATTGCCCCGCACCACGTATTCGCTCACGGTGTTTTCATGTTTGATTTCATCGTTGTAAACAAAGCGGAGCGCAGTGGGTGTTTTTGCCAAAAAAAACGAGGAAAACATGGCGCTGTCGTCCTGTGAGTACTGTTTTTTATGAAGGATATCCTTCCAGTGAACGGTGCCATCAGGGTGCATGGAAATGAGAAAAACATCGTCGTAGTAATAGTCAATAACAGGCCGGAAGCCGCTTCGGCTGTACACGCTGGTGTTGGTGGCGCCCCGCTGGAATTCTTTGTTCAACTCACCGACGAGGATGAAACCGCCATCCGTTCGCATGACCAACTTCTGAACGGTTGCTTCGGGGATACCCCGGTTTTTCACCTTCTCTTTTTCATTCAAAATGGCCACAAAATCCTCGTCGAAAGGGTAAAATTTGAGCAGGTTGGTATCGGGCCTTGCTGAGTCAATACTGAGGAAGTAGAACCCCTCGGCCTTTGCGGGATTGTCGTTGGAATAAAAGCCTCCAGCTTTGAGGGAATGGTGGAGGTTATCGTAGGCAAACTTGACATCGTAAGTCAGGTTGTCCTGCATCTTAACGGTGTAGCGGCGAAGTGTGCTATCCGTGCCGGGCCCGAAATCCAACACTTCCAGATAATGCTCCCGTCGCCTGCCCCAAGTGTTATCCTTGTTGAGGATGAAGTACATATTGCCGTCATTGTCCACGATGGCTTGCAAGAAATCACGGTACAACAACATGTTTTCAGGAGCAAATTTTTTCTCCCAAAGCAGCTTCATTTGCCGCATGTCAAAGGCAAGGGCATTGACTTCTGATTGTTCCTTTATGAACCAGATCAGCGCTATGTTTTTGTCTTCGGAAAACTCGACTTCAAAACTGGGGGTGAAAAAAGACTGGTCGTAGCGCTTGATGGTGATAGAATCCACGAGGTTGGCGGCGGGGCTGTACCGGTGGATTTTCAGGACGGGAAGCAGCTTCTGACGGAACTGGTAAATGAGGTTGAAGCCGCCACCTTCGGCTTGCACGACGCCTTCAATCAAGGGGAATTTGCGGTCAAGCTCGAAATCCTTTTCCCAACTCATGTTCATGTTTCCATCAAAACCCTGCACCTGAAATTCGCTGGTCTTGTTCTTGAAAAGCAGTGCGTTGCCACGGTCATCGCCGAATATTTCATAAGAAATCTCGTCCCTCAGCACAACTGGAGGGGAGACCGTGACGGTTTGCGAAGCAACAAAATGGGGCAAGCCTGAAGCAGCAACTAGCCAGAGCAGCAATCGGAAGGAAGAATTTTTCATAGCAAAAAGGTGTGTCGTTTGAAATGCGGGCCTAATTCTTAGCAGGTGTTCGACGTATTGGTTTGCCAATTTACACAGATTATGCTTGGAAAATGAAAATTGAAGGCAATGGTTCAAAAATCGGAAGGCAGCCGACCTTTTCTTCCTAGGCTCAGGCATTTTTTGGGGCAAAAAATGCGTCCACGGCATTGCGTACGCTGCCGTGTTTGCGGAGCAAATCATTGGCCGCTTGATGGTTGAGCCCAGTTTCTTCCGCCACCATTTTTGCGCCACGGTCAAGGAGTTTGGTGTTGGTCAGTTGCATGTCCACCATGCGGTTGTCCTTCACCCGGCCCAATTGAATCATCAGGCTGGTAGAGACCATGTTCAGCACCAGTTTTTGGGCCGTGCCCGATTTCATGCGAGTACTCCCAGTAACAAATTCAGCACCGACCACTACTTCCACGGGAAAGTCCGCAGCGGCGGCGAGCGGCGAGCCAGGGTTGCAAGTGATACAACCCGTGAGGATGCCGTCTTTCCGGCAATCCAAGAGGCCACTCACCACGTAAGGCGTAGTGCCAGATGCGGCGATTCCAATCACAAAATCCTGACTGTCAATACGATAGCTTTGCAAGTCGAGCCAAGCCTGAGCAGTGTCGTCCTCGGCGTTTTCCACGGCGTGGCGGATGGCTCGGTCGCCTCCGGCGATGATGGCAATCACCATGTCGGGCGGTACGCCGTAAGTGGGCGGGCACTCCGATGCATCGAGGATGGCCAGCCGCCCGCTGGTGCCGGCACCGATGTAGAACAACCGCCCGCCGCCCCGCACTTTTTCAACCACTGCCCCAACGAGTCGCTCGATGGTTGGCAGGGCTTTTTCCACGGCCAGAGGCACGGTCTTGTCCTCGTTGTTGAGATTGCGAAGCAACTCGGCCACGGTCATTTTTTCGAGGTGGCGGTAGTGGGACGGGCTTTCTGTTATTTTTTCCATGAAACGCTTCAAACTATCATTCTCGGATAAAAATAAGCTCTTCGTCCTCCCCGATGCGAGCAACGACGGAGGGTTCCGCCATATTCTTGTCCATTTGACGGTATCTCACCACAAGGTCAATGCCTTCGATGACGGCGGAGCTGATTTCGCCAAAATGGTTGGGATGCGGGATGTTACCGATGCAGGCGGCGGTAGCGACGATGGGCCTGCCGAATTCTTCCAGCAGCTCATGACAGAAGGTGTCCTTCGGAATGCGAAAGGCGACGCTGCCATCTGAGGCGGCGGCGGCTTCGGGCAGGTTTTGGGCTTGGTCGTAGATGATGGTCAGTGGCCGGTTATGGAATTGGAGCAGGGTTTCCACCCTTGGGTGCACGAAGTTCACGTAGAATTTCAACTGCTCCATGGAGTAGGAAAGCAGCGTTAGGGGAATTTCGGGTGGCAGTTCACGGAGCTGCCGCAGCTTGGCCACAGCTTCGGGGTTGGTGGCGTCACAGCCTATGCCCCAGATGGTGTCGGTCGGAAAGAGGATAAGTCCGCCGTTTTCAAGTGTGTTCACGATAGGTTCCAAAAGGTAATTTTGAACCATGTAGGTGCCCTGGTTGGTAAAAGTTAGCATGAGTTTTAGGTGTATTAGATGATGCGGTTCGTTTAAAACTCATTAACAAACGACAAACCGCAGCAAAGATTTTTGGAGAGGCATTTTTGACAACGAAAATCGTTGCTATTTCGCCTGATTCCTGACAAACTTCCCAAAAAATCTTGCCTATCTTGCACTTTAATCCGTGCCTTGAAAAACAAGACTGGATTTATTTGTTTCCAAATTGGCAAGCAAGAGTAAAATCTGGGTTCTTCGATTTACGTTTAAAATGGCCACGAAATGCTTGCTTTTAGTGGAAAATGCCGCCAAAACGCAATTTTTGTTTAAACCTTCGTTTTCGCTAGCGCAAAATGCGGCGCTAAAACCGAAATGTATGACAAAGTTAAGCACATCAATAAAAGCCCTCCTAACTGCTATTTTTTTAGTGGCGGGTTTGCTGCCGCTGCAAGCCAAGCACATCGTCGGCGGTACCATCAGCTATGTTTGCAACAGCAATGGTAAATATACCTTCACGATGAAGATATACCGTGACTGTTACGGAGGTGGGGCTGCTTTTGATTCAGATTTTGGAACAGACCCAGGTGCACTTGTTGGCACAGTCACTGTTTATTTAGGCAATTCCACGGTTCCGTTCAAGGTCGTTGACCTTGATGCACCACTAGTGACCTCTATTCCGGTCACGCTTAGCAACCAGTGCTTGATAGCCCCGCCCAATGTTTGCGTGGAGGAAGGCGTGTATGTTTTCAATATTGACCTGCCTGTTTCCACTTCCAGCTACCATATTGTGTACCAGCGGTGCTGCCGCAATGATTTCATTACGAACATTGTTCAACCCGGCGAAACTGGCGCCACCTACTACATGGAGCTGACGCCAAAGGCCCAGGAGCTTTGTAATAACAGTCCTATTTTTGACGAGTTCCCACCGGTTGCCATCTGTACCGGCGAACCCATTGATTTTAACAACGCCGCTACCGACCCCGATGGTGATATGTTGGTGTATGAGCTTTGCAACCCGTACACAGGCGGCGGCAATGATACTTTCAACCCGACTATACCAACCGGTGTCGCACCTGATCCAGACTTACCGCCACCTTTTTCCTCCGTTACTTTCAGCGGGCCATATTCGTTTTCGGATCCGCTGCCCGCTAATCCATCGCTCACCCTTGACCCAAACACGGGTTTTCTGACGGGCGTACCCAATGCCTCTGGCCAGTATGTCGTTTGCGTAGCAGTGAAAGAATATCGGAATGGTGTTTTGCTAAGTGTGACCCGTCGGGATTTCCAGTTCAACGTGGCGCCATGCAACCCAACCGTCGTTGCCGATGTGCTTGAAACCGATACGGTCACTTTACAAGAAGTACAGTATTATGTGGTAGATGCATGTGGGGAAAGTGCGGTAAAATTCATCAATCAAAGCTACCAACAGCAGTACATCAATGATTTCCGCTGGGAGTTTGGCATCAACGGCGCCACCGAGACGTTCACAGACTGGAACCCTACCGTTGATTTTCCGAGCGTGGGTACTTATTATGGCCTACTTTTGCTCAATCCAGGCGCAGGCGCCGCAAAATGTAGAGATACTGCCTATCTTGAGGTTAATGTTTATCCTGGCATTACCGCAGATTTTGATTTTGAATACGATACCTGCGTAGCAGGCCCGGTGACCTTTACTGACTTGACTGCTGCTGGCGCAGGGCCGGGCAGCATCGTTTCTTGGAATTGGGATTTTGGCGACACAAAAAAATCACAGGTGCAAAACCCCATTCACACCTACCAAATACCGGGGGATTTCAATGTACAACTGCTCGTAAGGGATACCAACAATTGCACGGGTCTCCGAACGAAAACACTGCCGTATTACCCTATCCCGCAATTACTGGTGATAGCGCCAAGCGAGTTTATTGGCTGCCAACCTGCCGAGATTTTCTTCGACAATCTATCGGAACCCGTCAACGAAAACTACACCTTGAACTGGGATTTTGGTGATGGCGGCACGGGAAGCGAAATCAGCCCGACGCATATTTACGAAGACGTCGGTACCTTCACTGTCTCGCTGGAAATCATTTCACCGCTAGGCTGCCAAACCGATACGACGTGGAACAACCTGATCACGGTGTTGCCCAGCCCAGTGGCCGATTTCTCCTATACCCCCGGCCAGTTGAGCAACCTGATTCCAACCGCCCAGTTCACCGATGAGTCAACCAATGCCGTGAAATGGCGCTGGACTTTTGGCACATCCGGCATTTCGATTGACCAAAACCCGAGCTTCACCTTCCCTGACACGGGCTTGCAGGTGGTGCAGCTGGTTGTTTTTCACCCAAGCGGCTGCACGGACACCATTCAGAAAGTGCTGGACGTGATACCTGAAGTGCGCTATTTTTTGCCCAATGCATTTACCCCAAATGGGGACGGCTCCAACGATGGTTTCCGGGGCAACGGCGTGATGGAAGGCTCCAAAGACTTCCAATTGAGGATTTGGAACCGATACGGTGAGCAGCTTTTTGAAACAAATGACCCATTTGAAGCATGGAATGGTCGGAAAAACAATTCTGGCGACCTTTCACCGCAGGGGGTATATGTCGTAGTGGTGACTTACACTGGCCCAAGAGGCGATAAATACACCTTGCGAGGCTATGCCACACTAATAAAATAGCGGCAATGATTAGCTTTGGGGTTTCAATTGTTGGCCTTGCGAAATTTATCAAACACCACGTATTCTTTTAGGTAAAAATCGTGTTCCAAACGAGCGAAAAACAACCCATTAGTATGAAGTACCTATACCTTTTAACTACGCTGCTCTTATTCAGTGTCCCGGCCTATTCGTTGCACATTATTGGTGGCGTTTTCTCTTACAAATGCAATGGTGGTGGCAATTACACTTTCACACTCAAAATGTACCGGGATTGTGCCTCAGCTGGTGGTGCCAATTTCGACAACAATGCCCCGTTTTCTATCTACAAACAGGAAGCGAACGGTAACTATACATTATTGACCACTATTGAACGCAGCCCGAACACCATCGAGAACTTGGACCCTGCCGATAACCCCTGCGCCATCATCCCGCCCAACGTTTGCGTTCAGGAAGGCATCTACACTTTCGATTACCAGTTCGCCGATTGGCCATCCACTTCCAGCTACCATATCAGCTATCAGCGGTGCTGCCGCAATGCGACTATTTCCAATATTCAAACACCTGATCAAGTGGGCGCTACTTTTACCGTGGAGCTGACGCCAGCATCACAGGCCTTGTGCAACAACAGCCCTGCTTTCAATACTTTTCCGCCCATCGTCATTTGCGTGAATGAGCCGTTGATTTATGACCACAGCGCCACAGACGCCGAGGGTGACCAGTTGGTATATGAATTTTGTTCACCACTGCTCGGTGGTAGTCAAGGTGGCGGGGGCGGAGGTGGCGGGGGAGGCTGCAATGTCGTTTCACCTAACCCTGCTTGCCCACCTCCCTACACAGAGGCGAGCTTTGTGAACCCGCCTTACAGCCCATTAAATCCGATGGGCGGCAGCCCACAAATCAGCATCAATCCTTTGACGGGGCAGCTTACCGGAACACCCAATATTCAGGGGCAGTTCGTAGTGGCGATTTGTGTAAAAGAATACCGAAACGGTCAGTTGCTCAGCGTCATCCGGCGGGATTTTCAGTTCAATGTGGCTGTTTGCGAGCAATTGGTGAATGCGAGCTTGAACAGCCCAGGCTTGACATCCATTGGCTCAGACTACTTTCTCAACACCTGCTACGACCTCGACATCCCGTTCCAGAATCTCAGCACCAACAACTCTTTCGTGGATTCCGTGCAGTGGAAGTTCAACATCAATGGAAATACTGAACTGTACAATACTTGGGATGCCTTGGTGAATTTCCCTGAGGCGGGTCAATATGAAGGTCAGTTAATACTCAACCCGGGGTCTTTGTGCAATGACACCGCCAATATCTTCGTGGACATTTACCCAGACATCGTTGCAAGTTTCGATTACGATTATGACACCTGCTTTGCAGGCCCTGTGAGCTTTTTAGACAAATCAGCCATTCTCGGTGCAGGGCAAATCACAAAATGGCGATGGCAACTTGAACCAAGCATCATTGATTCCATTCAACGCAATCCGGTTTATGTTTATGACACGCCGGGCACCACCTTCGTGAATTTTGAGGTTGAGGACGAGCACGGTTGCAAGGATGACACCACGCGTGCCGTGGTGTACCAGCCCGTGCCTTCCATCATTCTTGTAAAACCGAACGATACCATTAGTTGCGCCCCCGCCACGGTGTTTTTCAACAACCAGTCGAGCCCGATAGATGCGAATTACAATATCCAATGGGATTTTGGCGACGGGGAGCAGGGGACGGATATCAGCCCCACACATATTTACCGTAATACTGGCAATTTCGATGTGCGGCTAGAAATCACATCCCCCATCGGCTGCTACACGGACACGACCTTTAGCCAACTCGTTCGGATAGTTTCGCCGCCTGTTGCTGGTTTCAGTTTTGACCCCACGAACCCCGACAACTTCAACCCAGAAGTCAATTTTTTCAACAAAAGCACCGACGCAAAATACTCCGACTGGTACGTGGATGGCCAATTGGTTGCCCAAACGCCTGATTTCACTTATTCCTTTCCCGACACAGGGCTGCACGAAGTGAGGCTCATCGTCGTTCATCCTGAAAAATGCCTCGACACACTTATTAAGTATATTGACGTGACGCCTAAAGTGACGTTTTTCATGCCCAATGCCTTCACCCCGAACGAGGACACCGTCAATGATTACTTCGTGGGGACTGGCGTCACACGAGGCGTCACCGATTTCAACCTTTCCGTTTGGGATAGGTATGGCCAAAAGGTTTTTGAGACCACTAAAATTGACGAGCCGTGGAACGGCCAGATTGGCAACAGCGGAAAAACGGCCATGACTGGTGTCTATGTTTGCGTGGTCAGCTTCACCGGGCCCCGGGGCGAACCTTTCAACTACAGGGGATACGCAACGCTGGTGCGATAACGGAAGCTTTCCGCAAGAAATATAATTTTTGAAAAAACCTTTTTTAAGTTAAAAAAACACTTACTTTTGCGCCTCTTTTGAAATTCATCATTATTAAATAGTAGAAAAATGGACGCGATTCTTTACGTTCAAGAGCAACTTGCTAAGAAAATTGACTTCCCTAAGTTCCGTGCCGGCGACGCTGTTGCCGTTAGCTACCGCATCATTGAGGGTAGCAAGGAGCGGATTCAGGTATTCAAGGGCAATGTCATCCAAATAAAAGGTACTGGAGCTACGAAAACTTTTACCGTTCGCAAAATTTCCAGCGGCATAGGGGTTGAGCGTATTTTCCCGTTCACTTCTCCAGCCATTGCGGAGATTGAAATCCTCAAGCGCGGAAGGGTACGCCGCTCAAGGTTGTACTACCTGCGTGGCGCCATTGGCGCAAAGGCACGTATCAAGGAGCGCAAGTTCCTGCGTGTGGCCGCACCAGCCAAGTAATTTTCGAAGCGGTTTTCATAAAAAACGCCTTGCAGCCACTGGTTTGCAAGGCGTTTTCTATTTTCAAAAAAGCCAACTGAAGCCATGAAACATCTCGTAATATTATTGGTATTCCTCCCCTCGTTCCTATCCGCTCAAATCGTCAATATCGAAGAACAGCGCATCACGGGCACGAACGATTCGGTACATTGGTACGGCAACCTTCGCTTCGGCGCCAACCTCATCAAGGTGCAAGAAGAAGTGCTGCAACTGAACACCGCCGCCCAAATTGAGTACAAGCAGGGCAAAAGCCTCCTGCTTTTCCTACTAGATGGCAAGTTCTTGCGGGCAGGCGGCAAGCAGTTCAACAACGCCGGGTTTGCGCACCTACGATACAATCGTAAAATCACCGATCCGCTTTCCATGGAGTTTTTTGCGCAAGCGCAATTCAACAAATTGCTCTACATCGAGCTTCGGGCGTTGGGCGGCGGCGGCCTCCGCTATCGCATTTTCAAAAATTCAACTGGCAAAAGCAGGGTCTATCTTGGTTCGGCATACCTGTTTGAGCACAACAGTTTCACGGATGCCACCGCCGACCGGAATTGGCACCGACTGAGCAACTACCTTTCCTTCACCTTCCGGCCTTGGGAGGGTGTGACGCTTGTGAGCACCACCTATTTTCAACCGCAAATCACAGATTGGAACAATTACCGCCTCGCCACTGAGTGCCGCCTGGATACGCCACTCGGCAAAAAACTCAGTTTTTTCACCGATTTCACTTTACAAACAGACAAGGCGCTGCCCATTGACGCACCCGAAGTCACTTATTCTTGGTTGAATGGATTGACGTTAAAGTTTTGAAAAGGTGTTGATTGTCAGGCTTCTACGAAGCTGTTTCAACTAAAAAGCACGACCAAAAACAACAGCACAGTAGCCACAAATCCCACCATGAAAATATTGTAGGAAATGGACAAGAAGCGGTACTTGCGGTCGAGCACCTTGCCGAGGTTGTAGAGGTCTCGCACCATGTTGCCATAAAGCAGGTCGCTGTCCTTGAACATTTCATCCAAAAGTTCCTCGTAGCGCTCGGCTTTCAGAGAGACGAAATTCCCGAAAAACATCAAGTTGCGCTTGGCATCGTCAATTGGCGTACCGTCGTTGATGAGTGAAGTCACTTTTGGGCGGGCCGCCAATACCGCAAAAATGAGTGACGAGAGCCCTGTCACAAGGAAAATCACCACTGGCATCAGCACGGCAGGGTTTGTTTCGGTCATGTTTCGGTAGGTAGTCACGGAAATCAGCACTGAAATCAAGATGGCGTTGACGCTGATCATGATATGCGCCTTGTTGTCGGCGATGGCGCTCAGGTTGATATGCGTTCGGTAGCTCGTTCGCAGGAACGTCTGCGCTCCCGGCGACAATTTTCGCTTGAGTCCTTGGAATTTTTTTTCGTTTTGGTTGCTGTCCTTACGCTTGTCGAGCCGCTCTTTTAGCGATAAAATATGCTTGGCGACGATAGGCTCGTAGGTGAGCTTGGCATGGGAAGTAAAAAATCGCATGTTCAGCAACTGTTGTAATTGGAATTGCTCCCATTCTTCCTTGCCAGAATGGCGGTTCAGCACCAATTCCTGTTCCAGCCGCATCAGGGGCGAATTTTCAAAAAAGCTGTTGCCAAAATACACCGCATTCACTGCATCGGAGAGCAACTGCCCCTCGGTGGTGCGCAGCGATTGGTCATTGAAAAATCCCCGAAGCGTCGCAATTATTTCCGCCTTGCGTTCCGGTAAAAAATGGTGCGCAGCAAAAAATTTCTCGGCGAGTTCAATGCTCTTCGGTTCCGGGTTTTGATAATCGAAAAGATAGCCCGCATTGCTGAACCAGGCAGCCAGCGCCGCCGTTTCCCACTCCATTTCCGTGGAGCCGTTGGCTTGCGCCAGGCTGTTCACCATTTTCACAATCTCCATCGCCTGCCGATAGGTTCGGAACACCAGGCGGGCATCGTTTTTTTGGTTGAAAAGATTTAGGACGAACTGCTGCGCCAAGCTGGCGATGTCGGTCTGCGCGATAATTTCCTCGGATGGGCTGTGTAGTTCCCGGCTCATGTTGCTGTTTGTTTGAGAGGCAAGGTAGTGTGATTTTTTTGAATAACACAAACTGCAGCTAGAAGCTACGCATCCCAGTTTTTCAAAAACACCAATAAAGAAAGGCTTCAGGTAGAATTAAACTTGGAAATTGAATTTTCTCGACAACAAATCCGATACTTGCCAACAGATTTACGTCACAAGCATTGAACCGTCGCCAACTGCGGCATTATTTATCAATCTTAAAAGAAAAAAAATCATGGGAAATTTATTCGATCTACTGCACGGCCAACTGGACGAAAATGTGGTCAGTCACCTAAGCAATCAAATCGGCGGCGCCAGTCCTGAGCAAACAGCCACTGCCACGCAGAGCATCGTCTCCACGCTGCTTGCCGGTTTGGCCAAAAACGCCTCTACACCCGAAGGTGCAGCCAGCCTCAACAACGCCCTCGAACGCGACCACGACGGCAGCCTCCTCGGCAACCTCATGGGCATGTTCAGCGGCGGCGGACAAGCAGCACCAGAACAATCCCGTGCCATGAACGGCGCCGGTATCGTGAATCATATTCTTGGCCCAAGCCAAGGAGGTGCCATTGACATGATCAGCAAAATGAGCGGCCTTGACAGTGGCAAAACTGGCAGCCTCATGACCATGCTTGCGCCAATGGTCATGAGCATGCTTGGCCAACAAAAACAACAACAGGGACTCGACATGGCTGGCATCGCTGGCCTCCTCACCAACAGCGTAGGC
Source organism: Saprospiraceae bacterium (assembly GCA_041752395.1). Lineage (GTDB taxonomy): Bacteria > Bacteroidota > Bacteroidia > Chitinophagales > Saprospiraceae > UBA6168. The sequence continues at coordinate 60,586 of JBGSWN010000232.1, read as the reverse complement.
CAGCAAAAGCAAGCCGGCAACCCGCTCATGGACATAGCTACCCGTTTCTTGGACAAGGACGGCGACGGCTCCGTGATGGACGATGTGGCTGGCATGGTAGGCAAGGGCCTACTCAGCAAGCTTTTTGGCGGCAAGTAATTTCTTGAAATTAGAAATTGGGAAATTTAGAAATTGGCTCTTCGCCAATTCCATTTTTCAAAAAATACAGCATGGGCGTGGCTTCGGTCACGCCCTTTTTTGTTTAAAAAAATCAATAAGCCTTACCTTCCCCTCCCAATCACGAATCACTAGTCACCAATCACCACATGAACCCTTTTCTCGAAATTTCACCTTCGGTAAATGAGGCCCTGCAAAACGGCCAGCCCGTCGTAGCCCTCGAAAGTACCATCATTTCCCACGGAATGCCCTACCCCGAGAATGTGAAAACCGCATTTTTAGTGGAAAAAACAGTGCAGGAAAATGGCGCCATGCCAGCCACCATCGCCATCCTCAACGGCAAACTAAAAGTCGGGCTTTCCGAAGCTGAAATTGATCTTTTAGGAAAAACAGGCCGAGGCGTAGCCAAGGTCAGCCGCCGGGATGTGCCATTTTTATTGGCCAGCGGCAAACCAGGCGCTACCACCGTCGCCACCACCATGCTCATCGCCGAAATGGCAGGCATCCGCATCTTCGCCACGGGCGGCATCGGCGGCGTACACCGGGGCGCTACCTTGACCATGGACATCTCCGCCGACTTGCAAGAACTGGCCCGAACCAGCGTCGCCGTTGTTTGCGCTGGCGCAAAATCCATCCTCGACCTCGGCCTGACACTGGAATACCTCGAAACACACGGTGTTCCCGTCATCGGCTACCAAACGGACGAGTTCCCTGCTTTCTACACCCGTAGCAGCGGCTTCGGCGTGGACTACCGCCTCGATTCGCCTGCCGAAATTGCCAAGGTGCTGAAAATCAAATGTTTGGCTGGATTAAATGGCGGCGCCATCATCGCCAACCCCATCCCATCGGAGCACGAGCCGCTGGCCGCTCCCATCCAAGCAGCGACCGAAGCAGCACTGGCCGAGATGGAACGGCTGGGCATCAGCGGCAAGGAAGTTTCGCCTTTTTTATTGGGAAAAATAAAGGAACTGACGGGCGGCGAGAGCCTGCGGGCGAATATCGAACTGGTGCTGAATAATGCGAGGCTGGCTGCGAAGGTGGCGGTGGAGATGAGTGCTTTTGAGAAAAAATTGTGAATTTGACTATCGTAATCTCCAAATTAATGTAAATTTGGCCATCGTAATCTCCAAATTAACATGATACCAAGAAAATTGACCACATTGCTGCAAGCAAGAATGAACCAAGGCAAGGCTTTGGTGCTACTTGGTGCCCGCCAAATAGGAAAGACGACGCTGGTGAAAATACTGGCGGAACAATTTACCGAAGGCGAAAAAACCTACCTCAACTGTGATGAGCAGTCAGTTAGGCTGTTGCTGACCAATGCTTCACTCGACGGCCTGCGACGATTGGTAGGCAATGCCCGGCTAGTGGTTATTGACGAAGCACAGCGGGTGCCAAATATCGGCCTGACGCTCAAACTCATCACGGACAACCTCCCAGAAGTGCAACTGGTAGTAACGGGCTCTTCTGCCCTCGATATTAGCAGCGAGGTGAACGAACCACTGACTGGACGGAAATTTGAGTATAAAATGTTTCCAGTCAGCTACCCGGAACTGGTTGATTACCAGGGGTTTGCGAGGGCTTTTGGCAAACTGGAGGAGCGGATACTTTTTGGAATGTACCCAGATGTGGTCATGCACCCTGAACAAGCGCAGCTCCAACTTCGCAACCTCGCCAGTAGCTATTTGTACAAAGACCTCTACAACCTCGAAGGCATACGGAAACCGCAATTATTGGAAAAATTGGTGCTGGCGCTGGCCTGGCAGATAGGCCACGAGGTATCGCTCAACGAATTGGCCAACACGCTTCAGGTGAGCAAGGAAACCGTGAACAACTATATTGATTTGTTGGAAAAAGCATTCGTGGTGTTTCGGCTGGGCCCGTTCAGCCGAAACCTTCGGAACGAAATTACCACCAGCCGGAAGATTTACTTTTACGACACTGGCATCCGCAATGCAGTGATTGACAATTTTGAACCGTTTGCGAAGCGAAACGACGTGGGTCAACTCTGGGAGAACTTCATCATTGCGGAGCGAATGAAAGTGAACAACTATGCGGAGCGGTTCCGCCGCAGCTATTTTTGGCGCACCTATGCCCAGCAGGAGATTGATTATGTGGAAGAAACGGGTGGCAAATTGTTCGCCTATGAGTTTAAATGGAATCCTAGCAAAAAAGTGACCTTTCCAACGATGTTCACTTCCAATTACCAAGTTAAGGAGACAATGGTAGTGACACCCAACAATTTTATGGACTTTTTGGAAAAGCCCTAATACAAAACGGGCTAGCCCGCTTTCGCCGACCAGCCCGTTCTGTATTTCCAAGCCTATTTTTTTAAAACAAGCTCTGAATAATCATCTCCTCTGTAATCCCTTCGGCCTCCGCCTTGTAATTCCGCACGATACGGTGACGAAGCACGTAGTTGGCGATGGCCTTCACGTCATCGATGTCAGGCGAGTATTTGCCGGAAACGGCAGCGTGGCATTTTGCGCCAAGCACCAAATATTGCGAAGCACGAGGGCCGGCACCCCAAGAGATGTATTCGTTGACTTTCGCTGTCGCCCGCTCCGTGCCAGGACGAGTCTTGGTAGCCAGTGACACCGCATACTCCAACACATTGTCAGCGACTGGAATCTTACGGATAAGTTGCTGAAAAGCAAGGATTTGTGTATCGTTCAGGATATGCCTCAAGCTCGCTTTTTCATTGCTAGTCGTGCTTTTTACCACATCAATTTCCTCCTGATAAGAAGGGTAATCCAGCGGGATATTGAACATGAAACGGTCAAGTTGTGCCTCCGGCAATGGGTAGGTTCCCTCCTGCTCGATGGGATTTTGCGTAGCCAACACAAAAAACGGTGCTGGCAGCACGTGGCGTGTTCCGGCCACTGTCACCGAGCGCTCTTGCATGGCTTCCAGCAGGGCAGCTTGCGTTTTCGGTGGGGTCCGGTTTATCTCGTCGGCAAGTACGATATTGGAAAAAAGCGGGCCTTTGTTGAACTTGAAATGGCGGTCTTCACCAAGGATTTCCGAGCCAGTGATATCGCTCGGCATAAGGTCCGGCGTGAACTGGATTCGCTTGAAACCAAGGTCGAGCACTTCGGCGATGGTGCTGACGAGCAGCGTTTTCGCCAAACCCGGCACACCGACCAGCAGGCTGTGACCGTTGGAAAACAAGGAAATGATGACGCTTTTAACTACTTCATCTTGGCCAACGATAACCTTTGCGATTTCTTTTTTGAGGTCTTTGTACGATTGCGCCAAGGCGTCAACCGCTTCTACATCAGATTTGTGGGCAGTTTGAGACATAATTATTATTGACGATTGACGATTTGACGATTGACGATTTTCAAGGCCATCAAAATTGGCCAAGTATGAAAAAAGCATTCATCAGTAGCAATCAAATTTTACGTGATATTTTCGTAACCAGCTAAAAACGACCTTCCAACAAGTTTTGTTTCGACGCAGTCCGCTCAATCCGAATTCCGCAATCTGAATTCCGAAATTGTTTAGCCTTTCACCCAAGTAGCGCCTTCTTTTCCGTCCTTCACGACGATGTCCAATTCCTTGAGCACGTCCCTGATTTTATCGGAGGTGCCCCAGTCCTTGTTCGTCCGAGCATTTTGGCGCATTTCGAGTATGAGTTGCATGAGGCCATCCACAACTCCATCACCAGAAGAATCAAAATTTTCTTCCTGCAAACCGAAAATGGTGAAGATGAAGTCGTTGAAAGTTTTTTTCAAACGCTCCAACGTCTCCGCCGTGATTTCGTTGAAAGAAAGTTGACCACCTTTCAGGCTGTTGATTTTGGTAACCAATTCAAACAAACTGGCCAGTGCCTTCGGTGTGTTGAAGTCGTCGTTCATGTCGGCAAAGGCTTGGTCAATGGCGGCGTTCACTTCCTTGTCCAGTGTGCCAGCCGAACCACCGCCTTGGTGCGCCATGGATTGCAGCGCTTTTTGGCCTTCCATCAAACGACGGTAGCCTTTTTCGCCTGCCTGCAGCGCATCATCAGTAAGGTCGAGAGTGCTGCTGTAATGCGACTGGAGCATAAAAAACCGCACCACCATTGGTGAATACGCCTTGGTCAGGTGCGGGCTTTGGCCGGTAAAAAGTTCGCCGGGCATGATGGAATTACCGTCGCTTTTCGACATTTTTTTGCCGTTGAGCAGCAGCATATTGGTGTGCAGCCAGTAATTGCAGGGAGCATGGCCGCAAGCGCCGTAATTCTGGGCGATTTCGTTTTCGTGGTGGGGAAACTTGAGGTCGTTGCCACCGCCGTGGATGTCAAATTTCTCGCCCAAGTACTTCGTGCTCATCACCGAGCACTCCAAGTGCCAGCCAGGGAAACCCACTGACCACGGCGATTTCCAGCGCATGAGGTGTTCCGGGGCGGCTTTTATCCAAATGGCAAAATCAGAAGGGTGGCGTTTTTCTTCCTGGTTTTTCAAATTGTCACGGCTCTCGGCCATGAGGTCTTCGATTTTTCGGCCAGAGAGCGCACCGTACACACCGTGTTTTTCCGCAAATTTCAAGGTATCGAAATAAACGGAACCATTGTTTTCGTATGCCAGCCCGTTGTCAATTATCTCCTGCACCATCTCAATTTGCTCCACGATATGCCCCGTAGCCCTCGGCTCGATATGCGGCGGCAGCGTGTTGAATACTTTCATGATGTCATGAAAACCGTTCATGTAGTGCTGCACGATTTGCATCGGTTCGAGCTGTTCGAGTCGGGCTTTTTTTGAGATTTTATCCTCGGCGTTCGAGTCAGCGTCGCCTTCGAGGTGGCCCACATCAGTGATGTTGCGCACGTAGCGGACGTTATTGCCGAGGTATTGCAGGTGACGGAAAATCACATCAAAGCTGACGAAGGTGCGGCAATTGCCAAGGTGTACGTCGCTGTAAACGGTCGGACCGCATACGTACATGCCGACTTGGCCTTCGTGTATCGGCGTGAAAACCTCTTTTTTGCCGGTATAGCTGTTAAAAACCTGTAATTCGTTTTTCATAAGGGCGCAAAGGTAGGGATTGATGGCCGGAGGCACGTATCCCCTTGATTTTTTGATTTGATTTTTTTGAAAAAAAACTTTTAAAAAATCTAACGGTAATTTTCGTTTTCTGATTCCCGCTCAAGCATGTTTTCTATGCCTCCGCCAAACTGGAGTTTGGCGGCACCTTAAAAATTGCAAGCCTGCCAGTTCTGTTTCAGCCATTTTTTCTTCTCCTTGTAATCCGGCATGGCATCCTCCACATGCTTCCAAAAGCGGGGCGAATGGTTCATTTCCAGCAAGTGCGCCAGCTCGTGGATAATCACATAGTCAATGACATCATCGGGAGCGAAAAGGAGGCAAGTGCTGAGGTTGATGTTCGCCTTCGTGGAGCAGCTTCCCCAGTTGGAGGTGTTGTATTTCAAAGAAACACTTTGGATTTCCTTTCGGAAATAAAGATGGTTCAGTTCCATCACCCGGCGCTCGATATGGGGCTGATAATCCTGTGCGACAGTGCGGCTGATTAGTTGCCGAACGGCTTTGGTGCGGTTGGACTCTGTATCAGTTTTTGTGAGTTTCAGGTAGATATTTCTGCTGCGCAAACGGGCGGAGTGGGTCTTGTTGTCCGTCCAATCTATGTGGATGGAATAGCTGCGGCTGCCCACTTGAAGTTCGTCTCCATCTTGGTAGATTTTGCCGAGGGCGTGACTGTCCTCTGGGCCTTTTTCGGAAACTTTTTGAGTGACCCAAGCTTTGAAGCGCTCCAACTCAACCTGTTTGGCACTTGCAGGCAGCAGCACAGGCATCCGCAGGATAGCACCGTTTTTACCAAGTGAAAACCTGACGCCCCGACGCATTTCGACGTAGATTTTGGCGGGAATCTTTCGTTCTCCCACCTCTACGAAGGTTTGTTCCGGCTTGGGTTGCTTTTTTTTGAACAACATGGTAGAAAAGGAAAAAGTAAAAAGGTTGAAGTGAAAAGTGGGGATTTACCCGTGTCTTCTTTTTACTTTGTCCTTTCCACTTGACCAAAACGGCAAAGCCCGGAGCGAAATTAACCACTCCGGGCTTTACGCCAAGATATATTAGTAGCAAATGCTTACTTATTTCACGTGCTTCTCATCGGAAACCGTCAGTTTCCAGCGGCCTTGTGCACGGCGGCGAGCCAATACCCTGCGGCCATTTTTGGTGCTCATACGCTCACGAAAGCCATGCTTGTTGGCTCTTTTTCTCTTGGAAGGTTGGAAAGTCCTTTTCATTGTATCGTCGAATTTACTGGTTCTAAATTAGTCCTTTTTCAAAAGGGAGGGCAAAGGTAATTTATTTTATTGTGAATAACCAAGCGTTTTGGAAAGAAGATTTCAAGAACAAATGGAAACGCTGGATTTGTTTTTGAGAAAAATCTAAAAAAATGAACTGCCAAAGCATAGTATTTTTCAAAAAAGCCTATCTTTGCCCGCCTTTTGAGAAAGTAAGCCTCAGAAGGAGCGAAAAATCTTGCGGGTTTGCCGTTTTTGACGAGTATCAGCAAGGGAAATTTTAAGAACAACGATTCAATTCTAATAACATGGTATCGATAAATGTTGAAGGAACACTCCGTAGCGGCACTGGAACATCCGCAGCCAAGGCTGCCAGAGATTCAGGAACTATCCCTTGTGTATTGTACGGAAGTGGCGAAAACGTGCACTTCACGGTCACACCTGACGCAATCAGGGACATTGTTTACACCGGTGAGTTCAAGCTCGCAACCTTAAGTGTAAACGGAAAATCCTACAGGTGCATCCTGAAAGACATCCAGTTTCACCCAGTGACGGATGCTGTTAGGCATATTGACTTCCTTCACCTTGTGGATGGCAATACCATTAAAGTAAACGTACCCATTCGTTTTGAAGGTACTGCACCTGGTGTTCGTGCTGGTGGCAAATTGGTTCAGAAACTCCGTTCTGTTAAAATCAAGACCACGCCAGAGCAAATGGTGGATGAGATGAAAGTGGATATTTCAAAACTGAAACTCGGCCAATCGCTGAGGATCCGTGACATCGCCACTATCCCCGGTGTTGAAATTATCAACGCACAAGCTTTGCCAATCTGTACCATCCCAGTTCCAAGGGGCTTGAAAGCAGGCGCAGCAGAAGAAGAGGAAGTTGCTGTTGAAGAAATAGCAGCAGAATAATTCTTTCTGCTACATAGTTTTATATGCGAGGCATAAAGATTTCACATCTTTATGCCTCGTTTAATTTTGTAAAAAACGCAGCAATGACCGAACATCTACGCATTACCACCGTGCAATCCGCACTTGCCTGGGAAGACGTCGAAACAAATTTGGCAATGTTTTCGAAGAAGCTCGCCAACTTAGGCGGCACGACAGACGTGATTGTGCTGCCGGAGATGTTCACAACGGGTTTCAGCATGGATGCCCCACGACTGGCCGAAGCGATGGATGGACGGACGATGAATTGGTTGGCCAAGCAATCCCGTCAAACAGGCGCAGCAGTGACAGGTAGTTTTATCGCAAAGGAAGATGTGCGGTATTTCAACCGGCTGGTTTGGATGAGGCCAGATGGCAGCTTTGAGTTGTACGATAAGCGCCACCTGTTCACACCGGCAGCGGAGCATGAGACCTACACGGCTGGCCAGCAAAAACTGGTGACGGAGTGGCTTGGGTGGAAAATTTGCCCGATGATTTGTTACGATCTTCGTTTCCCGGTTTGGAGCCGAAACGTCGAGGGCTTTGACTTGCTGCTGTACGTTGCCAACTGGCCTGACCGACGCAGCCATCATTGGAAAAGCTTGCTGATGGCTAGGGCCATCGAAAACCAGTGCTTTGTGGCAGGAGTAAATCGCTACGGAACGGACGGTGTGGGATTCAATTATTCCGGTGACACTTCAGTAATTGATTTCGGCGGAAAAATTTTGCACCAAATTTCGGACACAGAAGATATTTCCACCATGTCACTTGCCATGGAAATGCTGTTGGACTACAGAAGAAGCCTACAATTCCTCGCAGACAAAGATGAATTTGCAATTTTTGTTCGTTAAATGCTTGGAAATCAATTCTGGTTTTGCATCTTTGCCGACCACCGAAGAAAAAAGGCGGTGAACAAATAGCAGAGTAAGCACATTAAGGCGCTGACAGAACTCCTTTTTATCCCAATTTTGAACACTCCTATGTAAGCGCACCCTTGAATTTTGACCCTTTTTATGCAAATTTTTTTTTAACATCTGTGGGTTTTTTCAAGCCAACAAAAAAACAGCAACGTATGAACGTTAGAAGGCTGGTAAGGAGAGTGTTTACTATTGTAGCACTCGTAGGTCTCACATCTTGCAGTTTATTTTCTCAAACTGCCGAAGTTTCAAATCCGATAGCAGAGGCCAAGACTAAAAAAGTCGAGAAAGAGATTTTGTTTCGGAACGATATTGTAGAAGAAGCAGAACAATATTTGGGTACGCATTACCGATCCGCTGGTAAGTCGCCGAAGGGATTTGACTGCTCTGGCTTTGTTTATTACATCATGAAAGAACATGATATTAAAATGAACAGCTCTTCTGCAACCCAAGAAAAACAAGGCGAGCGTATTTCCAAAAAGGATGCAAAGCCTGGAGACCTTGTATTCTTCCGCCGCAGCCCTGGAGGCCGGGTTTTTCATGTAGCCATGGTTTACGAAAACGACAAAAGCGGCATGACGCTTATCCACAGCACCTCCGGCAGGGGCGTAGTGATGGAAAAATTGGAGACTTCCGATTACTGGCGCTCCAAAATTATGTCCTTCAGAAATATAGTTGGCAGCAGCAAAAAATAAATACCATTCAGCATTGTTTTTGATAAAAAAAGTAGGTTAAACGCACGAGAACATTGTTAGATATTTTTGAGCATCTCAAGGAGGAGGGAATCGTTCCACGCCACCTTCTTTCTCATCGTCTTCAGGGACTTTTTCCCTTTGTTTATCATCAATGTCTGTAGGGACAGTTTCCTCATGATTGCCATGTTTTCCGGTGCATTGCCTTCCCTTAACCTTTGCCTGTCCTCGTTGAAAACAACATCAAGGTACCAATGGAGCTGGTTTTCAATGCTCCAGTGCCTTCGGGTGCACCCGGCAAAATACTGGGCGTTCCCCTCCCTGCTGCTGATGTAAAAGCGGGCCTGGAAAGTGGTCTTTTCCTCCCCGTTTTTAAAGCTCCGCTCGGCCTCAACCATTATGACCCGCTTGCTGTCCGCCCAGTTCAGTGACTCGTCGATGTAGGTCAGGTCGTCACACACATAGGTCGTCCGCTTTTCAATCCTCCCGCCGACGTAATCCGTCTGTGAATGGACGTCCATGCTGCCCCTGCGCTTTTCCATCCAGTCCTGGGCCTCTTCGTAAAGCCCTTTCTGGTTGTTCTTCAAGGCCAGCAGGTAATCGCCCCCGTTCGAGCGGATGAGGGCCGCCACCTTTTTGTCACAGCCCATTGCATCTATGCTGACCAGGGCCCCCCGGACGTCGATGGACTCCACCAGCTCCGGGATGGCCGTCTTTTCGTTGCTCTTTTTGTCCGTTTTGACCTGCCCCAACGACACGCAGTATTCTGACGCCCAAGCGCTTACGATACATATGGCTGCGGTCTTTTTTCCCCGCTCGCCCGTTGCCCTGAGCACTTTGCCGTCAATGTTGACCTGGAAGCCGTCCAGGGCCTGCACCACCTCCGCCGCCCGTTCCCGCAAGCATTTTTCAAATGCCCCGGTATCCATGTTCTGGAACACGCGGCGAAAAGTGTCATGTGATGGGATGCCGTTCGGAAGGGGGACGAGCTGCCGCAGGAAGTCCTCTTTTTCGGCACCATATTCCGCTATTTCCTCAAAATCGTCTGCACCGCTGAGCACTGCACAGAAGGCTGTCACCAAAATCGAGCTCAAGTAGTGTGAAATCCGGCTTTCACTTCTAAAATCAGGGATGTCCTCAAATATTTCTACTAATTTCATCCCGAAAGATAGGCTCGTTCGCCTTACTTTTTTTCTAACATTGTTTTCGTGCGTTTAACCTATAAAAAAAGCCCCGGTGTCACGATACCGGGGCTTTTTTTATGCTGCTGAGATTCTGTTGGTCAAATCCACAAATTGCGGAACGCTCAAAACTTCGGGTCTTTGCGTAAAAAAAGCCTCCTCCAAAGTTGCTGGTTTTTCCTCAAAAAAAGGCTTGAGTGTATTGCGGAGCATCTTCCTGCGCTGGCTGAACGCCTGTTTTACCACCTTGCGAAACAGCACTTCATCACAGCCAATCGCCTCCTCTTTCCGCACCAACCGGATTACGCCAGACTGCACTTTTGGCGGCGGATTGAAATTGCCGGGGGCGACTGAGAACAGGTATTTCCCTTCGTAAAATGCTTGCGTGAGCACACTGATGACGCCGTAGTCCTTGCCACCGGGCGGGGCGATGATGCGCTGCGCCATTTCCTTTTGGAACATACCCGATAGCTGAGGCACGAGCGGTCGGTGTTCCACCATTCTGAAGACAATTTGCGAAGAAATATTGTAGGGAAAATTGCCGATGATGCAAAACGGCTGCCCATCGAAGACGGAACTGAGGTCGAGTTTTAAAAAATCTTGGGAAATGATTTTGCCGTTCAAAGCCGGATAATTTGCGTTGAGGTAATCCACCATGTCGAAATCGGCTTCGACACATTTTAGGTTAAAATCCTTTTCCAACAAGTACTTGGTGAGCATGGCCTTGCCGGGGCCTACTTCCAATACGTTGGTTGGACCAGCCTCCAGCACGAGCGAATCGGCGATACGCTGGGCGATATTTTCATTGGTCAAAAAGTGCTGTCCGAAGGATTTCTTGGCTCGCATAAGTGAAATGACTAATTTTGGGACTTTCCCGGGCCGGAAAGATACGTTTTATAGGTATCAGGTATAGAGTCTGAAATGAGTGTGGTTCGTAAAGTATTGATTTTCAATAAATTAAAAACCAAACTTGCTCCTTGTGCTTGCCCGGATAACAGAACCGTTGACGGAAGCAGTTGGCAAAACTGCCCCTTCGACTTCAAATAAATTAAAAGTGGAACAAGAAAACGAATACACCGAAGTGGTGGAAACCCAAAACGACCAACCGCTACAACCGAGGGTCAAAACCAACAAGCCCATCCTTGGCATCACTGCAGGCGACATCAACGGCATCGGTTTGGAGGTGATTTTGAAGGCGCTTTCGCACCGTCGCATCCTCAACCACTGCGTGCCAGTGATTTATGGTTCCTCCAAAGTCGTTTCCTACCATAAAAATATCGTGCAGTTGGACGAAGTGACCTTCGTTGGGCAGCGTAGCGCCGAGCGGCTGGCGCATGACAAAATCAACGTGGTGAACATCTGGAACGACAACGTGAACATCACGCTTGGAAAGCCTACGGATATTGGCGGAACCTATGCGCAGCAAAGTCTCGAAGCAGCTGTGAGCGACCTCAAAGCGGGGCTGATTGACATCATCGTAACGGCCCCTATCCACAAAAAATCCATGCAACTGGCGGGATTCGAGCATGTGGGCCACACGGAATATATCACCCAAGCGTTCAATGCTGCCGACAGCCTGATGCTGCTCGCCTCCGATAAACTGCGGGTGGGTCTGGCCACTGCACACATTCCCTTGAAGGACGTGCCGAAAGCCATCACCAAAGAAAAATTGATTAGCAAACTCCGCATTTTCAGTGAGACACTTCGCATTGATTTTGGCTTCGAGCGGCCCAATATCGCCGTACTCGGGCTGAACCCTCACGCTGGGGAAGAAGGAATGCTCGGCGATGAAGAGGAAAAAATCATCCGCCCAGCCGTCTTGGAATGCAAAAAGAACGGCATGATGGCATTCGGTCCTTTCTCCGCCGATGGTTTTTTTGGCTCTGGACAATTCAACAAATTCGACGGGATATTGGCCATGTACCACGACCAAGGGCTGATTCCTTTCAAAGCACTGACCTTCGGAAGCGGGGTGAATTACACGGCTGGCCTACCTATCATTCGCACCTCGCCCGATCATGGCACAGCCTTCGATTTGGCGGGTAAAAACGAGGCGGACTCCTCGTCGTTCCTCCATGCCATGTTCATGGCCATTGATATTTACCGCAACCGCAAAGAGTACGAAGAACTAAAGCGGGGCGCTGTGCGCAAAGTAGCCATCGAAATGGAGAGGGAAGAAGGCGATTAGAACTAAATTTTAGGGTTGATAAAGGTTGATAAAGTTGATAAGGGTTGATGAGGCAACAGGAACTTATCAACCCTTATCAACTTCATCAACCATATCAACCACAAGGAAATGCTCGAACATTCACTCAGCAAGATAGAAATCGTGTCGGCCCACTACACCGGCAACAAGGCCAATGGGCAGGAGCCGCAGTTCTCCGACCAGCCGCTCGACTTGGGCAACGATGAGCTTCGCAATTTGCTCCAAAAATATTTCCTCGATGCCTTCGAGGGCAACGAGTTTTTTCATTTTGACTTCTCCAACGGCGACCTTTCGCTGAACCCGGTCTGCCATTTTGCGAAGCAAATATTTGAAGACCAAACCGCCTTCCACCAGCACAGTGTGGACATTGCTCGCCACCTGCACGAGCAGACAAACCATCCGAAAATTAAGTCGGGCGACCTGTACGTGGCGTACATCACGGGCTTGGTTTTAGACGACGAGGTGTTTGATGCCATTGGCCTTTTCAAGTCGGAAAACAAGCAGCCGTTTTTAAAACTGCTGGCGCAAAACGGTGATTTCCAACTGGTTAGCGAAGACGGCACGGCGGTGGACAAGCTCGACAAGGGCTGCCTCATTTTCAATTCCAACGCCGAGGCGGGCTACCGGGTCTGCATCGTGGACAAGTCGAACCGGGCATTCGAGGCGCAGTACTGGCGGGATTTTTTCCTGAACGTGCAGCCGCTGGCCAACGACTATTTCCACACGACGCACTACATCAAAATGGCGAAGGATTTTGTAGTGAACAAGTTGGACGACGATTTCGTGGTGAGTAAGGCCGAGAAGATTGACTACCTGAACAAGTCGCTGACCTATTTCAAGGAAAACGATACGCTGGTAGAAGAGGAATTTGCCAAAATAGTGTTCGAAGATGAGGAGAAGCAGTCGGCCTTTGCACAGCACAAAAATGCCTACCAGGAAGCGCACAACTTGCCAGAATTTGAGGATAGTTTCAATATCTCAACCGCCTCGGTGAAGAAGCAGGAGCGGGTTTTGCGCTCCGTTTTGAAACTCGATAAGAACTTCCATATTTATATTCACGGCAATCAAGATTTAATCGAGCGAGGTTATGACGAGGGGAAGGGAAAGAAGTTTTATAAGGTGTATTTTGAGGAGGAGAGTTGAGTAAATTGAAGTTTTCAGAATGGATGAATTCCTCGATTGTCGAAAAATGTGACCAAGTTCAAAGTCTCTCCATCTACTCTGTAAATCAAGGAAATTTGGCGGTTCACAACGCATTTTCTCAAGGTAGGCCGAAGTTCATAAGGTGGGCAAAAATGCTTGAAGGCACGAAGATTTTCCAATAATTTTTCGACTTCTTCGTCAAGCCGAATTGCAGCATCAAGCGAGTAGTTTTCGGTTAGATAGTCAACTGCATCGTTGAAGGAAAGGTAGGCCAAATCCGACCAAACGATATTGTTCATTGCTGCTTTTTATAAAGTCGAGCCTCAATCTGCTTCCTAGCTTCCTCATGCGACATCACCTGTCCATTTTCTATTTGTTCAAGGCCGACCTCTACCATTGCCAATTCTTGAGCTTCAAGTGTGACCTCCGAAACTGGCTCATGCTTGAGCAGCTTGAAATAGCGACGCACTTTCTCCAACAACTGTATATCATCGGTTTCTACCAAGAGGCGGAGCAAGTCGTTTTTTAGTTCTAAAGTATTCATCTTCAAAAATTTTCAACGAAAATAAGGTTTTTCAAGATGGCAACCAACTCCGATAATACTCCCCATCCTCAATCCCCGCCGCAAACTCAGTCATCTTCAGCGGGCGGAAGGTATCCACCATCACCGCCAATTCCAGCGTTTCCTTTTTCCCGATGCTCTTCTCCACCGTGCCGAGGTGCGGCCCGTGCGGGATTCCGCCGGGGTGTAGCGTGATTTGCCCACGCTCCACGCTTTTGCGGCTCATGAAGTCGCCGTCCACGTAGTAGAGCACTTCGTCGCTGTCAATGTTCGAGTGGTTGTAGGGCGCTGGAATGGAAAGCGGGTGGTAGTCGTAGAGCCGAGGCACAAAGCTACAAATGACGAAACCCTTGGTATCGAAAGTCTGGTGGATGGGCGGTGGCATGTGCAGACGGCCCGTTATCGGCTCAAAATTGTGGATACTGAAGGCGTAGGGGTACAGGTAACCATCCCAGCCCACCACATCGAAGGGGTGGTTGAGGTAGTGGTAGGGGTAAATCTGGTCCTGTTTTTTGATGTAAAATAGGAAGTCGCCCTGCTCATCGTGCGTCTCCAAATGCATCGGCTTGCGGATGTCCCGCTCGCAGAAGGGCGAGTGTTCGAGCAACTGGCCGTAGTTGTTGCGGTAGCGCTTCGGCGTGGTGATGGGGCTGGTGCTTTCGACAATAAAAAGGCGATTGTTTTCGTCGTTGAAAGTGAGCTGATAGGTCGTGCCACGGGGCACCACAAGGTAGTCGCCGTAGGCGAAATCGAGGTTGCCGTACATCGTGCGCAGCGTGCCGGTACCTTCATGAATGAAAATCACCTCGTCTGCATCGGCATTTTTATAAAAATAATCCGTCATGCTCTTGCGGGGAGCGGCCAGCGTGATGCGGCATTCGTCGTTGACGAGGACGGGCTTTCGGCTGCGCAAATAATCGTCTTCTGGTGCGATTTGGAAGCCTTTGAGGCTGCGGTGCTTGAGTTGTTTATCAGAAACCAGCTTCGGTGCCACGCTGTACGGGTCGCCTACCTGCACGATTTGGGTAGGCGGGTGCGTGTGGTAAATCAGCGAATACAAATCGCTGAACCCTTCGGTGGAGAACAACTCCTCGGCATAGAGGCTGCCGTCGGGCTTGCGGAATTGGGTGTGGCGCTTGGGGGGTATTTGTCCTAGTTGGTGGTAATGCATGGTTAGGTATTTTTCTTATGGCGACTTTATTCGCCAGCAATTTCCAAAATTCGAGCAAAAAGTTGGGGATGAACGAAAAAATTGGCTTCAGATTGAAGTCTTTCCAGTAGCGGCTTTATTTCGGGTAAGATATTTTCACGCTTTACCTCAATCAAAATGCCTAACAGGCCAATGATTTTAACGCCCATTTCTTTTGCCTTGGCCCCGCCTTTTAACTCATCAATGACGAGGTAATCTGCATTCTTCTCCTTGGCCAATATGATAGCTTCGGATTCACCCTCGCCTAGGGTTGTTCGTAATTTTCGCACAGCAAGCTGATTGGAAGGCTTTTCAATCAAAACCCAATGGTTTTCAATTAAAAACTCAGCATGTTGCGCTATTTTACTCAATTCTTGTTCAACAGCAGCCGGAATAATTATCTCGCCAAACAATTGCCGCAATAAATCAGCTTCGCCAATTTTCAGCAGGTTGGTCAGGGCGATTGTGTCACTAACGACTATCATTACTTAACTCCTAATGTTTTCAAGTCTTCCTCGAATGCTTCCAAATCGTAGTTGAGGTAAACGCCACGCTTTTTCATTTCAGCTTGAAACGACAATTGGTCAAGTCCGGCCAGTTTTTTGGCCTGTCCCATGGAAAGCCGCCCTTTTTCATAGAGATAAATTGAAAAATCAATCAGCAGTTCCTTCGGGCTGAGATTGGCTTTTTCCAAAAAATCACCTTTGATTACAAAGTCTTGCATCCCTTTATTTTTTTCAAAAATGAGCAAATTTTCAAACCTACTCGAATGATTTTCATCAACCCTTCAACATAGAGTCATACTTCGCCCGGTCGCCGAACAATTTCAGCGCCTCCTTGATTTCCAAATCATTGCGCAAGCCAATCTTAACACGGCCTTTTTCATAAAACGCCCGGCTCACGATTTCCTTCTCAATCATATCGGTGATTAGGTCCTTGTGCTTGTCGATGTCCACCTTTTTTGCAGCGTTGATTTTAGCCTCCAGCGTCTGAATATCGGCCATGGAAAGGTAGCCATCTTCCTTTGATTTCTCATTCATGTCCTTCAGCAGCTTTTCCGTTTCGGTATCAAAATCGTAGTTCTGCTTGTTCAAAAACTGGATGAAATCATTCCAATCGGTGAAGTGAAAATCCTCCAACGACTTCACCTCCGGGTTCTTCACCACCCATTGGTTCACATAGTTGAACACCACATATTTTTCATCCAAAGTCTGCAAAATATTGCTGCCGGCATCATAGTCCAGCACCATGTCTGGCTTCACGCCACCACCATCCAGCACGGCACGGCCGCTGCGAGTCTTGAACGGAGCACGCTTCGATTCTGAAATGTCCGCAGGCTCGCCGTTCTTGTACTCCACCGCTTGGATGCAGCGTCCGCTGGGGATGTAGTACTTGGCCGTGGTCATTTTCACCTTGGCATTGTAGCCGATGTCACGGGTGTTCTGCACGAGGCCCTTGCCGTAGCTGCGCTGGCCGAGCAGCACCCCCCGGTCGAGGTCTTGGATGGTGCCGGACACGATTTCGGAGGCCGAAGCAGAGCCTTTGTTTATCAAGACGATAAGCGGCACGTCGGTATCCACAGGCGGATTCAGCGTTTTGAAACTGCGGTCCCAGTCCTTCACCTTTCCCTTCGTCGTCACCACCAGTTCATTTTGGGGGATAAAAACGTTGCAGAGATTCACGGCCTCGGCGAGCAATCCGCCGCCGTTGTCCCGCAGGTCAAGGATGACGCCCTTCAGTTTCGGTTGCTCCACTTTCAGGTCTTGCAACGCCTTGGCCACGTTGGCGCCTGCTTCCCGAGTAAAAGTTGTAAGGGCGATATAGCCAACATCCTCCGATACCATGCCAGAATACGGCACATTGGATACTTCCACCTCATCCCGGACCAGCGTAATTTTTAGGTTTTTAGCTTCGCCAAGGCGGCTGATGGTCAGCTCGACCTCTGTGCCAGGGTAGCCCTTCAACACGGCGCTGATTTCATCGGTTGTTTTGCCCTTCGTGTCCTTACCGTCAATGGCCATGATTTTATCACCTGCCTTGAGGCCCGCTTTTTGGGCGGGGGCATCAAGGTAAGGCGCCACCACCGTCGGGAGCTCGTCAATCAGGCGGATGTCAGCACCAATGCCGTTGTATTTTCCTTCGGTAATGAAGCGGTAGCCCTCAATTTGCGTCTCGGAAATATAATTGGTGTACGGGTCAAGGCTCTCCATCATGGCGTCAATGCCTGTTTTCATCAGCGTTGACGGGTTAATCTCGTCCACGTAGTAGGTGTTCACCTCCTTGTAGAGATTCGTGAAAATCTCGATGTTTTTAGCGATTTCGAAGTAGTTGCCATTCTCGATGACCGTAGTGGCCACACCTGTGAAAAGTAGCGTTCCGATGGCCAAAAACTTGGCGGTACGGGATTTTAGTAGCTTCATTTTTATTATTTTGAAAAACTGTTTTCTTAGAAAATTTTCGACGCAGATGGACGCTGATTTTTGTGATTTGCTAGGTCTTGTTTCATAAATAATCATAAAAATCAGCGTCCATCAGCGTCGAAAAAATCATTCAACATCACAACCCAAACCGCTCACCTTCTTCCGCAAGGCCAAAGCCCAATTTCCAAACGCTCTGTGCCGCCTCACTGTTTCCCTGTAGCACAGGATTTGTGTGGTTGAAATGAATGAAACGGATTTTTGCCCGCTCCATTGCAGGCAACTGCCCAAATCTTACAAGGCTTTCTTCGATAAATGGGTGCGGGATTTCGGACATGTCCCTGCCGGGGATTTCCCCATTTTTGAAAAAACTGCCATCCAGCAGCGCAAAATCCACCTCACCGACGAGGGCGTTGATGTCCTGCTCCCAGCGCTCCCATTTGTCAATGTCGGGAATGAAAAGCAGCGCCTCGTTTGGCCCCTCGATTTTAAAACCGACTGTCTCCGAAAACTCGTCCCGATGCGGCACCAGCAGTGGTGTCACTTTCAAGCGCTCATTCAAAACCACGGAGGAATCTGCCTGCAAGTGGCGAATTTCGATATTTTTTAGCGTAACCAATTGGCTCCAAGGGCCATTATTTTTCAAGAAATCAGCCATACGTGGCATGGCATGAACGGGCACTTCTGTTGCGCCCATTGCCTCCCGACCCAATTGCATCAGCCCCGTGTAATGGCCGATATGCGCATGGGTTAGAAAAATGCCTGCGAAGTTCAGCGGCCTGCCCGGCAGCAGGTGCTGGACGATATGCTGTTGCTCCGAAAAATCTGGCGTGGCATCCACCAGCCAATACTGCCCACTGGCTGGGTCAACTACGGCGATGCAAGAGACCATGCGCCGAAGTTGGGGTTGCTCCCAAGCCGATTTGCAGCAAGTTTTTTGACAATCAGCCTGCGGATAACCGGCATCCTGTGCGATGCCGAGCACCACCACGAATGGGCTTTCCACTTCGCTCGATACTCCTCGCTGAACAGAAAGCAGCGGAAGGCAGACGAGCAGGATTTGTAGGAATTTTATAAAAACTGGCATGATGGAAGGCGCATTTAACAGTCAAAGAAACACAGAATTGCCAATCTTTGAAGCTTCTCACATAAAAATGAGCCTATGCTTGCTACCTTTGCCTGCCTTTTTGCCCAAGGCTCGCCTGCGACGGCGGCTCTGCACAGAGGAAAGCGGTAGCATAAAATTTCTACCCAAAATCAGTTGATGGCGTTTGAGCGGTTTCCAAGAAAAGAGACGATTATCATATTGAGCCTAGAGGTTTTCTACTTGCTGTGGACGTCGTTGGTATTGGGGCTTCGCACCGACCACTTGATGTTCGTGGTGCTTACCCTTGGAATGTATTTTGGGAACAGTACAAGCCGAAAAGTGTTGATGTCGCTCATTTTTTTCGCCATTTACTGGGTGCTTTACGATTCCATGCGGGCACTGCCCAACTACGCCGTGAACCCCGTACACGTCCAGCAGCCCTACGACCTTGAAAAATCGCTGTTCGGATTCCAGTACCATGGCCAATTGGTGACGCCAAACGAGTTCTTTGCCATCAATACCCATCCGATAGCCGATGTACTCTCCGGCATCTTTTATCTTTGTTGGGTACCTGTGCCGATAGCCTTTGCGCTTTGGCTGTTTTTCAAGAACAAACGGATGCTCCTCGATTTTTCACTTTGCTTTCTTTTGGTAAACCTTTTTGGTTTTGTGCTGTACTATGCCTACCCTGCTGCGGCGCCTTGGTACGTGGAACTGCATGGTTTTAAAGAAAACTTCAGCATTCCCGGCAACGAAGCAGGGTTGGCGAACTTTGACCGCATCTTGGGGGTGAACCTGTTCCACAGCATGTACGCCAAGAACGCCAACGTGTTTGCAGCTATACCGTCGCTCCATGCGGCGTATCCGCTTATTACGCTGTATTTTGGGGTAAAAATGCGGCTAAGGCTTGCCAGTTTCGTGTTTTTGGTAATTTTACTCGGAATTTGGTTCTCCGCGGTCTATTCCCGGCACCATTACATCATTGACGTGATGCTTGGTGCAGCCTGCTCGGTGGCCACGATTTTGGTTTTTGAAAAAGTCGTTTTGAAGTCGAGGGTGAATGGGTGGCTGGGGAGGTATGCGGGTATTATCAAATAGAAATTTCATTCGCAAACACACAATACAGAAAATAACATGAATCTGCTTCAACAGAAAATGAAACGGTACACTGCCCCGCAAGAGGCTAAAGCAGCAGGCGTGTACCCTTATTTCCGTGTCATCGAGAGTGACCAAGACACGGTGGTGACCATGAACGGCAAGAAAGTCCTCATGTTCGGCTCCAACAGCTACCTCGGCCTCACCAATCACCCTATGCTCAAGGAGGCTGCCAAAAAGGCGGTGGACAAGTACGGCTCCGGCTGTGCAGGCTCCCGTTTCCTCAACGGTACGCTCGACCTCCACATCGAATTGGAGGAAAAGCTCGCCAAGTTCGTCGGCAAGGACGAGGCCATCGTGTTCAGCACGGGCATGCAGGTAAACCTCGGCGTACTGTCATCACTTTTGGGCCGCAAAGACTTCATCATCTCCGATGATGCCAACCACGCTTCCATCGTGGACGGCACTCGCCTCAGTTTCGCAACCACCCGCAAGTACAAGCACAACAACATGGAATCGCTTGATACCGTGCTTGGCAGGGCTGGCAAAGAGCGTGGCCCAGAAGACCTCGCCCTCATCGTCACCGACGGCGTGTTCAGCATGGAAGGCGATGTGTGCAACCTGCCGGAAATCGTACGAATTGCGAAGCAGCACAACGCCAACATCATGGTGGATTGTGCGCACGGCCTCGGCGTGATGGGCCAGTTCGGCAAGGGTACATGTGACCATTTCGGCCTCACCGACGAGGTAGACCTCATCATGGGCACCTTTTCCAAATCTTTAGCAACCATTGGCGGCTTCATCGCCTGCAGCCATGAAGTTGCCAACTGGCTCAAGCACAACGCCCGTTCACTCATCTTCAGCGCAAGCATTGCGCCAGCTAACGCCGCTGCCGTCATCGCCGCACTAGACCTGATTCAACGCGAGCCAGAGCGCATCGAAAAACTTTGGGCCAATACCCGCTACGCAAAACAGCAGCTGGACGACCTCGGCTTCGATACGGGACATTCGACCACGCCCATTATCCCAATCTACGTGCGGGACGTGAACAAGACCTTCCTGCTCACCCGCCAATTGCAGGACGCTGGGGTGTTTGTGAACCCGGTCATCACGCCAGCCGTGGCGCCGGAAGACACTTTGATCCGCTTTTCCCTCATGGCCACGCACACCTTTGCGCAGATAGACGAGGCCATTAGCAAGCTAGCAAAAGTGGCTCGGGAGCTGGAAATTCTACGCGGGCAGGAGGTGTGAAAGGCTAATTAAAAAGTTGTAGATTTGGCGATAAAATCTTCGCAAATGGGTATGACAACCTTTTCCGTACAGCTGCCTGAATCTTCCAATGTCTCGGAATTTGATGCCAAGGTCATCCTTGCTGGCGAACTTTATGAGCGGGGACGGCTCTCGCTCGGCCAAGCTGCCGAAGTGGCAGGCTTATCCAAACGGGCTTTCATTGAAATAATGGGAAAATTTGGGTTCTCTATTTTTTCCGATTCTATTGAAGACCTTCGCCGTGACATCAAAAACGCATGGATAAAGTAGTCATTTCCGATGCGTCTTGCCTCATCGTGCTGAGCAAAATTGGGCAGCTTGAGTTGCTTCATCAAGTCTTTGGGGAGGTTATTGTACCGCAGGCAGTGGCTGACGAATTTGGCCAAAACCTGCCCGCATGGATTGTTATTCGTACCCCAAAGCAAACTTCATTGGTTTTATTATTGGAGGAAACTTTAGATGCTGGTGAATCAAACGCCATCGCACTTGCTGTTGAAATGGGTGACTGTTACCTTATACTTGACGACCAAAAAGCAAGAAAAACGGCAGCCTCCATGGGAATAGATTTCACAGGAACATTAGGTGTAATCATCAGCGCAAAACAACGAGGTATCCTTCCTGCCATAAGACCAGTATTTGAGCATATCATTGGAACCGATTTCAGGGTTTCCAAAGCGATGATTGAACAAATACTTTTAGAATTGGGAGAATAAGCAAAACGAATCTACAACATGACAACAAACATCATCGAAGTCAGCGACTGGAAGTGGAAAAAACGCTTCATTGACTTCCCGCACGACCTGTTCGAGGATGATCCGAACTACGTGCCAGAGATTTTTTTGGGGCAAAAAGACTTGCTCAGCGAAAAGAGCAATCCGTTTTTCCAGCACTCAAAAATCCAGTTGTTTCTAGCACTTCGCAATGACAAAATAGTGGGCCGCATCGCTGCCATCCGCAACAACAAGTACATTGAATTCGCTGGCGCAAATGCTGGCTTCTTCGGCCTCTTCGACGTGATTGATGATTACGAAGTGGCCAAATTGCTGCTCGATACAGCTTCCAATTGGCTTCGCAAAGAGGGCCTCGCCAGCGTCATCGGCCCAGCCAACCTCAGCACGAATGATACTGCTGGCCTGCTCGTCGAAGGCTTCGACAGCCCACCGGTCATCATGATGACCTACAACAAGCCCTACTACGCCGACTTTCTGGAGCGCTACGGCTTCCACAAACAGATGGACCTGCTGGCCTACCACGGCAATCACGCTACTACGAACCGTAAATCGCTGGAACTTTCCCAACGGATACAAGAGCGCCTGGCTGGCAAGGGCATCACCTTTCGCAACCCTGAAATGAAAAAATTCAAGCAAGAACTGTCCGAGGTGCGCAAGGTTTACAAGGGCGCATGGGACAGGAACTGGGGTTTCGTGCCGCCAACGGACACCGAGTTCGACCACATGGCCGAGGGGCTGAAAATGGTCATTGACCCGAGGTTTGCAATATTTGCGGAACATAATGGAAAGCTCGTCGGCTTTGCACTTGCCGTACCGGACATCAACACAGTTGCCATCAACATCAAGCGGGGCAGGCTTTTTCCCTTCGGAATTTTTAAATTATTGCTCCAAAAAAGCAAGGTGAAAAGCGTGCGGATCATCCTTTTGGGTGTGCTGCCAGAATACCGCAAGCTGGGCATCGAAGGTATTTTTTATGCCAATATTTTGAGCAAGGGCATCGAGTTGGGCCACACGCACGGCGAAGCGTCTTGGATTTTGGACAACAATGAGATGATGAAAAAAGGCGTGGAAAATGCTGGGATGAAACCTTACAAACGCTATCGGATGTACGAAAAAACGTTGGCCTGATGAAAAAAATACTCATCACCGGCGCATCGGGCTTTGTGGGCAGCCACCTCGTGGAGGAGGCGCTAGAGCGTGACCTTGAAGTGTATGCTGGCATCCGAAGGTCGAGCAGCAAGGAATATTTGCAGGATGAGCGCATCAATTTTGTGGAGATGAACTTCGAGGATAAAGGCCAAATGGCTAACCTCATGAAGCGCAAGGAATTCGACTACGTTATCCACAATGCTGGGGTGGTGAGCGCACCCAAGCTCTCGGACTATATGCGGGTCAACTTCGATTACACAAAAAACTTCGTGGAGGCCATCGAAGCCTCGGGCGAGCCGCTGGAAAAGTTCACTTATATCAGTAGTGCCGCCAGCTATGGCCCAGTACCGAGCAAGGACCTCACCGATTTTTTGAAGGAAGAAGACCCCAAACATCCCATCAATACTTACGGCGAGGCAAAATTGGCCTCGGAGCAATATCTCGCCAGCCTACCAGATTTTCCCTACGTTATCATGCGTCCAACAGGCGTTTACGGCCCACGGGAGAAGGAAATCCTCACTTTTTTCAAACTGATAAATCGGCACGTGGAGGGGTATATTGGCTTCCGGCGGCAGCACCTCGCCTTCGTTTATGTGAAAGACCTCGCCCGTGCCGTGCTCGATGCGACTTTGTCCACAGATGTTTCAAGGAAAAGCTATTTCGTCTCCGATGGCCGCTATTATTCGCAGCAGGACATTGGCCGGACGGCCAGACAAATTTTAAGGAAAAGAACCCTGCGCTTCCACATCCCAGTCACGCTTATTCGCAGCATTGCCTGGGTGATGGAGCAGGCAGGCAAGGCGACCGGAAATTACCCTCCGCTTAACCTCGAAAAAGTGCGCATCCTCGAAAGCCTCAACTGGAAGTGCGACATCGAACCACTCAAGGAAGATATCAACTTCCAGCCGCAGTATGATTTGGAGGACGGGCTGATAGAGACACTGGCTTGGTACAAGGAACATGGGTGGCTTTGACGATTGCGGGTTTTTTCGATCGCAGATTGCAGAGCCTGCGAAATCAAAGCACAAAATATTGCCAGAAATCAAGGGTTCTGGACAAAAAATGGGATCAAAGCATGTGTCCCCCCAATCCGAAATCATAAATCCGAAATCACTAGATGTATCCCAAAATACGCAGCATATCTTCCGGTTTCTGCTCCTCTTTGTAGAGCTTGTCCACGATGTTTCCTTTTGAATCTTTGTAAATGAGAATGTGCTTCGGCGATGGGATGAGGCAGTGCTTGATGCCACCGTAGCCGCTGAGCGAATCTTGGTAAGCGCCCGTGTGGAAGAAGCCCAAGTAGAGCGGCTCGGTATCTTTTTTTCCGATGGTAGGTAGGTAAACCTGGCTTTCGTGTACCTCCGAGTTGTAGTAGTCGGAGTTGTCGCAGCTAAGTCCACCGATGTTCACCCGGCGGTATTCGTTGTGCCATTTGTTGATAGGCAGCAGGATGAATCGCTCCGCAATTCCCCAACTGTCTGGCATGGTGGTGATGAGCGAATTGTCAATCATGTACCAGACCTCGGCGTCGTTCTGCTGCTTCTGGCCAATGACGGAGAAGATGATGGCCCCGCTTTCGCCTACAGTGTATTTGCCGAATTCGGTGTAAATATCCGGCTCCATGATTTCCTCTTCTTGGCAGGCGGCGAGGATTAAGTTGACGATTTCCCGCACCATGTACGTGTAGTCGAACTCGAAGCCGAGCGAGTTGCGGATGGGCATTCCACCGCCGATGTTCAGGCCCTCCAGCGTTGGGCAAACTTTCTTCAACTCGCAGTACATCTTCACGGC
Source organism: Saprospiraceae bacterium (assembly GCA_041752395.1). Taxonomy (GTDB): domain Bacteria; phylum Bacteroidota; class Bacteroidia; order Chitinophagales; family Saprospiraceae; genus UBA6168. Next base: position 35,828 of record JBGSWN010000232.1, on the reverse strand, counting down.
CTTTTTCAGCTCCCCCCAGTAGTAGATGGAGTCCTTGATGCCTGTATCCACGAAAAAGTGGAGCATTTTTAGCTCAAATTTCGGGTTGTCGGCGATGTGCTCCTTGCAGTAGCTGATGACCTCCGCTGCCCGAATACCCAACCTGGAGGTGTAAAACTCAAAGTTTGGCTCCTCGTCCGTGGCCACCCGTATGCCGATGCTGCATTTGCCCTTGATCATTTCTTCAAAAAAATCAAGCTCCTCCTTGTTGTCGAGCACAGGGATGACGTTCACAAAACCCTCGTTGATAAGACCACTGATTTTTTCGGCGTACTCATGGGTCTTGAACCCGTTGTTGACGATGATGGTTTCCTTGTCAATGAATTCTTCCTCGAACAGGCGGCGCACCAGATCAATGTCGAACGAAGAAGAGGTCTCCAGCTCCACGTCGTGCTTCAGCACCTCCTTCACCACATAGCTGAAATGCGAGCTTTTCGTGCAGTAGCAATAATTGTACTTGCCCCGATAGCCACTGGCCTTCATGGCTTTTGTGAAAAGGTTTTTCGCCCGTTTTATCTGCGTTCCTATTTTTGGTAAATATGTCAGCTTGAGCGGTGTTCCATATTTTTTTATCAAATACATGAGCGGAACGCCGTTGAAAACTAGCTTGCCGTCCTCGATATCGAAGCCTTCCTGCGGGAAGTAGAAGGTCTGGTCAATGAGGTCGAAATAACGGTTCTTTATCATTTCACAAAAGGTTTGTCATTGTTTTTAAAGCGGGCAAAAATAGGGGCTTCCAAAAAGAAATTGCAGAGAAAAAATCATCGTGTGAAAAAAGTAGCTGCTGTTGCTCCTAAAACCGTGTCGACAATTGGCTTTTTTAAGAAAAAGGTTGAAAAAAATTACAATTTTTTATACAAATTGTTTTTAAAAGATTAAATTTGCGACACAATTTTAAAACATTTTATTTCACCAATTAAAATTAAAATCATGAGAATTATCAAACGCATTGGCATCCTACTATTGGCATTAATCGTGTTGGCACTCATCGCCGCTGCCATCATGCCCAAACACTTCGCCTACGAGCGCAGTGCCAGTATCAACGCACCAAAAGAAGTGGTATTCAGCATTGTAAACGACTTGAAAACACAAGAAACTTGGGGCCCTTGGAAGAAAGGTGACCCGACGATTCAAAACACTTACAACGAAGTGGCTTCTGGTGTTGGCCAAAAAACAGCTTGGACTTCCGAAAAATCGGGCAATGGCTCCCAGACCATCACTGAATCTACTCCATCCTCCGCCGTCAAGCTCAAAATTGATTTTGAAGGTGAAGGCGGTGGCGATTCAGAATACAAGCTCGAAGATGGCGAGGGCGGTGGCACCAAAGCCACTTGGGTTTTCTCCTACGATGTGCCTTACCCGTTCAACCTTTTGGCTGGCATGATGGGCGGCACTATGAACAAGATGTTAGAGGAAGGCCTCGCTGGCCTCAAGGAAATGGCAGAGAAAAAAGCCGCTGAAGCACCTGTATCTACTGGCAAATACGAGGTGAAGCCAATGGCCTTTCCCGGCCATACCTACGTCGGCATGCGTCAACAAACCACGCAGGACGAGGTAATGAAATCCACGTTTTTTGGGGAGCGGTTCGGCAAAATCATGGACTTGCTCAAAAAATCAAAACTAGACCCAGCTGGCGCCCCTTCTGGTGTTTATTACACTTGGGATGTCGCAAAGAAGACGACCGACATCGCAGTGGCCATCCCCGTAAATGCCAACACTTCTGTGGCGGGCGGTGAAATCAAAACCTTTCAAATACCTGCCTCGAAGGCTGTTTACGTGGATTATTATGGCCCCTACAATGATTTTGAAAAAGCGCACGAAGCCCTCGGTGAGTACATTAATAAAAACGGGCTAAAGGAAAAATATCCCGTTATCGAAGAGTATATCACTGACCCGATGACAGAGAAGGATTCGACAAAATGGCTGACAAAAATCATCTACTTGATTGAAGGCAATTGATTTGCCAAGCATCATAGTCATTTCTATCAAAAACAAAGGCCCCACCAGATTTCTGGTGGGGCCTTTGTTTTTGAAAGCCTTAAAAATAATTGATGTGGACTTGACATTCATATTCAAATCCGTAACTTGGCGTTGCGGTTTTAGATAATGAATCACTAACCATCCAATTTTTTACAACATGTCAACCAAAAGCAAAAAGCGCAACGAGACGCTTGACAAGAGGGATTCCAAGAAGTTTTTCATAGCAGTGGGCATTGCCGTCTTAGTGCTCATGTTGCTGATGTTCATTATGTACAAGAATATGTGAAAGTGCTTTAAAATCAAGTATTCAGGGGCTGAAAACCTGAAAATAGCGCCCGTATTTCCGAAGCTTGCTCTGGCTTCATACGGCCGCTAAGCACCATCCGAACTTCTCTTCGGCGGGCAGCACTATCGTAAAGCAGCTCCTCCTCACTCGTAAGCGGTATGACCTGCGGCACTGGTGTAGGCTTGTGGGTTACATCCTCCAAGCCCACAAAGGTGAAGTAGGCATGGTTGCATTTCCGGGGGTTTCCGCCCTTGATGTCGGCAGCGAACACCTCCACGTAAATTTCCACGGAAGTGTTGAAGGCCCTCGTCACCCGAGCGTTCAGCGTCACGATGTCTCCAAGTGCGATGGGTTTGTGGAACGAAACATGGTCAACGGAAGCTGTCACCACATGTGCTTCGCAATGTTTGCCTGCGGAAATACTTGCCACCACATCCATCCAACGCATCAGGTTTCCGCCCATGAGATTCCCCAACGGGTTGGTGTCGTTGGGCATCACCATCTCGGTCATTATGGCGGTAGATTCGCTAATTTTTTTAGGCTTCATTTTTTGGTCACTAGTCATTTTATCATAACTCCCTTCCGCTGCAATACCGGGATAGTGGTGAAATTATCTTCTGAAATACTTCCCCTGACGAATACATACCGCTTGTCGTACATGTATCCATCGTAGGTGAAACTCACCCAGTATTCATTCGCAATATCAAACAATTTAGTCTGAATAGGTTCAATCAAGTGAGCCTGAAGCGGGCCAACTTCATTGAAGAAATGGCGTAAAACAGTCGTCTTCATCTGTTCGCCATCCAATTCGCCGTAGCCCCTGGAATTGATAAGTACGTTTTCTATTGGTGCTTCTTTCAGGTTCAGCAGGTAAACATCCCACATCTCTTCCTGAACGCTATCATCGGTTCTAGGCAAAATGGCGATGGCCATTTCTTCCACTTTGTATTCTGGAATATCTTTTTTCATGGGCCATGAAATCTGGTTATGCCCTGCATTTGCGAAGCGATTTTTACCAAAAGGACACTGAGGGCACTGAGTTTTTCTTGAAAATCCTCAATGTTCTCACTGCGCTCCGTGGCTCGCCTTATTGCGGTCCGGGCAGTTGAAGAAATAAAAAACATTGCTTACGCAAATTCAAAACCGAAAAGCTCGGCGAAGTGGCGTCGCAGTTTTTCCTTTACCTCGTTTTCATCCACAGTATGCCCCAGCTCTTTAGCCAGGGAAGTAACGTCTTTGTCGGTGTCGTTGATGCCACAGGGTATGATGTGGCGGAAGTAACCGAGGTCGGTGTTCACGTTGAAGGCGAACCCATGCATCGTCACCCAGCGGCTGAGGTGCACCCCGATAGCGCAGATTTTCCGCTTGGGCAGCCAGCCTGCTTGCGGCAGCCAAACACCCGTGTGTTCCTTGATGCGGTAGGCATCCGCAATGCCGTACTCGGTCAGCGTCAGTATCACGGCTTCTTCCAAGTAACGCACGTACCTGTGTACGTCCGTGAAAAATTCGTCGAGGTCAAAAATCGGATACCCGACTATCTGCCCCGGCCCGTGGTACGTGATGTCGCCACCACGGTTTATTTTGAAGAACTCAATGCCTTTTTCCCGAAGGCCATTTTCATCAAGCAGCAAGTTGGCCTCGGCACCACTCCGCCCCAGCGTCATCACGGGCGAATGCTCGCAAAACAACAGGTGGTGGGTGACTGGCAAAAGCGCCTCTCCCCGTTCCTTTCGTTCCCGGTTTTCCCGTTTGCGTCGGACGGCCTCGTTGTGCAGCCCTTGCTGAAAGTCCCAGGCCTCCCGGTAAGGTATACTCCCTAAATCCTTGTAAATGACCTTTTGCATAATTCAATGGAAAGGGCTTTTTGCCTACCCTTTCCGAAAAGCAGTGCGAAGATAAACATTGCAGCGAAAAAACAAAGCTCGATTCGGAAGTGATTTCGGCCTGTTATTTGGGTGTTTTGGAATTGTAAATTTCTGTGATAATGGGCTTCAAAACTGCCGTCCACTTGGCGTAGCCGCTGGCGTTCAAATGCAGTTTATCTTCGACAAAAAGCGCTGGGTCAGGCTCGCCGTTTGCTCCCAAAAGCAAGCCGCTGATGTCCACGTAGCGCAGATTTGGGCGGTTTTTCGCAAACTGCTCCACCATCGAATTGAACTGTTGAAAATTCTTCCACATGCCCCAACGGCTCGGCGATGGCTTAGCCGAAAGTGCCACCACCGTTGCGTTCGGCAGGTTTTTCTCCGTCTCCCCAATGAATTTTTTGAAATTCTGAAAAGCTACCTGCGGCGGCGTATCGCTGGCCATGTCGTTTTCACCGCAATAGTAAACGATGACGCTGGGCTGGTATTTGTAAACAATGCGCTGGGCATAGTGTATCACCTCCGGCGTGGTGCTGCCACCGAAGCCCCGGTTGGCGACGGGCAACGGCCCAAAGTCCTCAGCCACCGTGCTCCACATCCGAAAGCTCGAACTGCCCACGAAAACCACCCCGCCCCGGGCTGGCATCTGCGCCTTATCAGCTTCCTCGAACTTTTTTATTTCATCCTCAAAACGGTCAACCTGCATGGTATCGCCACGAGGTATCATGCCAGCATGGCTGGTCTTTCCAGATTCGTTTTTGCATCCAAAAAAAGCGGCCAGTAACATGGCCAACATGGCGGAAAAAAGGTAATTTTTCATGGTAAAACAGTTTAGGATTTTAGCGAGTTGGTCGCTTGGCGTTTTGCAAAGCTCCAATCACCGAACACGCCAAATTAGCAATTTTCAAGCTTTTTCACCCCATTTTCATAAATCTATAAAAGGGTATCAATCTGCCGCAAACGGGTGCGGAAGCTGAGAACCGCCAAACGAATCCAAAACACGCCACCAACATTGGCGGACGAAACAAAAATATGCCCACGCTGCCATTAAGATTTTACAACTACGGGCATCACCTCACGACAAACCGAGATAGTAACCAGATTTTAAAACTTCCTTAATCAACTTTCCCAAATGGGCTTCGTTTATAAAATGCTGTTTTTGATTTCTGTCAAAAATGCCGTTTCTTTACATCTCGATTTTTCAACCAAAATTCAAAATACAATGGCAAGGAAAAGCATGTTTTCTAGTTCTGGCAACCCCTTCATGAAAGAGGAAGCCTATCGCAACAGCGCCAACTCACCGCTTGACGCTGGTTTCATCACCACCTCCGACCGAATGACGGTGCAGGGGGCGGTCAATAAATCGTTCATCTTGTTCGGGCTCATGCTGCTCACCTCAGTGGCCAGTTTTGCTTATGCCAACCCGATTTTCATGTGGGTAGGTGCCATCGGTGGCTTGATAGCCGTGTTGGTGGCCAGCTTCAAACCACATTTGTCGGCCACTGCCGCCCCAATTTATGCCCTGCTCGAAGGGCTTTTCGTGGGCAGCATCACAGCGGTGTACGGCGGCGCATTTGGCGGCGGCATCGTTTTCAATGCCATCAGCCTGACGCTGGGCATCCTGTTCGCCATGCTTTTTATCTACAAAACAGGCATCATAAAAGTCACGGACAAACTGCGCATGGGCGTAATGATGGCCACGATGGGTGTTTTCTTGGTGTACATGCTCAATTGGGTACTTAGCTTTTTCGGCATCAACATGCCATACCTGCACCAAGGTGGCACCATCGGTATCGGCATCAGCGTGGTCGTCATCGGCATCGCCGCGTTCAACCTGCTGCTCGATTTTGACAATTTTGACAAAGGCGAAAAATTTGGTGCACCAAGCTACATGGAGTGGTTCTCGGCAATGGGCCTGCTCATCACACTGGTCTGGCTGTACGTCGAAATCCTTCGGTTACTGTCCATGCTGGCAGGACGGGATTAGTAACACGGACTGTTAGGCCGTGCTTCCACCTTTCAAAAAAGGCACAATCCATTCGTTGGGTTGTGCCTTTTTGTTTGAAATAACTGCTTGATTGGGAGGTGGAAAAGCTCGGACTGGCAGTCCGTGTTACCTGTAAACCCAGACCGGAAACACCTCCCCCGCCTTGAAATCCTGCCTATCAATTGGCAGTTCCAAAAACGCATCCGTGTCCACGAGGTTGGCGAGGTCGCCGGAGCCTTGGCCTGTCACTGGTATGGCGAGGAGGCGACCATCTTGGCTATCGGCCAATTTCACCTGCAAAAAATAGGTCAGGTCAGGTTTGAAAAAATAGTCTTCGTCCAGCACAGCGTATTGATTTTCAATAGCTTGCAAACCTTGCGAAGCCCGCAGCCACGGCTGGAAGTAGCGGTGCAGGCACATGAATGACGACACAGGATTGCCCGGAAATGCAAAAACCACCGTACTGTCCGAGCGCCCAAACCAGAACGGCTTGCCGGGCCGCTGCGAGACTTTGTGGAACAGCTTCCGCACGCCAATTTTTTCCAGTACCTCCGGCAAATGGTCGAACTTACCCATCGAAACACCTCCGCTCATCAGCAGCACATCGTATTTTTTTAAACAATCGCCAAGCGTCGTTTCGATGGCAGCGGGGTCATCGGGCAGGTGGAGTAGGTCGGATACCAAGCCCCAAGTGCCAAGCACGGCAGCCATCACATGCACGTTGGATTTTCGGATTTGGTGGGGCAAAGGGGTTTCGTTCACCTCCACCAGTTCATCGCCGGAGGAAAGGATGCAAACCCTCGGTAGTGCTGCTACCCGCAGCGTTGACTTACCGACGGTAGCGGCAACGCCAAGCTCGGCAGCGGAGATTTTATTGCCTTCGGCAACGATGATTTCGCCCTGCCGCCGGTCAATGCCCTGGCGGTGGATGTTCTGTCCTTGTTGGATGTTTTCGATGGAGATAGTGGCAAAACCCTTGTCAATACTCAAATCTTCGTAGCGGATAACAGTATCTGTGCCTTTCGGCAATATGGCGCCGGTCATCACTTCGATGCAGTGCGCTGTTTGCGCCAGCGCCAATTGCGGAGTACCCGCCGCCTGTGTTTTTTCGATAAAAAACCTGCGTTGGCCATTTTCAAAATTTGCGAAGCAAATGGAAATGCCATCCATCGAAACCCGGTCGAAGGGTGGGAAGTCACGGTCGGCAGAGAGATTTTCCCGAAGGATTCGGCCTACTACTTTTGCCAGCAGCACCCTTTCGTCTGGGAGGGTCAGTTTGTTTTCGAGGACAACGGCGGTGGCTTGTTCGATGGTAATCATGCGGGAAGTTATTGTGGTCGCCCAATTTATTGGGCAGACCGTTCAGAAATTAAATTTCAAACACGGCCTGCCCAATGAATTGGGCGACCACAAGCGTCACACCCTGATAAAAATCTTCTTTTTGTACAAAACCCAAGCGACGAAGGTGTTCACGACGACGTGCAGCAGGGCGTTGAGGAAAACGGACATGTTGTGGCCCGTCCAACCGAAGAAGGTGTCCCGCACCCAGTCGTACAGGCTACTCTCGCCGACAGGTATCGCCCACATGACGATTGCCATCACTTCATGGCTAATGTAAATGGCCAGTGGATTTAGGCCGAGCCAGACGAAGGGGGCAGTCCAGCCGTTTTTTCCTTTAAAATCCACTATCCACCAGACGGTGCCGAGGCTGAGGAGGGCGAGGCCGCTGTGGTAGAGAACGTAGCTGCTCGTCCAGAGTTTTTTGTTGATGGGGAACGCTTCGCCCCAGAGCAGCCCGCCGACCATGAGCAGGAAGCCGACGGCGAAGAGGCCGGTCCAGCGGGGCAGGTCGTCTTGTTTTTTGCGAAGCCAAAGCCCTGCCAGCACACCGCCGATGCAGGTGCCCAGGGAACTGATAGTGCCGAGGATGCTCTCTGGGTCGTAAGCTGGGTAGCCAGCGTCGGGTTGGCTGGTTTGGCTGTAGAGGTGGTTCGGAAGCAGCAATCTGTCGAGCCAAGCGCCAAGGTCTTTGCCTTCTTCGAGGCTTGGGAAGCCTTGGCCTGGCACGGGCACGAGGGTCATCAGCGCCCAATAACTGAGCAGGCAGCCGATGCCGATGTACACCAATTGCCGAGGACTGAATTTCATGAAAAGAAACGCCGTGATGCCGTACACGATACCGATGCGGGTGAGCACGCCGGGGATGCGCCACGAGGCGAAGTTGAAGCCCGGAGCGCCGTTCAGGAAGATGCCGATGCCGACAATCCACGCCGTGCGGATGAGGATTTTGCGATAAACATTTTCGCCTGCCTCCTTGCGCTTGGTCAGCGAAAAAGTGATGGCGATGCCCACAATGAAAAGGAAAAACGGGAAGACAAGGTCGGTGGGGGTGCAGCCGTTCCAAGCGGCGTGGGTGAGTGGCGAGCCATCGGGCATGCCTCCAGAATTGTTGACGGTGACCATCAGGGCCATCGTCAGGCCCCGAAAGACATCGAGGCTGAGCAGGCGTTTGCTGTTGCTGGATTCCATGTTGGTTGATTTTCGTTTTGATGCTAAACTATACAAAGCCTTCCTATGGGAAAGGTAATAATTTCAAATGTTACGAAGCACTAGACTGCAAACTGCCAACTATCGCTTCCCCGTCACATAATACATCTCCATCTCCCCCTTGTTTTTCACGGGTATTTTGCCCCTTGACTGGCAGTTGAAATGGTACTTGACCAATCCGAAGGTCGTTTCGGAGATATTCACGTGCCCCGGATCGCACTGCTGCTCCATGCGGGCGGCGATGTTGACAGTGTCACCCCAGATGTCGTAAGCAAATTTCTTGAAACCCACCACGCCAGCTACCACAGGGCCAGTGTGCAAGCCGATCCGGGCTTCAAAGTACGGTAAACCTTTTCGCATTTTATCAGCTTTGTGGTCATCGAGAAATTCTTGCATTTCGAGGGCGGCTTGAACGATGCCGTTGGGCACGGTCTTGTGCTTCACAAGGCCGCTAGCACAGAGGTAGGCATCCCCGATAGTCTTGATTTTTTCGATTTCGGGATGCTGGGAAATGATATGGTCGAAGGCCCGAAAGCAATCGTTGAGTTCATTCACCAATGCAGCGGGGGAGAGGGTTTCGGCGATTTGCGTGAAGTTCTTAAAATCGGTAAAAAGTACCGTGGCTTCTGGGAATTGCTGGGCGGTGGCCGAGCCTTTTTCTTTTAATTCCTTGGCCACTTCCACGGGCATGATATTGTAAAGCAGTTCGTCGGAGCGCTGCCGCTCCTCTTCGATAACTTTGTTTTGCTTGGAAAGCAGGTTCGAGGATTTCTTTTTGTTCAAATACCGTAGGTAAAAGGCGATGGATAGCAAAATCGTGAAAAGTGCGGCCACGGCGAGGAGGTAAATCAGGTATTTGCCACGAGCCTGCGCCAGTTCGGCGTTTTCGAGGGCGAGGTCTTTTTGGACAAGGTTGAGCGAGTCCACTACTTGCCGTGACTCCAGCGAATCCACAAGTCGGCGGCTCAACTCGGCGAGGTAAAGTGCTTTTGCCCGCTCCGTTGATACGGCTTTAATTTTCTCTTCTTTCTTCGAAATTTCCTGCTCCACCATTTGCTTCTCTGATTCCAGCTCCTGCTGGCGCTGGGTGAGCACGGTCTTGTCCTCCCGCAGCACGTCCCGCTCGGTGGTGACGACTTCCTTGTCTTTTTTCACGGTGCCGATTTCGCCTTCCAGCCGCTTTTTTTCCCGCTCCAATCCGTTCATGTCTTGCTCCAACTGAGTCTTCTCCCTTTCGAGTTGGTTTTTTTCCCGCTCCAGCATTGTGCGCTGGATGTCGTACTGTGCCTGCATCTCGCTGATGCTTTTCCCGCCTTTTTTACTGAAATAGTCGAAAGCTTCCTGCACCACTTTGAGTCCTTTGCGCTCGTCGTGGTTCTTTCCAGCGAGGCGGCTGCGCTCGTCCACGGTCTGGATGATGAGATTGGCGTCGTTGGCGTCCATGGCGTACTTGGTAGCTGTGCCGAGCCAGATGTCCTGGTTGCGGTCGTCACGGGTGCGGGCATAGGCCCTGGCCACGAGGTAGGATGCCTCGGCGCTCATGCCGCTATTTTTGAGTTCCAAGGCTTTTTGGTAGGCGGCCTTGGCGTAGTCAACAGCTTTTTTGGCGTCTTTTTTCAGCCACTCGGTGCCAAGCTGATAATTGAGCGTCATTTTTTCCTTGGGGGAGGTAGCTTCATTGAGCTGCTTCTCCAGCTCCTCAATGCTTTGGGCAGTGGCAATTTTTGCGAAGAAAACAAAGCATAAAAACAGGGTGAATCTCGTCATCAGTACATAAAAATTGAGTAAAAACTAAGCTAAAATGGGGTGCAAATATGACCAAATAAGCCAATCAAGCTGGCATTTTGGCGGAAAAACTGATAATTCTCATGGTCACAAAAAACAAATAAACGACAAGTGTCCGGTATGTTCGCATGTTCGCCACAAAATAAGTTGGAGTAAAAAAATGCGGTCAAAAAACAGCCTTTAGTTACCTCAAAGTCACAAAAAAAATTTGTTTTAATAAACCTTATTTAATAGGTTCACGGCTGAAATTTTCAATAACATCTTTTGTCGTTTGTTGCCTGTTGTTCTTTTTTCCAACCAAATCAAACCAAAAACGAACAACCAACAGCGAGAAAACCAACATGGCAGTGGGCGGTAGGCAGTAGGCATCTCGAAATTCCTGCAAATGCTTGATTTTCAGTGATTTGCAAGAATAAAAGCTGCACGGTGGTTACTCCCAAGCTGTAACAAAAGCGTTATGACGTACGACACTAGTAACATCCGTAATGTCGTTATGCTGGGTCATCCCGGCAGCGGAAAAACGACTTTGGCAGAAACCATGCTCTTCGAATCCGGCGGCATCAGCCGCCGGGGTACCGTGCAGGAGCAGAACACCGTTTCTGATTACACCGACATTGAGCACGAACGCGGCAACTCCATCTTTTCCACCCTCATGCACGACGATTGGCGAGGCAACAAAATCAACGTGCTGGACACCCCCGGCTCCGACGACTTTGTCGGTGAAGTGGTCGCTTCGCTAAAAGTAGCGTCCACCGCACTGATGGTGCTGAACGCCAAGAGCGGCGTGGAAGTAGGGACTGAATTGCTTTGGGAGTATGTTGAAAATTTTAACGCACCCTGTCTTTTTATCGCAAACCAACTGGACCATGAAAAGTCAGATTTTGATGCCACCGTAGAGCAGGCCAAGGCTCGTTTTGGCAACAATGTGCTGCCTTTCCAATACCCCTTGAACCCCGGCACTGGCTTCAATTCCATCGTTGATGCCCTGCGCATGGTCATGTACGTCTTCCCGCCCAACGGTGGCAAGCCGGAGAAAAAACCCATTCCAGATTCTGAAAAAAGCCGTGCCGATGAAATGCACCGAGCCATTGTGGAAGCTGCTGCGGAAAATGACGAGACGTTGATGGAGCGCTATTTTGAGCTGGGCGAACTTTCCGAAGAAGACCTGACTGCTGGCCTAAAATTGGCCATTGCCAACCATACCGTTTACCCGCTATTCTGCTGCTCCGCCTTGAAAAACATGGGCAGCGGGCGCATCATGGGCTTCATCAACGATGTGTGCCCTTCCCCATCTGAGCGCTCCGCCGTGAAATTGGAGGATGGCGCTGAACTGAAAATGGACCCCAAGGGCGACACCACTATTTTTATTTTTAAAACCCACCACGAGCCACGGGTGGGTGTCATTTCCTATTTCAAAGTATTCTCTGGCGTGCTGCACACTGGTGATGAGTTGGTCAATGCCGACAACCGCACCGTGGAGCGCTTCGGCCAGCTTTTCCTAGCCAACGGCAAAAACCGGGAAGCCGCCACCGAACTCAAAGCGGGCGACCTCGGCTGTACCGTGAAGCTCAAAAATTCGCATACCAACCAGACGCTGAACAAAAAAGGCGTTGACCGGAAAATAGACCCGATTCATTTCCCCAATTCTCGCATCGAAGTGGCCGTACAACCGCCTAGCAAGAACGACATGGAGAAACTTATGAAGGCACTCCATGCTATTTCGGAAGAAGATCCGACCTTGAAAGTAATCCAGTCCGCTACCTTGAAGCAGACCATTATTGAAGGGCAAGGGCAGTTGCACCTCGACCTCGTGAAGCACCGCATCGAGCAGGAATATGGCGTTGGGATGGAGTTTATCAAACCCAAAATCCCCTATCGGGAAACGATTACCAAGGAGTCGAACGAGGTTTATCGTCATAAAAAGCAGACGGGCGGCGCTGGCCAGTTCGCCGAAGTACACATGCGCATCGAGCCGTACCACGATGGGATGGCCGACCCACACGGGCTTACCGTTCGCAACAAAGACGTGGAAGCCCTGCCTTGGGGTGGCGAGCTTGCCTTCTATTGGTGCATCGTCGGTGGCTCCATTGATAGCCGATTTTCGAGCGCCATCAAGAAAGGTGTTTTGCAAAAAATGGAGGAAGGGCCACTCACCGGCTCTAACTGCCAGGACATCCGGGTAAGCATCTACGACGGCAAAATGCACCCCGTGGACTCGAACGACATGGCATTCATGACGGCGAGCGTACAGGCGTTCAAGGCGAATTTTGAAAAGGCTGCTGCGCAATTGATGGAACCCATTTACAACGTGGAAATCCTCTGCGACGGGGAGGTGATGGGCGATGTGATGGGCGACCTGCAAACCCGCCGGGCCATCATCATGGGCATGGACGCCGATGGGCATTACCAGAAAATCTTGGCTCGCATCCCGCTGGCGGAGATGTACCAGTATTCCTCCACGCTTCGTGCTATTTCACAGGGAAAGGCTAAATTCAGTCGGGCCTTTGCGGAGTACGCTCCCGTACCGATGGACATTCAGCAACGGCTGATTGCGGAGCACAAGGCGACGTTACATGAAGAAGACTAAGAGGCGGTTTTTGGTTTCAGGGGAAGGAACTGCTAATTTTTAATTGGTATCTTTTCCATGAAATCAGAATCCTGAAACTTGAAACCAATAGAAAAGCCCTTGCGGAAATTCCGTCAAGGGCTTTTTTGTTGGCCTACAAGGATTCGAACCTCGACAGGCAGAACCAAAATCTGATGTGCTACCGTTACACTATAGGCCAAACTCATTGCCTTTTTTCAAAAGCGTGGCAAAGGTATAACGTTTTTACAACTTTGAAAAGTTCTGCTTTGAAAAAATTTTCTTTAAGCTTCCATCAAGCTCAACTTACTTCCTTTTCTAAGGCTTCCATCACCTGCGGCAAATGGAAATTTAGGGAAGCCACAAGGCTTGGTGCAAGTTGAATATCTGTTTTGTACTTCGTAATCCGCTCCAAGTCTTTGTTGGCATTGGTCATCGCATCGTTACCGACAAAAGCTAGTGTGGACTTCATTTTGTGGCTTACCCGAGTCAATTCATTCCAATTTTCGGCTTGACAAAGCTCATTTATCTTCCCCATCTCTTCGGGCAATTCCTCCAATAGCATGGCCAACATGGTTTGAATCATTTCAGCATCATTGTCGGCCATCAGGCGCAGGTAATCCAAGTTGATGGAATTGGTCGTAGTAGTTTCCATGTGTTAAAGGTGTTTGACGTATTTCGAAATTTTTTGAAAAAGGTCATCTGGTTCAAAGGGTTTCAGCACAAAATCATCCATGCCATATTCTTTGTACTTCCCGTCTTTGGCCACATGGGCATGGGCTGTCATGGCCAAGATTATCATGTTCGCCCGATCTGGCGGGAAAGTTTCCCGGATAATTTTGGTAGCCTCATAGCCGTCCATCACGGGCATTTGGATATCCATCAAAACGATGTCATAAGTATTTTCTTTGAGCAAATTGACAGCCACTTGGCCATCGTCGGCGATGGTAAGGTCAATATTTGCCCATTTGCGTTCTAGCGTCTTGCGGGCCACAAGCTGGTTCATTTTGTGGTCTTCGACCAAAAGCAGGCGGAATTTGGCAGCTGCTGGCAATTCAAAAATAGGTTCCTGCGGCAGCTTCCCTACTGCATTGAGCCCATCGGCCATTTCAAAAATAAAGTCAAAAAAGAACTTGGAGCCTTGCCCCTCCACGCTGGTCGCCCCGATTTTACCACCTTGCTGCTCCACCAAGTTCTTGGAAATGGAAAGGCCGAGGCCAGTACCCTCGTACACCCGGTCTTTGCGGAGAATTCGGGTAAATGTCTCGAAAATCGCTTCTATTTTATCTTCCGAAATGCCGATGCCAGTGTCCTCCACGCTGAACTTCAACTGGACGCTGGCGCCAATGTCGTAGAGTTTTTCGATAAAAATTTTGACGTGCCCATGGTCAGTGAACTTAATGGCATTGCCAACAAGGTTGTACAGCACCTGGTTCAACCTCAGCTTGTCACCGCTGACGAAGCGTGGCACATCCGGCGCAATATTTATTTGCAGGTAAATATCCTTCTCCTGCGCCTTGTATTGCATCACGTTCGTAAGGTTGTTGAGCATTTCAGTCAGGTCAAAGGGCAGGTTTTCAAAGACCACTTTTCCGTTCTGGATGGAGCTGATTTCAAGAATATCAGTGACCACGCCCAACAAAATTTCAGAGGAATTCTTGATATTTTGAACAAGGCTATGCTGCTCCTCGGCCAGGTTCATCTGCATCAAAATATTGCTCATGCCAAGGATGGCGTTCATCGGCGTTCGCATCTCGTGGCTGATGCTGGCAAGGAACTGCTCCTTCATGTGGGCGCTCTGCTGCGCAAGGTCACGGGCCTTGCGCATCCGCTCCGCTTGGCGCAGTTCCGTCACGTCCCGCAGGATACAGTTATAGCCAATAAAATCGTCGGAAACGGAGATATTGGCGGTCATCATGCACTCCCTTGCCTCGCCGCTCCTGTGGGCAACGCTGATTTCAAAATCCTTGACGGCTTTTTGGGCTTTTAATTTCAACAAAAACTCATTCTTCCGCTCCGGTGGATAGTACAATTGGTGGGTGTCCTGCATTTCCCCCAACTCCTCCCTCGTATACCCAAAAACGTCCACCGTGGCTTGATTGAAATCAATGAATTTCCCGTCGAAAGTGCTAATAAAAAGTGCATCTTTTGATTGGGTAAAAACCTCCTGGTACCGCTCCCGGCTTTTTACCGCCTCCTGTTCCGAAAGCTTACGTTCAGTAATGTCTTGAATGATTCCTTGGTAAACAAGGTTGTTATTTTCATCGTGACGGACATTGCACTGAACAAAAACAAAGCGATAAGCACCTGTCTTTTGACGGATTTTCATGTCCCGCTTGACGCTGCCGGTGATGGCCACTGCATCGTGCACTTCCTTCAAGGCAGACACTGGGCAGTTATCTTCTCCCAGTTTTTCACCTTCAATTTCATGCCTTTCGTCCATATTTCCGAAAATGCGGAAAAACTCGTCTGTGGCAGTAAAATCTCCCGTTTCTGGAAAAAACTCCCAGTTGCCAATTCTGGCAATTCGCTGGGTCTCTTCCAAGCGCTTGAGCACTTTGGTCCGTTCAATGGAAAATCGGAGCGATTTTGAAAGCTGTTCGGAGTCGAAAGCACCCTTTACCAAAAAATCCTGCGCTCCAGCTTTTACCGCCCGCAAGCCCATTTCCTTATCGGAAAAGCCCGTGAGTACGATGATGTTTTTTTGTGGAAATTTGACGAGCAGTCGTTCCAATGTCTCGAAGCCTCGGCTATCTGGCAAGGTAAGGTCAAGCAGGATGGCCGCAAACTCTTCACCAGTTTCGAGCGTGGCGATGGCATCTGCCAGTGTTATTTTGTTGACGACCTCACAGTTCTGCAAATCGGATTCCAGCAGATAAATCTCTACCAGCCGGGCATCGCCAGGGTTATCCTCCACCAGCAGGACTTTATTTGTGGAAACGAGTGTCGAATTTGAAACCATATCAGATTATCATAGGGGGACAACCAGAAATGTGATGTGCTAAAAGCAGAAATGCGATAAAAGACAATTCATTTAGTCTGCGGACGGCTCAGGGTCTTCTTCCAGTTCTTCACTATTTTTTGGTAAAAAAATGAAGTTGGCCCCCAACTCACTCAAAGCAAACAGGCAGATATCATCGTGGTGGGAACGGTAAAGTGATTGAAAATCTTCCACTTTTTCCTCGGTAATGATCTGCTTCGTTACAAACTCCTCCAATGTGGAGGCATTAACCGACCAGTTGCCGTTTGCCGTATCCTTATCCACGATATTTATGCCAATATCCACAATGTTCTGGTGAATGACAAAAATCGGGAACTTCGAAACGTCTTGGTCTTGAATGACCTCGGCGGCCTCTGACAATATTTTCTTGTACCCTGCCAGCTCTTTTTCAAGCTGCTTGTACAGTGGTGTCTTGTTCATCTTGTTAAAATTAGAATATTATTCTGCTTGGGCTGAATTTCATTTTCAGCTTACCTTTGCGCCTTGTTTTCAAAACTAATCTTATCAGTTGCGCATTTACAGGGCAGCTACAAGCTAATTTTTGGAACAAACAACTGCAAAAATGAGCGATTTTATCAAACACGAGTGCGGCATCGCAATGATTCGCCTGCTTAAGCCCCTGAATTATTACGTCGAGAAGTACGGAACCGCCCTCTACGGCCTCAACAAGCTGCACCTCCTCATGGAAAAGCAGCGAAACCGAGGCCAAGATGGTGCTGGCATCGCCACCGTCAAGCTAAACAGCCGCCCCGGCACAAAGATCATCCACCGTAAGCGCTGTAGCAGCAGCAATTCCATCCAGACCATTTTCGAAGAAGTTTACGATAATTTCAACCACCTCAAGAAGGACAAACTCAAAGATGCCGAGTGGCTCAAAGAGAATACCCCGTTTACGGGTGAACTCCTACTCGGCCACCTCCGATACGGGACGCACGGCGCCAACAGCGTCAAAAACGTGCACCCCTTCATCCGCAAAAGCAACTGGATACAGCGCACCCTCGTCATCGCTGGGAACTTTAACCTGACCAACGTGGACGAGCTTTTTCAGGAACTTGTCGAACTGGGCCAGTACCCGATGGAAAAAACCGACACCATCACTGTGCTTGAAAAAATAGGCCACTTCCTCGATGACGAAGTGCAGCGCCTCCATACTTGGCACAAGCCCGATGGCCTCGACGACCTCGAAATCAACGAACTCATCTTCGATAACCTCGACGTGCAGCGCCTCCTCCAGCGAGCCACCAAGCGCTTCGACGGTGGCTATACCATGGCCGGAATGATTGGCCACGGCGATGCTTTCGTCATGCGTGACCCCAACGGCATCCGTCCCGCTTTTTATTACCAAGATGATGAAGTAGTCGTCGTTACCTCCGAACGGGCGCCCATCCAGACGGCGTTCGATGTCCATTATTCAAAAATAAAAGAAATAGAGCCGGGCCATGCCCTTATCATCAAACGGAACGGAACCGTCAGCGAACTGCCCTTTGCTGACCCAGCCGAGCGGAAGTCCTGTTCCTTTGAGCGCATCTACTTCAGCCGTGGCAACGACCGGGACATCTACACCGAGCGCAAGCAGCTTGGCGACCAATTGACCGAGGCCGTGCTCGAAGCCGTGGATTATGACCTGGAGCGAACCGTTTTTTCCTTTGTTCCAAACACCGCAGAGAGCGCTTTTTTTGGTTTGGTAAAAGGCATCGAAAAACGCCTGAACGACATCAAGGCCAAAAAAATACAAGAACTCGGAAATAACCCCTCCACCGAGGAATTGCAAAAAATACTCGCCCTGACACCTAGGGTGGAGAAACTGGTACACAAAGACGCCAAGTTGCGCACCTTCATCGCCGATGACGCTTCCCGTGGGGAAATGGTCACGCATGGCTACGATGTCACCTATGGACTCGTCCGAAATGAAGAGGATACCCTCGTCCTCCTCGACGACAGCATCGTTCGTGGCACCACGCTGAAGGAAAGCATCATCCGCATTGCAGCAAGGCTGCGACCCAAGAAAATCATCATCGTGAGCAGTGCTCCGCAAATCAGATACCCCGACTGCTACGGTATTGATATGTCGAAGATGAAGGACTTCGTGGCCTTCCGTGCCCTCGTGGAACTGCTCAAGGAAAACAGCAAATCCCACCTCCTCGACGAGACCTACCAGCGCTGTAAGGCACAACTCCTTTTACCGAAGGAAGAAATGAAAAATGAGGTGCAGGCGCTCTACGCCAATTTTACCGACGACCAAATCAGTCAGAAAATTGCCGAAATCGTGACGCCAATTGGTATCACGCCAAAGGTGGAAGTCATCTACCAATCCATCGAAGGCCTGCACAATGCCTGCCCGAACCACCTCGGCGATTGGTATTTTTCAGGTAACTTCCCAACGCCCGGCGGGGTGAAGGTGGTGAACCGGGCTTTTGTGAATTACATGGAGGGAAGAGATGAGAGAGCGTATTGATGAGCAGTTTTTAAGTTCTCAGATTCTCAGCAATCAATTTTTGCCACTTGGAGTGTAGTTCCAATTGGAAATTGAATAGGTAGTTATTCTCTGAGTTATAAAATTCCAGAACGATAGGGTTATCCAGATTGGCCTTATCGAACAGTTCCAAACCAAGTCGGTCGAGCACTTGTGAACTTTCCTTGCCAGCCTTTACCATCCTGCCAATATTGACTTTTTTGCACTGGCCAATTTTGTCCAAATCAACCACCCTATTTTTGTCTGATCCATCTGTGGCCTCTTTTACCCAAAGTATTTTCCGAGTTTCTTTGTCAATGCCGAGCATTATATTGTCCCAACTATCACTCTCTGAAATATTGAGCTGGTACTGGGCTTTCAGGTTGTTGACTTTATCGGTCAAAGCCTTTTTCTTTTTGTTGCCCGAGCGAACGAGCATGATGATTGGCACGGTGACGATGACCAAAAAAATGAGCACCGAGATGATATTTGATAATTCCATTTTCCTTGAAATAAGTTTTGATGACGCCATGCTTTGAATGATGCTGCTGCCCAGTTCATGCGAAAATTGCATGCGCTGATAGGCAATCAGCAACGTCAATGACACAGCAGATAAGGATTGGGCTCAAGCCCGATTGAAATGGGAAGGATGAAGGCACAGTCTCCCCGAAGCATGCCCTGCGGCCTTGGCAGCTGTAGGTTTTACCAAAACTGGTGGAAAGGATAAATGGCATCGGTGGAAGGAAACCCTCTCACCAAATATTTGGAAAGGATAAAATAATTGGCGCCCGAAACCTGTCGGGCATTCAAAGAAAAGTTTTTTACCGCCGCCCAACCGATGGGATACTTGAAACTCGGAGCGCCATTGCCTTGGCCAGCTCCTGCACTGTACCGTTGCTCGGTGAGGCAGTAAAGTGGCAGGCCATCCGAGGCCGAAGTTAACTGACTCTGTTCGTGGTGATTTGTGGGAGTTACCACCTGCACGCTGCCGCCCATATAAGCGCCCATGTTGGCGATAGCCAACAATGCAATGCTCAGGTAAGCGGCTATTTTGTGGATGGGTTTCACGGCGCAAAGTTGGGGAGAAAAAGAATAGGATACCGGAATAATTAAAAGCGTACACTCAATACTTCACGCACACATTCTTCGCCTCCGTAAAAAACCGCAGCGCCTCTGTGCCGCCTTCCCGACCTACGCCAGAGTTCTTCACACCGCCGAATGGCGTACGCAAATCCCGTAGCATCCAACAGTTCACCCAAACGATGCCAGCTTGCAAGCGCTCGGCCATGCGGGTCGCCCGGCTGATGTCCTGCGTCCAGAGGGTGCAGGCGAGGCCGTACTGCGTGCCGTTGGCAAGTGCGAGGGCTTCCTCCTCGGTATCGAAAGGTTGGAGCGTAACCACTGGCCCGAAGATTTCCTCCTGGTTGGTTCGGCAGTCGTTCGGCAGGCCCTCAATAACGGCAGGCGTGAGGTAGTAGCCACCTGTAAGCTGGGCGGAAGGTTTAACAATTTCACCGCCGCAAAGGATGGTGCCGCCTTCTTGCTTCGCAATATCGAGGTAGCCCATCACTTTGGCCCGGTGCTGCTCGCTGACGAGGGCGCCGAGGTCATTTTCAGGGTCAGCGGGGTTGCCAGTTTTCAGCGCTTTTGCTCGCTTCACCAACTCGTCCCGGAATTGATTATAGATTTTTCTTTCGACATAAATCCTTGAGCCGCAGAGGCAAATCTGGCCGTTGTTGGCAAACGACGAGCGCACCGTGGTGCTCACCGCCTCCTCGAAATCACAGTCAGCAAAGATGACGTTTGGGTTTTTACCACCCAGTTCCAACGATAGTTTTTTGAACATCGGCGCAGCGGTTCGGGCGAGGATGCGCCCTGTGGAAGTACCGCCCGTGAAGCTGATGGCTTTTGTTTTTGGGTGTTCCACAATGGCCTGCCCAGCTTTTGGGCCGAGGCCGTGCACGATGTTCAGGACGCCAGCAGGCAGCCCGGCTTCGATGCAGGTTTGCGACAGCAAAAAAGCAGTCATCGGCGTCAGCTCTGAGGGCTTGGCCACCACGCAGTTGCCAGTAGCAAGGGCGGGCGCTATTTTCCAAGTGAAAAGATAAAGCGGCAAATTCCACGGCGAAATGCAGCCGACCACGCCGATGGGCTGGCGCAAGGTGTAGTTCACTGCTTGTCCCTCCATCTGGTGCGACTCTGCGCCGAAGTGCAGGATGGCCGTTGCGAAGAAACGGATATTGGCCTGCGCCCGTGGGATGTCCACCGTGCGGGCGGTGGTGATGGCCTTTCCACTGTCCCGGCTTTCCGCTTGCGCAAATATTTCGAGCCGCTCCTCAATGAGGTCGGCGATGCGGTGCAGGATGCGGTAGCGCTCGTTTATTCCACAGCTCGACCAAGCGGGAAAGGCCGCCTCGGCAGCATCTACAGCGGCCTGCACATCGGCAGCATCTGAGTCGGGGATGTGGGAATAGACTTGGCCAGTGCCGGGTTCGTAGTTATCAAGCCAGCCGCCGCTGAGAGCGGGGGCGAGTTGGCCGTTGATGTAGTTTTGGATTTTTATCAATTTCCTTGAATTTCGATTTTATCCAATCCACCCTTTTCCCGCCAAATACTCCGCAATCTGCACGGCATTCGTCGCCGCTCCCTTGCGCAGGTTGTCTGCCACTATCCACAAGTTCAGGCCATTTTCAATGCTCTCGTCCCTGCGGATGCGGCCCACGAAGACCTCGTCCTTGTGGCGGGCGAAGAGGGGCATCGGGTACTGGAAATTGTCCACGTCATCCACGACGACGATGCCGGGAGCGGTTTCGAGCAGGTGGCGCACCTCGGCCAGATCGAAGGGCTTCGCAAATTCCAAGTTCACGCTCTCGGAGTGGCCGCCCAGCACGGGCACTCGCACGGTCGTCGCCGTCACAGCGATGCTATCGTCGCCCATGATTTTCTTGGTTTCGTTCACCATTTTCATTTCTTCCTTGGTGTAGCCGTTTTCAGTAAAAACGTCAATATGTGGCAGCACGTTTTCGAAGATTTGGTGGTTGTAGGCCATTTCCTCTGGCTCGGGGGTGAAGCCTTTTTGCTCCAATTGATACTGTTTCACGGCCTTCACTCCTGTGCCGGTGATGCTTTGGTAAGTGGAAACGACCACCCTTTTTATTCCAAAAGCCTTGTGCAATGGTTCAAGCGCCACCACCATCTGAATGGTGGAGCAGTTTGGGTTGGCGATGATTTTGTCTTCTGGGGTGAGTACGTGGGCGTTCACTTCCGGCACGACGAGCTTCTTCGTGGGGTCCATTCGCCAGGCCGAGCTGTTGTCAATAACAGTGGTGCCGACAGCGGCAAACAACGGCGCCGTTTCCTTGGAGATGCTGCCGCCAGCGGAGAAGATGGCCACGTCCGGGCGGGCGGCAATGGCGGCCTCCATGCTCACGATGGCGTATTCTTTTCCGTTAAAAACGATGGGCTTGCCCACGGAGCGTTCGGATGCCACTGGCAAAAATTCCGTGACAGGGAACTTGCGCTCCTGCAAAACTTCCAACATGACCGTGCCGACCAATCCGGTGGCGCCTACGACTGCAACTTTCATTTTTGTATCAATTTTGTGGTGCCTTCGGCAAAAACTGGCGGTTGCGCCCGGTTTTTCCAGCTTGACACTTGGGATGAAAAAGGTGCGCAAAGATAAGGGCTTGTAAATTTTTAGGGCAAAAAATCGGGGGTGCAGGTGCAACCGAATGTCATTGCGAAGCACTCCTTTTGCGTGGCGGAAATCGAATGTCCGCCAATTGACTTTCAAAAAGCCCAAATCCCGCTATCTTGCGGCGCAATTTCAACAAAAAAATTCTGTACCGATGTCCCGATTGTTTACACTTTGTTTTCTGCTTGCTTTCTCAGTCGCCGTTTCGGCACAAGAATTCAGCTTTGGCTTCAAGACTGGCCTCAATTTCAGCAATATCAAAGGAGATTTGGAGAAAGTAACCGATGGTGGTGAGTCACTCAACCGCAATATCGGCTTCCATTTTGGGGCGACATTTGCTTGGAAAGCGACCGACATCATGGGCGTCCGGGGCGAACTGATGTACAGCCAAAAGGGTACAAAACGGAGCTACAACGGCGCTTCCTACTATAATTTTTATACACCGAACAACGACATCATCCGCACCACAGGCATCAGAAACGAAGACCTGAATGTGAGCAATTCCTATCTGGAACTGCCCATTACCGTTTATTTCAAGCCACACAGCCGAATCGAAATTTACGGCGGGGCGAGCGTCAGGGTACTCGTCAATTCGAGCGCTTTTGGGAACATCAAGTTCAGTGAAATCCGTGACGCAGCCAATATCCCCACCAACCCTAACACGATTAACCACGAACTCGATTTTAACTACCTATCCGACAAGCCAGGTGGAGCGACCTACGCCAATCCTTCCAAAACTATTAGCATTCAAGGTGATAACGTGCCTTATCCACAGACTGCTGGCGCCTATTTTGATTTTGTGGAAAGTAGAGGAAAGCTCTACAAAGCCTTTGACATCGGTGTTATTGGCGGCATTTCTGTTTACCTGAGCAAAAGCCTCTACGTTTCTGGCCGGGTGAATTATGGCCTGCTCGATATCACCAAGTCAAAGGCCGACGTCTCGCTTTCCAGCTTGGACAGCAACAACAATTTCATTTCCCGCAACGACGACGACCGCAATATTTCCTTCCAAGCGAGTATTGGGTTTTCGTTCTAATATTTTTTTCAATATTTTTTTTTGAAACGGGCCTGCCTCTCCATGCCTTGGCTATGTTTTTGCCATTTACTCAACAAAATTGCTGATTTATTCGGCCTTGTTTTGCCCGTGCCTTACCTTTAACTCTTGGGCAAGAGCCCGAATCACACCTAATTCCTAGCACACAATTGATTATTTCGTAGTATGAAAAAGATTGTCCCTACCCTCGTCTTGGCCTCATTGGCCATTTGCCTTTTTTCCCAAACAAAACAAAACCCTTGGCTCGACACGCCGGAAAGCAGTTTTGTCAAAAAAAGCGCTGAACGGCAAATAGTTCCTATCAAGTACCGCACGCTTTCACTCAGCCTTGATTTGTTGAAGGCAAACCTGAGCGAAGCACCCATGCGCTTTTCGCCGGAGGCGGAAAACTCGCCCGTGAAACTGGCCATTCCCATGCCGGACGGCTCCATGCAGGAGTTCCAAATGGTGGATGCGCCCGTCATGCACCCCGATTTGGCGGCCCGTTACCCCTACATGCGCTCCTTCGCTGGCTGGAGCAATACCGACCGCACCGCTTACCTGCGCTGTGGTTATACCCAAAAGGGCTTCCATGGAATGATACTTTCGGCGAAACATAGCACCGTGTATATTGACGCTTTTGCCGAAGGTGACGACCAGCATTATATCAGTTATTTTAAAAATGATTTTCCTAATCCACATACAGATTTTGAGTGCTTGGTGGATGCGCCGCCTAGTGGTACGGCCGTTATGTCAGACCCACAATCGGTGGCCGTCGGCGACTGCCAGCACCGCAACTATGCTTTAGCCCTAGCCTGCACAGGCGAGTACGCTACTTTTCACGGCGGCACGAAACCATTGGTCTTGGCGGCATTCAACGTTGCCATGACCCGAGTGAACGGCATTTATGAAAAGGACTTTGCCGTGACGATGACCATGGTCGCGAATACCGACCTGCTTATTTACCTGAATGCCAATACCGACCCATATACGAACAATAACGGTGGCACCATGCTTGGAGAGAACCAGGCAACCTGCAACAACGTCATCGGAAATGCCAACTACGATATCGGGCATGTATTCAGTACAGGCGGCGGCGGAGTGGCAAACTTGAATTCGGTTTGCAGCACAAACAACAAGGCAAGGGGCGTTACCGGCCTTGGAAGTCCAATCGGAGATGCGTTTTATGTGGACTACGTTGCCCATGAAATGGGGCATCAGTTTGGAGGCAACCACACTTTCAACAGCAACCAAGGAAGTTGCTCTGGCAATCAAAGCAACTCGACAGCGATGGAGCCCGGCAGCGCCACCACCATCATGGGCTATGCTGGCATTTGCGGTTCGCACAACGTGCAAGCCAACAGCGACGATTATTTCCACGCCATCAACCTCAGTGAAATTTCGAACCATATTTTGGGGGCGGGCAATTCCTGCGCCACTACCACGGCTTCCGGCAACAGCGCACCGACCGTCAGCGTTATGCAAGGCTCATACACCGTACCCGTTTCCACGCCATTTGTGCTGACGGCACAGGGAGCCGACGGCAACCCTTCTGATGTGTTGACCTATTGTTGGGAACAAATGAACAACCAGACAGGTGTAATGCCTCCGCTACCCACCAACACCGTCGGCCCGGTGTTCCGCAGCTTCAACCCCACGACCTCGCCAAAACGCTACTTCCCTAGCTTATCTGCCATCATCGCTGGCACGACGCCAACTTGGGAAGTACTGCCAAGCGTTTCCCGCTCCATGGCCTTCCGCTGCACGGTGCGTGACAACCATCCAATCTCTGGCTGCACCGATGAAGCAGATGTGACGGTAAATTTCAGCGCCGCTTCCGGGCCCTTCGTGGTCACCAACCCGAACACCGCCGCCATTGTTTGGACGGGCGGCACCATGGCCACCGTGACTTGGAACGTCGCCAATACCACTGCCCCACCCGTTGCGGCCAGCCAAGTGGAAATCCTGCTTTCCGCCGACGGCGGAAATACCTACCCCTACACGCTACTGGCCTCCACCAGCAACGACGGCACCGAAATGGTACTTGTTCCAAACATCGCCACCACACAGGCGAGGGTGATGGTAAAAGCGGTAGGCAATATTTTCTTCGATATTTCCAACCAAAATTTCAAGATTCAAATGCCCGTGGTGCCGAGCTTCACCCTCATCACCGTCAATAATTCCATCGCTGCCTGCCAAAGCGGAACGGCCAATTTTAACTTCGAAATGCTGCAATTGGCAGGCTTCAACTCGAACGTGACCTTCACGGCAACTGGTGTTCCCGCTGGCGCAACGGCAACATTTACCCCGAACAACGTGCCGCCGCCAACCACGACAGCACTGGTCATCAGCAATTTGGCGGGCGTAGCCCCTGGCACTTACCCCATTACCGTAACTGCCACGGGTGGTTCGGTCACGCAGACTTCTAACCTCACGTTGACCGTTCTTGACCAAGTCACAACCGGCACTACCCTCACTGTCCCCGCCAATGGGGCGGAGGTAACCGTCTTCCAGCCCACGCTGAATTGGGGCGCTGTCCCCAATGCCTCGCAGTACGTCGTGCAGGTTTCTGAGTCGCCGAATTTCAATTCGATTTTTGCTGCTGATACCGTGGCTACCAACTCATGGCAAGTCAGTACCGCTTGCGCATCGCTTGGCATTTACTACTGGCGGGTGCTGGCGCAAAACCCTTGCAGCCAAAGCAATTTTTCACCAATATCCGCCTTCCACCTTGGCGGTATCGGCTGCCAAACCTTCACGGCAACTGGTTTGCCGCTGAACATTCCGACCGTGGCTACCAGTGTGAGCAAAACGCTGAATGTGCCTGCCAACTTGTCCATCAGCTCTGTTTCGACCAGCATGAACATTGCCCACACTTACGTTGGTGACCTTGATGTGGTGCTGACTTCCCCTGCTGGCACAGCGCTCCAAGTTTTTGACCGACCCGGCGTTCCTGCTTCCAATTTTGGCTGCGCCGGGGACAATATTGTCGCCAGTTTTGCCGACTCATTCACCAACACGGCGACGGATTTTGAAAACACTTGCCTCGGCGCCACGCCTGCTATCACTGGCAATTACCAGCCAATTGACCCATTCGCCGGGTACGAAGGAGAAGGTTCAATGGGCACGTGGACGCTTAAAATAACTGACAGCTACGATGACGACGGAGGCTCATTGAACAATTGGTCACTGGAAGTCTGTGGCCTCGTTGCCTCGCCGTTGGCGGTTTTGATAAAAAATGAAGTGCTCACTGTGCCGCAAGGGCTGAGTGGAATCGTTTCCCAAACCTACCTCCAAGGCCAGGGCAGCCCGAGCAGCCAAGTCGTTTTCACTATACTTTCGCTTCCGGTAAATGGCATATTGGTTCAGGGGGGTAATGCGTTCACCATTGGCAGCACTTTCACGCAGGCTGATATTGATGCAGGCACCGTTTCTTACCAACACAATGGCAGCACGACCACGAGCGACATGTTCGATTTCTTGATGGTGAACAATTCGGGAAGCTGGCTTTATGCCCAAACTTTTCACATCGATATAATACCAAACACCTTGGCGGCTACCGCCGCAATCACGCAAGCCATTAGTTGCGCTGGCGCAAACAATGCCCAAATCACCGTGACGGCCAGCGGTGGAAACGCTCCGCTTCAGTACAGCCTGAATGGTGGCGCTTACCAGATGAGCAATCTGTTTTCAAACCTAGCTCCCGGCAGTTATACCATAGCAGTTAAGGACAACACAGACTTCATCGTCAGCACCAGCAGCTTGATTATCACCACGCCAAGCACCGTCATGGCCTTGGCCAGCGTGAACAACGACCAAATCACTGTCACAGGCAGCGGCGGCACGGGCGGCCTTCAATACAGCATTGGCGGTGCATTCCAGGGGAGCAATGTTTTTAGTGGTGTCGCCAATGGCGTTTACACCGTCACCGTGTCAGATGCCAACGGCTGTACCGCTACTACGACTGCTTTGGTCGCTGTGAACTCCGTCGTAGCCAATGCACAAATCACGCAGGCAATTACTTGTTTTGGGGCAAACAATGGTGAAATCACCGCTTCGGCGGCTGGCGGCAACACGCCGTATCAGTACAGCCTGAACGGTGGTACTTACCAAAGCGCTGGTATTTTCACCAACCTAGCCCCCGGCACTTACACCATCACGGTCAAGGATGCAGACAATTTCATCCAAGCCAGCGCTCCTGTGACTTTGACGGCTCCGACCCAAATCACTGGCTCGGCTTCCGCAACTGGTTACACCGTGACTGCCACGGCAAGCGGCGGCACGGGCAGCTTACAATACAGCCTCGACGGCGGCACGTTCCAGAGCGGAAATACATTCACACCCATTGCCAACGGCAACCACACCATCACCGTTCGGGACGCAAACGGTTGCGAAGTGACACTCAGCGTGACCGTCAACGTAGCAGCACTTGCGATTTCTGCCAATATTTCCCAGCAAATCAGTTGCGCTGGCCAGACCAACGGCCAAATCACGGCGGTCGGCAGCGGCGGCGTTCCAGCTTACACTTACAGCCTGAACGGCGGCACATTCCAGAGCGGGAGCGTGTTCTCGAACCTTGCCGAAGGCAGCTACACCCTAACCATCAAGGACAGTGGTGGCTTCACAGTCACTTCCAGTGCAATTACTTTGACAGCACCAACAGTTTTGTTGGCTAGCGCAAGCGCAAACACTTCCACCGTCACAGTGACGGCCAGCGGTGGGTCGCAGCCCTATCTCTACCAAGTAGATGGTGGCAGCTTGCAGAGTTCCAATATTTTCACCAATGTGGCAAATGGTACGCATACTTTCACCGTCGTGGACGACCATGGCTGCTCAACAACCGTGGAAATCCTCGTTGGCGGCTTGCCACCCAATGTTTTTGTCTCAACCTTGCAACCAGTGAGCTGCCACGGCGAATCAGATGCCATCATTACCGTGAGCGCCAGCGGCGGCATGATGCCCTATACCTACAGCCTGAACGGTGGCACATTTCAAAGCAGCAACACTTTCTCCAACCTTGCCGCAGGCACCTACACGGTCACTGTGATGGGCAATGACGGCGGAACAACCACAGCCCCCGCCATCATCATCAACGACCCGCCAACGCTCAGTGTTTCTGCAACGGCTTTCGGCCTGACCATCACTGCCAGCGGCACGGGGGGCAGCCCGATGTACCAGTACAGCCTCGATGGCGTGAATTTCAATGCTGGAACTACCCTCATCGCCATCGGCAACGGCAGCTACACCGTTACCATCCGGGATGAGCAAGGCTGTACCGCCACAACTACGGTGGTGGTGAATGCAGTGGTGGGTATCACCAATAACATTACTGATGTCAGCTGCTTCGGCGAGGAGGATGGAGAAATCACCATTCCGGACGTGACAGGTGGCATTGCCCCCTACGAGTATTCTCTTGATGGCGGGGCATTTTCTTCACAGACAACTTATGCTGGCCTTCCCCCCGGAGACCACACGATAACAGTAAAAGATGCCACAGGCTACGAGGCAGTGCTGGCCTTCTCCATCTCGGAGCCTTCGGAACTGGAAATGAATTTCCAACTGGTACTAAACAACCTAACCATCCTTGCCGGAGGCGGCGCTGGGAACCTGATGTATTCGATTGATGGCGGTGCGACTTTCCAGTCCAGCAATATTTTCAACAACCTACCGCTCGGCACTTACCAAGTGGTGGTGATGGATGAAAATGGTTGCACTTTGCAGGATGTGGTCGTTGTGGACATGAGTGCCACAGGCGAGCAATTGGGCGGCCTCCTATTCGAGGTTTTACCGAACCCAAGCGAGGGGCTTTTCATTTTGAAAATGGATTTGCCAAGCTTCGCAAAATTGGAACTGTCGGTCTTCGACGTAGAGGGCAGGTCCGTTTTTGCTTCGCAAATGGAGGCCGTGGGAGCGGTACAGCAACCGCTTAATTTACGGGAGCTTGCCAGCGGGACTTACCTGCTGCGGGTGAGTGATGGCAAGCAGTTGGGCGTGAAGCGGCTGGTGATTATCAGAGATTAGGAACGAGGGATGAGGGATGAACTGCAAAGCTTATTCCTCATCCCCAACCCCTCATTCCTACCACGTATTCTCTAAGTCCTTTCCTTCGTAAACATGGTTGCGCTCCGTCCAGTAGGAGCCTGGTTTTTTCTTCAGTTGCAGGCTATCCTTTTTCCCGAATACCCTCGATAACATCGCCACAGGAAACAAAAACACGAAAAAAACCACCGACAGCATCACCTTCGACATCACCCAGCCCATACCTTCCGAGAGCTTGTACCAAGCCCAGTCAATCCATTTTGCCACCGACGGGATGAACGCACCGATGACGCCCAAGGCAATCGCCGCATAGATCAGCGGCTTCGCCGGATGAAACAGGTAAATGACCAAGATTCCTGTTGCGATGACGAGACAGGTCTCCGTAGGTCGGCCTTTTTTTACAATATTTTCCATAACAAGAAAAGTGAGAAGGTGAGAGAAATGAGAAGGTGAGAGAATTGGCGACGCTCACCCGCTCACTTCTCTCACGCTCTCACCCGCTAAAAAAGGGTGTAAATGAATGGTGCTACCGCACTTCCGCCACCAAAAATCAGCAGTACGCCCAGCAACAATAGCACGATGATAACAGGGACGAGCCAAAATTTTTTGCGCTCCCGCATGAAGTTCCACAAGTCTTTTAAAAAATCCATTTTTTATGGTTGATAAGGGTTGATGAGGGTTGATAACCGTTGATAGGAGCCAATATCAACCCTTATCAACCGTTATCAACCCTTATCAACCTCAGTTTTTAGTCAAGTACAAATTCCTCCTGCCAATTGTCAGTCTTCGTCCATTCGGGCTGGTCGGTCTTGGCGAAGAGGTAGTCACCCACGGCGAGGTAGTCCATTTCCGTGCGCATGAAACAGCGGTAGGCATCGTCAGGGGTGCAGACGATGGGCTCGCCCCGCACGTTAAAGCTCGTGTTAACGATGACTGGGCAGCCCGTTTTCTCCTTGAATTTTTCAATCAATTGGTAGTAGCGAGGGTTCGTCTCCCGGTGCACCGTTTGCACCCGAGCCGAGAAGTCCACGTGTGTAATCGCCTGTAAATCAGAACGTTTCACGTAGAGACGCTCCATCATCGGCAGGTCGAGGTAGTTGGCAGGCACTTTGGCTTTTTTGCCTTCGGCAATATCCGCCACCAGCAGCATGTACGGCGACGGGACATCCAGGTCAAAAAACTGCCCCGCATCCTCCGCCAGCACCGACGGCGCAAAAGGCCGGAAGCTCTCCCGGTACTTGATTTTCAGGTTCAATTTCCGTTGCATCTCTTCGTTTCGGGCATCCCCGATGATGCTGCGGGCACCCAGCGCCCTTGGCCCAAATTCCATGCGGCCTTGCACCCAACCAATCACGTTGCCTTCGGCAATGAGCGCCGCCACCCGCTCGACCATTTTACCAAAATCATCAAATTTCGTAAAAACGGCCTTGTACTTTCGGGCAGCCTGCTCCACGTCCAGCCATGAGAATTCGGGGCCGAGGTAGGTGCCTTTCATGGCGTCCATTTGCCCTTCGGGCAAAGCTCTTTCTTGTTTAAAAAACAGGTAATGTGCCGCCAGTGCAGCCCCCAGCGCTCCGCCCGCATCACCAGCAGCAGGCTGGATGAAGATTTTTTCAAAAATATTGCTCCGCAACAATTTGCCATTCGCTACGCAATTCAGTGCCACGCCGCCCGCCATGCAGAGGTGCTTGGCGCCGGTGAGCTGCTTGGCCTCCTTTGCCATGAGAATCACTACCTCCTCCGTCACCTGCTGGATGGCCAGTGCGAGGTCGCAGTGGTGCTGCTCCATCGGCTGGTCTGGGGTGCGGGTTGCGAAGCCAAACAGTTTTATCCAAGCATCGTCCCGCACCATGCGGAGACCCGTTGCGTAGCTAAAAAACTGTTGGTTAAGCCAAAGCGAGCCGTCTGGCCGGATTTCCACCAGCTCCGTTTCGATGATTTTTTTGAAATGAGCGGTCTCTGGTGCGTTCGGTCTGCCGTAGGGGGCAAGGCCCATTAACTTGTACTCGCCGGAGTTGACCCGGAAGCCAAGAAAGTAGGTGAAAGCCGAGTACAGCAACCCGAGCGAGTGCGGAAAATGCAGTTCCCGCTTGATTTCCATACTCGCCCCCTTGCCGTGGCAGATGCTGGCCGTGGCCCATTCGCCCACCCCATCAACGGTCAGGATGGCTGCTTCCTCGAAGCCACTGGGGTAGAACGCACTGGCGGCGTGGCTCAGGTGATGCTCTGGGAAGAGCAGTTTCAGCTTTCGTTTGTCGTAGTCGCCGAGCTTTGCCAGTTCCTCATGGATGACTTTTTTCAGGAACATTTTTTCCTTCAACCAGACCGGAATGGCCTTGATGAACGAGGCGATTCCTTGCGGAGCAAAACCGTAGTAGGTGTCGAGCAGCCGCTCGAATTTGAGCAGGGGTTTGTCGTAAAAAACGACGGCGTCCAGTTCGTCAATGGAAAAACCAGCCCGTTCGAGGCAGAATCGTGCGGCATTGGTGGGGAAGTCGGGGTCGTGTTTTTTTCGGGTAAAACGCTCCTCTTGCGCAGCGGCAATCACCTCGCCGTTGTGGAGAACGGCAGCGGCGGAGTCGTGGTAGAAGGCGGAGATTCCGAGTATTTTCAAGTGCTTGATTTGTGTCATGTTTGTCATTGCCGAAGGCAATTTGCAACGTCTAGCGAGATGTTGCAGGTTGCCTTCGGCAATGATTAATTTTTAGTCAGCGCTTCCCTCAAATGCGGCAGCAGCCCTTGCGCAATCACCGCCTGCCCCGGCTCGCTCCAGTGGCAGTTGTCCACGGCCTTGAGCGGGAGTTTTTGTTCAAACATCGTTTTTTCCAAAAGCTGGGCAGGGTCTTCGTAAAATTCCGCCCCGTTTGCCTCGAAAATGCCCTTCATCTCGCCCATTTGCGGCTCGTAGGTATCAGCGGAGAAGGCCACCAATTTTGTGTTTTTAGGCAAGCGTTTGCGGATCATAGCAACAATGCGTTCTGTGCGCTTTACTGATTCGTCGTAGAGTTTGTATTTCCGATTGTCCGTAGCGATATAATATTCGCCCACTCTTTTTTCTTCTTTGGTAGTGTTCCTTTTCACCCCCTCCAGCCGCTCTTCTATCCATCGGAAAAACCAAATCGGCTCCTGTAGCCGTTGCCAAAAAGAGAGTGGCCTTCGGTAAAAAATACTGCCGTCCCGGTCGAGGTAGGGGCGCCGAAGCCCGACTTTGTAACCACAGGCGATTTCAAGTTGGGCGTAATTATCAATAAAATCATTGCTGCAAGTCTCCCACACCACGAGGTCAGGCTTGATTTTATCCACCCATTTGTCCAGAATCATGTACCCCTGCAAGGTACTGTAACCCGCATGGCCGTAGGCAAACGCCTCAAAGCCGAGGCTATCGGCGAGGATATTGTAAAATGTATTTTCATTGGAAGCCTCGATGCTGGCGGTGAAGCTATCACCAAGGAAAAGCACTTTCGGCTTCGTGCTGGCTGTGTCGCCAAATGCCTTGAACCCGTTCTGGTCGTAGTGGATGCTGATTTGGTAGGGCTGGTTGTTAACATCCCTCATTTCGCCCGTGTAGGTGTAGCCAGGCTTCATTTTCCAGCCGAGGTAGTCGTCTTTTTCGGCGGTGTCGTAGGGTGGATTGAGGGGGCTTTTTTTGTATTTTACCTTGTACTGACTTACCCGCACCAAGACCTCGCCAATGATGACGACAATGAACAGCAGCAACAACAGCGAAGTGATGCTGAACAAAAGCTTTCGGCCAAAAGTCATTGGCGGTTTGGACATAGTGGTTGAAATTGTTCAGGTCGGAATGGGGTATAAATTCCCTGCAAAACAACGAAGTTCGAGCAATATCGGGCTAAAGTTTTTCAAATAAGCCCTGAGCTGAGTAACCTTAGCTTTGTGAAAACACTAGAAATCAAGGGTTTTAGTCTCAGCCTCATCGGGTTCATGTGGCAGGTCAGCGATGTTCAAGAGTAAGTTTAACCCTTCCCTTTTTCCCTCAAAAGCCAGCCAAATTCCCGGCGGCACGGTCAGCCGCTGGTAGTTTTCGAGGGAAAGTTCGACCTCATCGGACTGGCCAAAAGTGGGGCTGTCGGTACGGTCGTCGTGGAGGCGAAAACAGATACAGCCGACTGGCACGACGAGGTTGAGGGTCATGCGGCGGTGGCGTTTCCAGCCTTTTGTTTCCCCTTTTTTTACCGAAGAAAAATAGGCTTCGCCGAAGGCGGAAAAGTCCTCGTCCGTGCAGCGGAGGGCGTGCACCACATCGCCTTTTTCACCGGGTATGATGCGGAGTGGGGTGAGTTTGCAGCCGTCTATTTTCATCACAAAATCCAGTTTGCACGACGTTCGGTGGCCGTTTTTGTAAAAAAATCAAGTTGCCGCAAGGTGAAAT
The DNA here is from genome assembly GCA_041752395.1 of Saprospiraceae bacterium. Classification (GTDB taxonomy): domain Bacteria; phylum Bacteroidota; class Bacteroidia; order Chitinophagales; family Saprospiraceae; genus UBA6168. The sequence continues at coordinate 2,149 of JBGSWN010000232.1, read as the reverse complement.
CTGGCATATTTTCCTTTTGGTAAAAATGCTGGTACCAGTCGCCCGTGCAGGCAGCGGCAGCTTCAAAGTTTAGCACAGGCTGCCAACCGAGCAGGCTGGAAGCCTTGTCACAGTTGAGTTGGAGCAGGTTGGCCTCTTTGAAATTCGGTATTTCCTCCACCATGAATTTTTGTTTTCCTTCGGCAAACGGCCAGCTTTGCGCCAGCGCTTCCAGCAGTTCTAGCACCGTTCGGTTTTGGTCAGCAGCAGGTCCAAAATTGAACGCCTCACCGCTCAGTTCGGGCCTTTCGACGAGCATTTGCCCCAACCGAAGATAGCCGCTGAGCGGCTCCAGCACATGCTGCCAAGGGCGGGTAGCTTTCGGCTTGCGCAAATGCACAGGCTGCCCCGCCGACCATGCCCGAATGCAGTCGGGAACAATTCGCCCTTCCGCCCAGTCGCCACCACCGATGACGTTTCCGGCACGGGCCGTGGCGATGCGAACGGGGCTGTTTTGCGAAGCAAAAAAAGAACGCTGCCATGCCCGTACCACGATTTCGGCTGCAGCCTTGGAGGCACCGTAAGGGTCATCAGCACCGAGCGAATCGGCCTCGATGTAGCCTTCGGTCTGCTCCCGGTTGTCGTAGCATTTGTCGGAAGTGACCATGACCATGACGCAAGGCTGGCCCGATTCCCGCACGGCTTCGAGCAGGTGGGCATGGCCGAGGAGGTTGGTGGTCAGGGTATTGAGCGGGCTTTCCAGTGATTTTTTGACGATGGACTGTGCGGCGAGGTGGAAGATGAAATCGGGCTGAACGTCCGCCACAATTTTTTTCACCAAAACCAAATCCCGCACGTCGGCTTCGTGGTGGTGGATTCGGCTGGCCAAATCAAGCACTTCGTACAGTGAGGGTTGGGTGGGAATTCCGTTGGCGAGGCCATGCACCTCAGCGCCGAGTTCGAGGAGCCAAGTGGTGAGCCAGGCGCCCTTGAAACCCGTGTGCCCAGTGACGAGCACCCGCTTGCCGTGGTAGATATTTCCAAACATCAAGTGGATTTACGATTTACGAATGACGATTTACGGTTCGCAACTTGCTGATAATGAGGCTTTTTTGAAAAAATAATTTACGAAAACATCAATTCCTGAGTTCCCGGGTCATGTCGCCCGCTTTGATTCGGCCTTCGATGGCCCGGATTTTCCATTGTGTGAATTTCTGGTTGGACTCGAAGCCGTGGCCGTAGATGATTTCGTCGGGGCGGCGCACGATGACGAATTTGGTGGTGTGTACCTTATCATTTTCTTCTTCCCAAATGAGTTCCTCGGTTTCGAGGCGCTCGCCAGCGCTGCCCGTCCAAACCACGCTGTCCTGCACGATGAAGCGGCTGTCGTTGTCGTAGCGCTCGGCGTATTTGGCGGTCATTCGGCCCGTGACGGTCAGGCCATCGGGTGAAAAAAACTCGACCGTGAGGCCGTCGGGGAATTCCTGGTAGGGATCTTTTTTATCTAAATGCCGGATGAGCTTCGGGGTGACGATGCGGAGCTTGAGAATGGCGGAATCACTGTAAAGCAGCTCGACGCCCGTGGCAGTTTCCACCTGTGTTTCTTGATTGGAAAACAGGCGGTTGACTTCGTTGATGTCGTTTTCGCAGGCGGTGAAGAACAAGGATAACGTAAAAAGGATAAAGTAAAAAAAGGGAGTGCTGCGAGTGCGCAGTGAGTGGCAAGAAGAATGGAGTTGTGATTTATTTTTCATGTTTCAAAAGCCAAAATTAAGGCTTTTGGTTGGACGGTCAGCCCAATAAATTGGGCGACCACAAATCAAATATCTCGATCCAAATTTTTATCAAACCAAACCAACTCCTGACTCTCTGGCTCACCGTTGTAGTTCACCGTGATTTCCTCTCCGGGATGGATGGTTTTTATACAGTAGAAATCAATCGTATCATGCTCGTAATCAAGCAAGTATCGAGCATTTGGCTGGTAGGAATGATTGAAAAGTGAACCGTTGCCGAGGGCGATGGCGCATCGCTGCTGGTCGTCTCCCCAAAGGAAATAGTAGTCGTGCAACTTGGTGTCATGGATTTTTGGCAAATCCTCCTCGGGCAGCACGATGGCGGGGCAAATTTCAATCAAATCGCCATCCTCCAGCGTCTCCCCGGTGAAGACGCC
>JBGSWN010000231.1:0-29707 GCA_041752395.1 Saprospiraceae bacterium | reverse complement strand
TGTTACTCGAATTCCTGATCGCTTGTTTTTTTCGGATAGAGCAAATACTTTTCCGAAATGGGCAGTAATGTTTAACCCCCGCTGTCGAAGTTTAATATCAGAGGTGCCACCATCGTCAGCATACAGAAAGCCAAACTCACTTCTAAGTTTCGCCAACACATCGGTTTTGACAATTTTGCTAAACAAAAAATCACCTTGCAAACCAATTATCCAATTGTTTTTGGTGTAATAATCCGCACCAACTCCAGCCAAAAAATTCTTCCCAAAACGCACCGCCATATCGCCACCAGGTACCATGCCACCATAACTGAAATTCATCAGCAAAACCGAGCCTTCGTTGCTCCTTGGCTGCTCATAAATCCCCCTTCTGGATTGCCCAAAAGCCCCATTTACAAAGGAGAAAAACATTAGTAAAGCGAAAAAATTCTTCATGTCATCTAGGTTTAGTTTTCAAAAAATAGCTTTAAATTCTCATTTCTCATTGACGTTTAAAGTGCGCCTTTCACTCAAATTTTATTTGCAAGGCCCTTTCGAATATTTTTTCACCCCGGCATTTTTTGCTGAACACTCGTTCGAATACGTCTTGCCGTCACAGCCACAGACAGGTTCGTAAACATCAGCACAAGCCGTTTTTTGCGGATTCGGATCAATGCAACTGCTGTTACATTCTCCTTCCGTCCATGTTTTCAAACCAGCCCGCTCAGCCATGCACTGGTTGCCGTAAGTCTTGCCATCACAGCCACAAACCGGGCGGTACTCCTTTGTACAGCCGCCATTGCTGATTTTTTGGGGGTCAATGCAGTCATGGCAATCCCCATCTTTCCAGCTTTTGAGGCCAGCTTTTTCAGCCAAACAAGCGTTGTTGTAAACCTTTCCGTCACAACCACAAACGGGGTTGTAATCACGGGGGCACCCTTTGTTCAAGTCTATTTTGCTGACGTCAATGCATTCGTCGCACTCGCCGTCTTTGAAACTAATTACCCCAGCATTTCTTGCTGCGCAAGGGTTGCCATAAGTTATGTTATTGCACCCACAAACTGGCCGGTATTCCATCGTGCAAATTGCAGTTGGGTTGATTTTTTTTGGGTCAATGCACGCTCCGCATTTGCCGGCAGTAAACCAATTCACTCCTGCCCGTTCTGCCTCGCATTGGTTGCCGTAGGTGACGCCATTGCAGCCACAAACCGGTTGGTATTCTTCGGTGCACATCCGTTTAGGGTCGGCTTTTTTGAGGTCAAGACAGGTTTCATCGCCATTTACTTTATCCGTTTTCTGAGCCTTTTCGCAAGTGCTGGACAATAAAATTGCGCAAGCAAACAACAAAAACAAGGAGGTTAGATTCTTCATAACGGTTGTGCAAGGTGAATTTTGATGAAATGAAAACCTGGCGAAATCAAAGCTTGCTGAACAGCTTTTTACCCAAAACGAAATACTTCAGGACGATGCTGCCGGGCAAGATTCCTTGACGGTTGGATTGTGGTGATATTCTAATTTTATCCAACAAAATCTCAAGTTCCAACCTTTTTTTGATGAAAAGCACCAAGGCCAAAAACACGGAAAAAAAGGCGGCAATCACTGCTTGTGCGTGAAGCCATTTTGCCTGCATCAAAAAATTAAAAGCAGCTAACGTGTCCATCATCAAGCGCAATGGAATGAGGAAAGCCAATTTGATGACCCCTTCATTTTTTAGCAAAGTGTAGTAGCTGTTACGGAAATTGAGGTAGGTTTTATAGGGCGAATGATAGCCCAAAGTACCCCCGCCAAGGTGGAATACCGTTGATTTTGGCGTAAAAACAACCTTGTAACCAGCACGCTTGAAGCGCCAACAAAGGTCAATTTCTTCCAAATGCGCAAAAAAATCGTTGTCAAATCCACCGAAACCCTTGAAAAGCGGGCCACGCACCATCATACAGCAACCCGAAGCCCAGAAAATCTCCACGGCATTGTCGTACTGCCCATTGTCCTTTTCAACGGTGTCAAAAATGCGCCCACGGGCAAACGGATAACCCAACGAATCAATCCAACCGCCTGCGGCACCGGCATATTCAAAGTATTCGGGTTTTCCCAATGCCCTGATTTTTGGTTGAATGGCGGCAATGGTTGCATCTTTTTCCATCACCTGCACCAGAGGTTCGAGCCAGTTGTCCGGCACTTCCACGTCCGAATTCAGCAACACAAAAAAGTCCTCGTCAAGTTCTTGCAGGGCGAGGTTATAGCCTTTTGCGAAGCCATAATTTTGGTCAAGTTGAATGATTTTGGCACTTTGAAAATGTTTATTCAGGTAATCTATCGAGTCGTCCTTGCTAGCATTGTCGGCAACATAAATCTGGCAATTTGGATACTTAGTGGCCATTACCGAAGGCAAGTGTTTTTCGAGAAAATTCTTACCGTTGTAATTCAAAATTACCACTCCCACCGAGGGTCTTTCCAAGTTTTGCCATTCAACTACCTGACTTTCAGCTTTTTGCAAAATCAATTCCGCCGCAGCTTGGTCCTTGGAAATCTGCGATTTGAGCGCTTCCAAGTCCTTGAACTCAGCATCCGGCCGGATGAACTGCACGAGTTCCACCGCTAGCTCATCTTCGTAAATGGATTTTTTAAAATCGAAAATATTGACCTCCACTGTCCGGTTTTGGTACTTCTTCAGCGTAGGCCGTTTACCGATGTACAACATGCCGGGCATGCGCTCGGTGTCGTGTTTTACGAAGCAGGCATAAATGCCATCGGGTGGAAAAAGCTTGGCGGATTCTTTGATTTCAAGGTTGGCAGTTGGGTAGCCGAGGGTAGCCCCAATTTGTTGGCCCTTGACCACTTTGCCAGTCAGGGTGAAATAATTGCCGAGCAACCGGGCAGCTGTTTCTACATCGCTCGACTCTACCGCCTCCCGGATACGGGTCGAACTAACCGCCAATTCATCAATCTCCGCTTTTTGTATTTCAACGACTTTGTAGCCAAGGTTCTTCTCGTGCCACCTTAAAAAATTGATGTCGCCTTGCCTATTCATCCCAAACCGATGGTCGTAGCCGATGACGATATGCTTTGGTTCAAATTTACCTACCAGAAATTTCTGAATGTACTCGTCAGCGTTGAGCTGTGAAAACTCGAAGGTGAACGGCACAATGACGAGGTGGTCAATCCCGGTTTTTTCGAGCAAACTGATCTTTTCCTCTGTCGTGGTGATGAGTTTGAGGGAGTCGTCCTTGGGATAAATGATTTGACGAGGGTGCGGATGAAAAGTGATAATGATACTTTCACCGCCCGTGGCAAGCGCCAAGTCTTTGACCTTCTTGATAATTTTAAGATGACCACAATGCACACCATCGAACGAACCGATAGTGATTACCGCATTCCTGAACTGAGGCAGGTTGTTGAGGTCTTTATGCAATTTCATGGCGGCAAAAGTAATTAGGATTTGCGATTTTGGATTTACGATTTACGATGTATTCCCAAATTATTGAGAAACCACCGTTGGCAAAGGGTTGAAATTTCAGTTGTGGCAATTGAATCCGTCATAAACAATCGCAAATCCAAAATCGTAAACCGTAAATCATGTTACCTTTGCGCAGAAAAAAAATAAATGAATGGAGATTGACAAGCAATTGATTGTTGAAGCACTTTACAAAGTGAAAGACCCTGTTTCGGGCAAGGATTTGATAGCTGCCCGAATGGTTGAAAACCTGCAAACAGAAGGGCAAAACGTCAATTTCAACCTGGTGCTTCCCTCGCTGAACAGCCCGCACAAGTCCAATTTGATTTTTGATTGCGTAGCAACAATCAAGGAAGCCATTCCTGAGGCCAATGTGAATGTGCATGTAGTGGCGAAGGCAGCAGGCTCACAAGAGTCATCAAGTTCCGTTCCGCAAATCAAGAATATCATCGCTGTTGCCTCCGGCAAAGGGGGGGTCGGAAAGTCAACGGTTTCCGTCAATTTGGCATTGGGCCTAAAAAAACTGGGTGCAAAAGTGGGCCTCGTCGATGCCGATTTGTACGGCCCATCCATTCCGACCATGCTTGGACTGCAAGGTCAGCGGCCCCGAATCCAGGAGATACACGGCCAGCCGAAAATCATCCCGCTCATGGCCTACGACCTGCCCGTGATGTCCATCGGTTTCATCATTGAGCCAGAGCAGGCGGTGGTGCTCCGTGGGCCGAGGTTGGGTGCCATCATCAAGCAGTTTTTCAACGATGTGGTCTGGCCTGACCTCGATTACCTCATCGTTGACTTGCCGCCTGGCACTGGCGATATTCAACTGACGCTGGTTCAAACCGTTCCCGTAACTGGTGCGGTGATGGTGACGACCCCGCAGGAAGTTGCCGTGGCCGATGCCGTGAAAGCGATGAACATGTTCCTGCTGCCTTCGGTAAATGTGCCGATTTTGGGCATTGTGGAAAACATGGCCTGGTTCACCCCAGAGGATTTGCCAGAACGGAAATATTTCCTTTTTGGGGAAGGCGGCGGCCAGCGGCTGGCGAAAATGTCGGAGTCGGTTTTGCTCGGTCAAGTGCCCATCGTGCAGGGAATCCGGGAAGGGGGCGACACTGGAAAACCAGTGGTTACCAATCCGCAATCAATTGTCGCACAGGCATTTATGAAAATTGCTGAAAACACAGCGAGGCAGATTGCAGTGCGCAACGAGTCATTGGAACCCACCAAAGTAGTCAACATGACAAGTTGAGAAATGAAGGTGAATTTCAGAAAATACCGATCAGAGGATTTTGAGGCGTTGGCGCAAATGGTGCTCGGATTGTATTCCAAAGATGACCTAAAACCGTCTGAAATGACCGAAGCCAAAGTGGCGCTTAGCGTTGAACAACTAACAGCGGAGACCAGCATTGGCTTGATTTTCATCTTTGAAAATGCAAAAGAAACCATTGGATATTCCATCGTGAACCGCTTTTGGAGCAACGAATTTTCAGGTCATATTTTGTACATTGACGAGCTGTATGTGAAGCCCGCATTTCGGAGCAGCGGCATAGGTGCTCAATTTTTCGAGTATTTGCAGACCAACCCTGAAAATGATTCCGTAGCTTTCATGCTCGAAACCGTAAGAACCAACGATAAGGCTATTCGTTTTTATGAAAAAAATGGTTTCGAGACCCATCACAACCATTTGATGTTCAAGCGTTTAGTTTAAATAATAAAAAAATGTTGACACAAGAAAAAGCCGACCTCATTGCTAGGATAAACAATGCGCTGGACGATGTTCGCCCTCATTTGGTGACCGATGGTGGCGATATTGAAGTTGTTGACGTCACCGATGACATGACGGTTCTCGTAAAATGGCTGGGCAATTGCCAGAACTGCAACATGTCCGTGATGACCATGCGGGCGGGAATCGAATTTGCCATAAAGAGCAAAATCCCAAGCATACTGCATGTGGAGGCCATCAACCCGGTCGAAGTTGAATAACGATTTTGCGCTTTTCCTAAAAACCATGATTGCAAACCAGACATTACCACTTATCAATCAATGACCGAAGGCTCGAAAGTATATCCGCACGTCATACCGGACATGGACCAATGGCCGATTTACAAGCTGTTGGATGACCGCAAAAATTTAATTGAAGAAATTGACGAATACACCTTCAACCGGGTGCTGAAATTGCATGGTGAGGAGCTTGACGATGTCATCGCTAAAACGGTTTACCAGGAGCGAATCCGCATGAAGGAAGAGCCGTGGAAGGTTGACCCACCGCAAGACCGGGTTTTCTGGCGCAAAATCAGCAAAAAACTATTTGGCAAGCCCGACGAGCAAATCAGTGAAGAGGAGAAAAAAGCACGTGAGGAAGACTTGCTTCGTCGCATCATCCATCGCTACAGCGATGAGATTGTCGGCACTTTCCGCATTCCGACCTTCCTTTTTGCCAGAAAATTCCTCACCGTTCTCTTCAACCGCCTGCTGAACACAGCAGCTGGGCGGAATATGAAACGGATTTTTGGAACAAAATATAAGGTTTACGAGCGCCTACTCACCAAAGGCGAGGTGGAAAAAATACGAACTTTGATGACAAAAGGAACCGTCGTCATCGTGCCCACCCACTCCTCCAACCTGGATTCCATGCTGATTGGTTATGCACTCGATACAATTGTGGGCATTCCATCTTTCAGCTACGGTGCTGGTCTCAATTTGTACAATACCGGCTACACTGCGTATTTTATGAACCGACTGGGTGCCTACCGGGTTGACCGCCGAAAGAAAAACCCGATTTACCTGGAAACGCTCAAATCCATGTCCAACCTCAGCATTCAGCGGGGTACGAACAGTTTGTTTTTCCCGGGCGGAACCCGCAGTCGTTCTGGAGCTTTGGAAAATAAACTAAAAATGGGTTTGCTAGGTACAGCCGTTGAGGCACAACGCACCATTTTTCAGAAAGGAAAAGCGGACAAAATCTTCATCGTGCCGTTGGTTTTGAGCTACCATTTTGTGCTGGAAGCAAAATATTTGATAGAACAACACCTTAGTTACATAGGCAAGGAGCGTTACATGCGCTCCAAAGATGAATTTTACAGCCTTCGTAAATTATTGAAATTCGGCTGGACTTTCTTCTCACAGCCATCCGAGATTACACTTTCCTTCGGCAAACCCCTTGATGTGATGGGCAATTTTGTGGATGACGACGGCAACAGCTTTGACCGTTTTGGCCACCAAGTCAACCTCATCGAGTATTTCATGGGAGATGGAAAAGTGAATGAAAACCTACAAAGGGAAACGGAATACACCATCATGCTGGCCGACCGTTTGGTGGAGCGGTACCGCAAGGAAAATATCGTGCTTACCAGCCACGTGGTTGCCTATGCGGCTTTCAATATTTTGCGAAGGGTGCACGACCACTTGGACCTATTTGGGGTTCTCCGGCTCCCGCCGGACGATTTCGTTTTTCCGCTGGAACTGATGCTAGAAATAGTTTCCCAGACCAAGGAAATTCTCATCAAAATGAACAAAGAGGGAAAAATCAAGCTCTCCAATCAAATCTATTTCGAGCCGATGGAGCTGTTGCTAGATGGGGTCAGAAATCTCGGCGTTTACCATATTGAAAAGCCGTTGATTTTTGAAGACGGAAATTTAGCAAGCCAAGATTTCAAGTTGCTCTGTTTTTACCACAATCGGCTGGAAACTTACCAACTCAATAAGCAGTACGTTTGGAGCGTCACTAAGGAAAAAATGGCACTTGAGAATGCCGAATAAACTTCCCAGTTCCCACAAATTAAAAAGGGTTTGGCATCGCTGCCAAACCCTTTTTAATTATTCAATCCTTTCTCTTCTAGGGTGGATGGGATTTTACTGAAAACAAGGCTACTGCGCCAAAAATCACGTTTAGTGTGAACTTTCGATTCATGATGTTTTTGTTTAAGTGAATATTTGTTTGATACGTGAAAGTCGCAATAGTTTGACTCTAAATTCTTGTAAATCAATTTTTTATAGCATGGAAAACAAAAGGAATTGATACGGATGTTGCCTTACTCACAGGTCAATTTTTGATGTCTGTATTTTTCTTCTCCAAAAAATCAGGGATGCCGTTTCCATTGTCATCTATATCTGCGAAGCCATTTAATACCCCAAAACTCCCATCAGGATGCACAGATTCGTAAAGGCTTAATTCTTGGCGAACATATTCGGGATGCCCACTGCGTCCCTCTTTATCCCCTTGGGTATAAAAATTTCCAATCAAGCGATCGTCAAAACCGTCGGCATTGGTATCCACTAATTTGGTTGGAATCAGGTTGATACCAACTTCTTTGCTGTCTGGGATTCCATCATTGTCGCTGTCTGTATCCCAAAAATTTGGGATTCCATCCTTGTCTTCATCCAGAGAGCATATTCCAAATTGGTGCTCACTGAACCAACGTTTTACTCCACCTATTTCTGCGAATCCCACCAAAGGTTCATTCTCGTATTCATCATGGAGGCCGTTGTGATTTTCATCCTCCCATTCGTCCCAAGCATCCAGAATGCCATCGCCGTCTTTATCAACCCCCGTTGCTTCAATCAAATCTGGGATTCCATCACCGTCACTGTCCCTGTCTTGGTAGTTGGAAATTTTGTCGCCATCCAAATCAGCCGCAGTCTCAATCTCATCAGGGATTCCATCATTGTCGTCGTCCAGGTCAAGTTGGTCTGGTACACCGTCCTGGTCGAAATCGAAAACCACATCCACTACTTTTTGAGTAGGTTCAGTTTTGCAACCAATTGATGGCGATATCAATAAAAATGTGAATGAAATCCAACAAAAGTGAGTAAAGTTGAGTTTCGTGTTTGACCTTAAAGTCATAGCATCAGAAAAAGGGGGAAATTGTTATTCAAAAATGTCAAAATTCTCATCTTGTACCTTGAAGAACAGGCATCAATAAAATGTTAATCTTGGTTTACAAGACACAGAATTTTGTAAAGGGATAAACCTTTGGATTTTTATTTGAATGGATTAGAGACCAGGAATAGATGAGTAGGAAGAAATATGAATGAAAATAGACAAAAATAATACCAAAAATCCTTCACACCTTTGCGAACTATTGACAACAGATTCTGTTATTTCAGGTGTTATTTCTGTTTAAAGTAAAAAAATCTAGTAAAAATTCTAATACCGGAAGGTTGTTTACCGTTAAACAAACATAAAAAATTGTTTTCAGGAAAACGAAAAGCGTTAAGCCACTTTCCAAGACTATCCCTGAAGGTATCAGGGTAAATTTATTTTAATCAATGAGAGCTTTAGTCATTACCCAGTCGATTACTCGCCGGGATGCCAAATCACTTGAAAAATACATGACGGAGGTTTCCCGCTACGACGTTCTTACGCCGGAGCAGGAAGTCAACATGTTCAGGAAATACAAAGAGGGTAGCCTCGACGCTTTCCAGAAAATCGTCAATTGCAACCTTAAATTCGTCATTTCAGTAGCGAAGCAGTACCAAAACTGCGGCCTTTCTTTGGGCGACTTGATAAACGAAGGAAACCTTGGCTTGCTGAAAGCTGCCGAGCGTTTTGACGAAACCAAAGGATTCAAGTTCATTTCCTATGCCGTTTGGTGGATTCGCCAAAGTATTCTTCAGGCTATCGGTGAAAAGTCAAGAGAAATCAGGGTGCCATTCAACCACCAATCCAACCTGATGCGGGTTTCTCGTACCCGTGACGACCTCATGCAAGTTTATGAGCGAGAGCCAACGCTCGAAGAGATTGCAGCGGTGGTTGAAATGACCATTGACTCAGTAGAAAAATGCTTGTCAACCAATGGCAGGTGCAGTTCACTCGATGCACCGCTTGGCGATGACGAAGATGTTGACTTGACCTATTTCATCGAAGACGACGCAATCCCACGCCCCGATGCAAAAGTGGTTCAGCACGAATCCATGCAGAAGGAAGTCGAAATGTTGCTCAACAGCTTGCCTGAGAATGAGGCACAGGTATTGGCCATGTTCTACGGAATAGGTCGTGACCGAGCTTACAGTCTTGACGAAATCAGTGAAATTCTGGGTGTTGGCAAAGAGCGCATTCGCCAGATAAAATACAAAGGCCTAAAAAGCCTCCAGTCAAAAGTTCAGCGACATGGCTTGTACTTTAGCCTTAATTAAACGCTGATTTTGCTTCGAAATAAAAGCGGCGGCATTTCATGTAAATGTCGCCGCTTTCTATTTTGAAAAAACTGCAAGTGCATTTTTGGACAAGAATTACCTTTGCCGCTGCTTTTTAAAACAAATGAATTGAATGAAAAAGAAACTGAAAGTATTCAAGTTTGGCGGCGCTTCCGTCAAAGATGCCGCTGGCATCAAAAACGTAACTTCCATCCTTCAGTCCTTTAAGGAAGACCCAATTATGATTGTCGTTTCCGCTATGGGGAAGACGACTGATGCGTTGGAAAATATCGTTTCCGCACATGCAAATAAGACAGGAGCAGCCACTGCGCTTCTGGAAAACCTAAAACAATCCCACTATGCCATCATGGAGGAGCTGTTCGGTAAAGGACATCCAGCTTTTGACGAAGTGAACGATACTTTTGTAGCAGTGGAATGGGTTTTGGATGAAGAGCCTCATCCAAATTATGATTTCTTATACGACCAAATCGTTTGTGCTGGGGAGTTGGTTTCTTCGAAAATCTTGGCTGCTTACCTAAATCACGCTGGCTTACCAACGCAATGGTTGGATGCCAGAGACATCATTCTAACAGATAATATTTATCGGGAGGGCTGGGTACAATGGGATGAAACCGTGGAGAACGCCATCAAAATTACAAAACCAATGGTCGAAGCAGGCGGCTTTGTTTTGACGCAAGGGTTTATCGGTAGTACCACTGAAAATTTCACCACGACACTTGGTCGGGAAGGCTCGGATTATACCGCCGCAATTTTCTCGTATTGCTTGGATGCTGAAGGCATGACCATTTGGAAAGACGTTCCCGGAGTACTCACCGCTGACCCACGAATCTTCGAAAACGTGGCAAAACTTGACCGACTTAGCTACAAGGAAGCTATTGAAATGACCTATTACGGCGCTAAAGTCATTCACCCGAAAACGATAAAGCCACTGCAAAACAAGAGTATCCCGCTTTATGTCAAGTCGTTTTTGAACCCAGAAGCACCCGGCACTTTCATTGGGCCGGACGTTGATGACCTCTACCCACCTATGGTTGCCTTGGAAAAGAAACAGGCACTGCTGAACATTAGCACCCGAGACTTTTCCTTCGTTGCGGAACACCACATGAGCCATATTTTCACAAAAATCGCTGAGTTCCGTTTACAGGTTAACTTAATGCAAAACACGGCTATCAGCTTTGCCGTCTGCGTGAACAAAGTGGATGACCGGGTACAGAAATTTGCAGAAAGCATCGAAAAAGACTTCAAAGTGGTCATTGATGAAGATGGTTTAGAGCTGACCACTGTTCGCCATTACACCCCGCAGACCTTGGACATGTTGCGAAGTGGAAAAATAATATTGGTGGAGGAACGCTCTAAAAACACCGTTCAAATGGTGATGAAAGTCGTTCCCGAACTTAAACGGAAAGATTGATATCTAGTTGACAATCAATTCTTTAAATGACAAAAGCCGGAGGGTGCACTACCCTACCGGCTTTTGTTTTTATGCTAAAACGCTGTGGATTAATCGTCCAATTCATCAGCGCCAACGGTGGTCTTGTTCATCAAAAAAGCTTTGAGGAACCCATCAATTTCACCGTCGAGGACGGAGTCAGTCTGGGAAGTTTGAAAGCCTGTTCGGTGGTCCTTCACTCGCCTGTCATCGAGGACATAACTGCGGATTTGGCTGCCCCACTCGTTTTTCATCTTGCCTGCTTCCACTTTGTCTTTTTCTGCTTTTTGCTTTTCCAGCTCCCGTTCATACAAGCGGGAACGCAGCATTTGCATGGCCTTGTCCCTGTTTTGCATTTGTGAGCGCTCTTGTTGGCATTCGCAAGTAATTCCAGTTGGCAAATGTCGCACACGCACCGCAGACTCGGTCTTGTTCACGTGCTGACCACCTGCGCCACTTGCCCGGAAAGTATCCCATTCAAGGTCGGCTGGGTTGATTTCAATCTCGATGCGGTCATCAACCATTGGGTGCACAAACACGGACGAAAAAGAGGTCATCCGCTTTCCTTGCGAGTTGAAAGGGCTCACACGAACTAGGCGATGCACACCATTTTCACCTTTCAACATGCCGTATGCATAATCACCGTCAATTTCCAAACCAACGGATTTTACGCCAGCTGTGTCACCTGGTGTCTGCCAAAGCTGTGAAGTTTTGTAGTCATTGGCCTCCGCCCACATGACGTACATGCGAGCGAGCATCGAAGTCCAATCGCAAGCTTCTGTACCGCCAGCTCCTGCGTTTATTTCAATGACAGCACCAAGCTCGTCCTCTTGTTGGTCGAGCGTTGAGCGGAACTCAATTTCATCCAACGATGCTTGGGCTTTAGCATACTGAGCGTCCACTTCAGCTTCGGATGCTTCGCCTGCTTTCTGAAATTCCAGCAGCACTTCCGCATCTCCCACTTCGGTTTCGATGGTAGTGTATTGCTCCACCCATTTCTTGTTGGTCTTGATCACTTTCAAGACCGCTTGGGCTTTTGCGGGGTCTTCCCAAAAATTGGGGTCGCCTGTCAGCTCTTCTTTTTCCTTTATCTCTTGAAGTCGTTTAGCGACGTCAAAGATACCTCCTCAAAAGACCAAGCCGCTCCTTGAGCGTCATCAGTTGTTCACTGGTCATAGTTTTATTTGTTTAAAAAAATTAAATGAAGACCTGAAAAGGTTGCTAAACGCTGGGCAAACTTCCTGATAATAAAAGTTGCCCAGCATTCAACGCTCGCAATATTAGTTCACTTTCTTAAGCTCTACATAAAACATCAATTCCGATTTAGCTGGAATTTTGCCAGTACCCTGGTCGCCGTATGCCAAGTCAGATGGAATGAAAAGGACTGCTTTTGAACCTTCTTTCAACAAAGCGATGCCTTCGTCCCATCCCTTGATTACTTGGCCTTGACCGAGTGGGAAGCTGAACTCTTGGCCACGCTTGTAGGAATTATCAAACTCCTCGCCGTTCGGTAGCATTCCGTAATACATTACATCCACAGTTTTGCCAGCTTCTGCTTGCTTACCTGTGCCTTCGGCAAGAATCATGTATTTTAGGCCAGATGCAGTTGACTTTATCTTGTCCTTATTTTTACCAGCTACGTAATCTTTCACAATACCACCCAATTGAGCGGCTACAGCAGCCTCTTCACCTTTCATAGCAGTGGCTTTGTCATCCTTTTCTTTCCGCTGGTCAGCAAGGAATTGGTCATATTGCTCCTTGGTTTTTATTTCCACCAAAACCACTGCATAAGAAAGTTTTTTGGCATTTGCCAAAGCTGGTGACTTGCGCATGGATGAGTCAATCGGAACATTTACCGTTACACTGTCTCCAACTTTCATGAGCATCAAAACATCGGCTACTGGATTTGCTTTTCCAACACCTTTTTGTTCCTCCGGAATCTTAGACATATCAGGTATTGCGATCGGAACGGTTCGTCCCATCTGGTAGGTGCTGTTTACCAAAGAATCGTCTTGAAAAACGGAGATGTTCACAAAGCCGTAATCCCCAACCTTGGGTGATTCACCCTCCGTGGAATTAGTGTGCTTGATATACTTGTAGCCGCTTGGTGAAGTCATTTCGTTACCTCCACAAGCAATCATGAGTGCAGCGAAAGCTGCGAACAGAAGAAAAGAAATCTTTTTCATTGTTGGAATAGTTGTCAGGCTGCCTTCCCGAAGGATTTTGGTACGGCGAACCTTACAAGTCATTGTTTAAAAGCGCCTCCTGATATTCAGGCAAAATTTGTTTAAACTTACTCACTGTTGGCCGAAGGCCGATATAAGAATATCCGCCCGAAGCATTCTTGTGGCCTCCGCCCTTGAAATGCTTCCTGCAAATTTCTTGCACCGAAAAATCGCCTTTTGACCGCAATGATATCTTTGTAATGGTCGGTTGTTCATGAATGAACGCTGCCATCGTGATGTTTTTCATTTGAAGCAAAAAATTGACCAAGCCCTCCGTGTCACCACGGCTAATCTGGAATTTCTCATAATCCTGCTTCGTCAAGGTAATAATGGCCGTGCGGTATTCGTCCAGCACTTCCATCCTTTCATTCAGCACCAGCCCAATGAGCCGCAAGTGCTTTTCCTCCATGCTGTTGAACACTAGATTCTGGATACGGTTGTCATCCACCCCAAGCTCCAGTAGGTCGGCTACCAGTCTAAAAAGTTTGGGTGAGGTAGAATATTTGAAGGAGCCAGTATCCGTAAGTATTCCTGTGAACAAACACTCTGCAATAGACTTGTCAATCTTGCTTTTATCCCCCAAAAAATTGATGAAATCAAAAACCAGTTCACTGGTAGAGCTGGCGGTCACATCGTGAAGGTCGTAGTCATAAAATGGTTCAGGATAGAGGTGGTGGTCAATCAGTATCTTTTTGGCCCTAAGCGGTGCTATCAGTTCTCCAATTTTGTCAATCCTTTCGAGGGAGTTGAAGTCAAGGCAAAAAACAATATCCGGTTTTTCCAATGCCCGCTTGGCGTCTTCTTGATGGATGTCGTAAATCAGGATTTTATCGGCCCCAGGCATCCAATTCAAAAAATTGGGCGACTCGGATGGCACTACCACTTTCACGGTGTGTCCCAACATTTCCAAGTAATGTTTCAAGCCAAGCGAAGAGCCGATTGCGTCTCCGTCGGGGTTCCGATGCGTCGTGATGACGATGTCTTTTGGTACCGCCAGCAGCGATTTTACTTCGTTGATATTTTCCATTACTTGCTTACCTAAAAATTTGGCGGGCGAAGTTCCCAAAAAATATAATTATTCCAAAATTAACCTCATTATTTAACCCAAAAAGACGAAAAAGTTTAGTTTTGCGCCCGTTTTGAAACAAAGTTTGGTCGAGTTAAGTAAAGAATCAGAGAATTAATTTCAAAAACCTGAATCCTTGCTTCACTCATTCACTTCTAAAAACAATAAAAATGTCAGGAAATAAGACTTTGACCATGATTAAACCGGATGGCGTTCGTGATGGCCACATCGGTGCCATCCTCAACGACATCACAGCTGCTGGCTTCCGTATCGTTGCCCTCAAAATGACGCAACTTACCAAAGCCAAAGCGGGCGAATTTTACGCAGTACATGCTGAACGTCCATTTTATGGCGAATTGGTTGACTTCATGTCATCTGGTCCAATCGTGGCTGCCATTCTCGAAAAAGACAATGCCGTAGCTGATTTCCGTACGCTCATCGGCGCAACAAACCCAGCCAATGCCGAGCCGGGCACCCTTCGTGCAAAATACGCTAAAAGCATGGGCGAAAATGCCGTTCACGGTTCCGACTCCGACGAGAATGCAGCCATTGAAGGCGCTTTCCATTTTGCCGGAGTAGAGTTGTTCTAATCAGACAGTCGTTTTGAAAAGAGAAAGCCTCCTGCGAATTCATTTCACAGGAGGCTTTTCATTTACCTCAAATTGGAATTATTTGCCCATCATTCCACCAGTCATTTCCGTGAATTCTTCCATGGTCATTTTCTGGTAGCCATCCGGCACAGCAAACGTCTCCTTTGGCACATCTTTTAACACTTCAGTGGCTTTGAAAACCATTTTCATGCCTTGGCCAGTATCAATTATCATTTCAAGCGGGTATCCTTTAAGGCCAACATTCTGAGCTTTGCCTTTCATGCCTGTTGGTGGTTGGATTTTCTCCGTAATATAATAGGTCATATTGAGATCGTTGTCCATTTTGACCGACGCTTTGTAGCATGGATAGCCCAAAATTTCCTTTTTGTCCTTTTCATCGTAAGTGACATTTTTGATGCCATCCACGTTCATCATGTTGTAATTGCCGGAGAGGTCATCTTCGCTCAAACCTATCAACTGTATTTTTTGACCTAGCATGTCCATCAAAATAGCAGCATCTTTTGGGCTTCCGATTGGAACAATGGTTTGGATTTGCATCATTCCACCCATCATGTTCATGACCATTTTTTGCTTTTCTGCCGTAAAATAAAAGTCCAGGGTCGAGCCGCCTAGCATGGCCATTTCTGGAGAAGCATCCTCTCCATCCGTGGACAATTCAAACTTAACGACGCCTTCCTTGAGTTTTTTCTGGCCAAAAGCATTTGTTGTCATGCCTAAAAATGCCACGAACAACAAACTAAGATTTAGGATTTTCTTCATTTTTAAATTTTTATGTGTATGAAATTCCCGGTTTTCCGGAACGGTTTGCAAAGTTAGGTATATCGGGGAAACAGAGTGAATTGCTGCCCCAAATCCATATAGTTTCTTTTTGTACCAGCCCATCAAACCCGCCAAACGTCAATATGTTTTATGAAAATTTTGGCCAGGTTTTCCGCATCCGAAATCGCTCGGTGGTAGGTTCCCGTAAATTCAAATCCTTCCAACTCCACCACTTTTTTCAGCCCTTTGTAGGTTCGCCACTTCCGCAAATCGTGGTATTCCTTTCGGATGTTTAGGTGAAACGGTTCTATCCAATCAATTTCAAGGCTGTGCAAAATAGAGTCTTGAATCAACATTCTTTTATCAAATGACCCCCACGAACAGAACAAACAATCTTCCCCATCGAATACACCTGCCCAATCCTGAAAGTCCTCCACCACATCTGGAAAAGTGCTTGCCCGATTGATGGTGATTTGGTCAATGGTCGTCAAATTGCGACAAAAATCCGTCAGATTGGGGTGCAAAACTGGGCGGACGAACTCATCGAAATCGCTTTCTACCTCACCGTAAGAATTTATTTTGATGGCTCCTATCTCGATGATTTCCTGCACCATCTCAGGCGGGTGATTCTCCCAACAGGTCGCTTCTAAATCGTAAATTATATAGTTCATCGTGCTCTGTACCGGTTTTTTACAAAGAAATAATTGCCAAACATTCGTTTCAAAACGATTGTAAACAGCTGATTTTGAGACATTTATCGAAATAGCTCAATAAATCCTTTCTGTGTAATTTTAACATCGTTGTCCTTCCAATCCAAAATATAATAGTAAGTCCCATCTGGTAAGTCAGTGTCTGCGCCCCAAGTTCCTGGCCAATTATTGCGGTAAGCCAAGGACTCGTACACCAAACTTCCCCAGATATTGTACACCCAAAGATGGTTGTCTGGAAATTCTTCGATTTTGGCGATGTAAAAGAAGTCATTTACCCCGTCATTATTCGGTGACACCGCTGTAAATACCGTTAATTCAATGCAATTTACGAAAATGGTAACCTGCGTCGTATCGCAACCGTTCGGATTGCAGGCCACATAAGTGAAATTATCGTAAAAATCGCAGTTGGGTTCCTTCGGAATATAGGTGAAGGAATTGTCCAAGTTCAAGGTCACTGACCCAACTGGCGGCTTCAAAACATAGATGTCGTCAATGCCGCCGTAAATGGTGTCGTTTGCCAAAAAATCAATGACAACTGGCGTGCCTTTCAAGGTGGAGACTGAATCTGGAAGCAGGATTGGTGGGTCAAAATAGGTTTTTACGAAGAAGCAAAAATAAGACGTGTCACAAAACCCAAGTTCATCACAGTAAACGATGCAAGCGCTGTCTCTCCCTTCGGAAATACCTTCATAATACACGCAACTTCCAGTCTGGTTGATGGTCAGTTCCACATTTCCAGTGCCTTCTCCGGGGCAAATCTCTTTAAGGCTGCCATTTTCAAAATCAGAAGGTAGCTCTGACAAATCGAGGCAATGGAGTTTTGTTTGCCCAACGAAAATGGTGTCGCAGAAACTATCAGGGTTTGTTTTCCGAACATGAACCTGCAGTTCAACCAAGGCCACATTCCCGAAGGCATCCTCGAATCGAAAACAAGCTGTGTCAACCCCAACAGCAAAACCATTGTACAAAATACAATCACCTTGCACCGTAAAATTCACATTATCGCCATGATTTTGTGGGCAAATATCCTGCACAGAAAAGGCAGGGCCGGACAACCAGCCAACAGGCAAACAGTAGCTGCCAGTTTCCAAAAGCAAAAAAATCGTGTCTTGGATAAGGGAGCCAGGGATTACCGTTACCGTCAAGTTTACGGTGTCGCAATTGCCCAAATCATCACAAAGCTGGATGCAGGCAGTTTCTATCCCGATACCAACTGCCGTGTAATCCACGCAAAATCCGACGTCATCCACTGAAAATTGGACTGCATTTCCTGATGCTCCCGAACAGATATTTTGAATGGAACTTAAGGTGCCGGTCAGGTTCAGGTCATTTTCATCAAAGCAAAACTGACCGGTTTGAGTTAGCGTCAAAGTATCGAAAATCCCATTCGGGAATGGGTGAGAAACGGTTGTCAATACAACCGTTGTGTCGCAAAATCCATTGATGTCACAAACCACCAAACAAGCTGTTTCTTGGCCAACCAGGTTTCCAGAAAATACCAAACAACTATCATTAAGCACCTGATAACCAACGTATTGCCCATCTTGACAAATATTATTGAGGGAAAAAACTGGCCCCGTAAGTTCGGCAGAGCCGAGGCAAATGGTATCCATTTCCCCCAAAAGCAATGCCACTTGAATGGTATCAATCGAAGTGCAATTCACCGTTACATTGATGGTATCAGCACAGCCAAGTGTGGTGTCCGTAGCAATGAGTAGATGAAAGCCGGGAGCTATCTGAAGATTTGAGCCTCCCGCACATGGCGATACGTTTCCTGTGTATAGCTGCCCATTGTCGAGGACAACAAAATTGGGGAAAAGCAGTGGGGATATCCCCGTACAAACCAAGGCAAGCGACTGGCAATCAGCTACTTGTAAATCAAGTTGTTGCTGCGCAAAAACGCCATTTGCACTGGAAGGAACAATGATTTGCACCGTGTCAAAACTGGTCGTTCCACAAGCGAGGTTTTGGATGGCTGCCACATACCCAAGCGTTTGGCCCAAATAATTCATGGGGTCAAAACTCAAAATCGGGTCAGCGATATTCGGGTCATTCAAATCAGAAATACTGGCTGGCGCAATGGCCGTCCAACTGATTTTATAATTGGCGGTATCGCAGATTTGACCAACTCCCAGCGTGGTTGTGTAAGTATTTCCGACATCACAGAAGCTTCGGTCGTTGCCCGCAAGTTGATATTGCGGCGTTGGCATTTGGGCGGTGATTGAATTGCACAACCCTGGCCCCGACATTTCTACTTGGAGCAAAATTTGACAAGCTTGTGCAGACTGCAAAGAGAGTATTTGATTGAAAATCAAAGAGTTAGCAGGTGAAATCACGCCAAACAATGTTTGCGAAGCTAAAACCGATTCATTTGTCCCAGCATTGCCATCTCCATTTTCATCCCAAACAAAGCTGAGTTGGTAGGTGTCATTTGCCAGCGTTGTTCCACTGCCCAAATTGCCCGAAAGGGCAACTGTTTCACCGTTCGCAGTGCAGCTTGCTTCGACATTGGTAAAATTGATTTGAACTGGCGCCACGCCGTTGTTTTGCAAAGTCAGTGGCAAAGAAACACTACTGCATGGCGCATTGTCAAAAGGTTTCCAGCCAGTTGGGTAGCTGCCGCAATTCCAACCTGCTGCCGCATCCAAGGTCAAATCATCACAACTACTTGTTGTTGAAACGATGCGTAGCGTCAGGCATTGACCAGCATTGATGCCAGGAGTGAACACAAAGACATTTTGGCCAAATGGCATCAAAGTCAAAGCCACAGGGTTGCCGGGGTTGGTGATATTGGTAATCGAATTGACGGTGAGCAGGCCGCTGGGGTCATTCACCGAAAACCAGTTGATGCCTGAGTTTGATTGGCTGGATGTATTGCAAAGTTTCAAATCCCAAGTAGCAGTCCCACCCGTCAAAATTGCTGTGGAAGAAGTGGCTGGGGACAAGTTAAAACTAGGCGGTTGGGTATAAGCCACGGTGCTGGTCGCTTGGTCGGTTTGCTTATTTACACAGCTGCCGTTGCCGATGAAATTTGCATAGAACCTATCGGTGTAGGCTACTTTGGATTGAATCCCGTAAACATTGCTATTGAAAATGCTGCCGACAGGACTTTCGCAAGTAGCTTTCAGATTCAACCGCAGGTCGAAAGTGTAGGTCTGGACAAGGTTCAGAGAAGGTACGAAAGCCAGCGTATCAAACTTGGCAACGTAGTGCCCATCGGGGAAATCGGACAGCGGTCGAATGGGGAAATAGCTGTTCCCAAAAACGGGATGGCCGGGAATGGAAACTTCCATCGCCCCGCCCGTGAAGGCCGTCAGGAAGCCAGGGTCGAAATCAAAAACCAGGGAATCAACCTTGGTGGCTGGTCGGAGTTCGTTGCCAAAATAGGTAGAGAAATCGTTGTTTGGCACAAAAAGCCGCCAAGTCAATTTGCCTTGATTACACCCGACTGGTAGGCCGTTCAAAGTATTGGGGAAATCAAAAATGACTTGGCTTTTCGCCAAATTGAAGGTATCCAACAAGGTATCGCAGGAAAGCGCAAGGCCATTTTGGGTGGCGTAAGCAAATGCTTTTAGATTGGGGACAGGCTTGAACATCGGCGTGATTGGGCCATTGGCATTCACAACGAATTTGCCCGAAAACCTCACCGTATCGCCGGGTTGGAGATTAAGCCCAAGACCAATCAGACAAGCGTGCAGGTTGAAATTTACGGTCTTCACCCCTGCCACAGCATTGACTGTGACGGCGGCTTGGGGCAGGTTGCAGTTGAAATTATTATTACCAACTTTGAAATTGACTTGTCCGTTGTCAAAAAGAAAAATCTGAGTTGCTGAAGGGGAATTGTCAGGATTGCCGTAGCTGATTTTGAAACCGAGGCTATCGTTGGCGCTTGTGCCAGCTACCACTGCCGTCATGTCAATTTGGACGGAATCGCAGCCGAGGGCTACTTTTTTGTTGGCGAGGCTAGGATTGAAGGGCTGGGTGTAACTGGAGTTTGAAAAACCAAAGGTTGTTCTATTTGTCTGGAAATCAATGATTTGCAAGCCATTCGGGCTGGAAGAAAAGGAGTTGCCGGATACGATAGACGTAGCCAATTCACCGCTACTTTGCGCAGCAGGAAATACCAAAGCACGAGCGTTTCCCGAATCGACAAAAGGTTTTTTGACAAAATAATCGCTAATTCCAAGGGAAATAATCGCTGCCAGCAAAAATGCTATCATCACCGGTCTATCCATCAAATTTTCATTACAAAACTTGATACTGGAAAGGCCAAAACTGTACCAGTTCAGGCAGCATCCGATGAAAAGCGATGTTTAATATCAGTCTTTTTTGACAGCTTCGATTCGATTAAGGAAGGCAGAGGCGGTTGATTCTTCCACCGGCTGTATTTCAAAGGTTTCGCCATCGGCCAATTTGATGACCCTGTCCTTGTCCTTCATTTTCAGCAATTGCTCCATGAAGCGGGGATTGTTGGAAACGAGGTTTAGGATGCCCTGCTTGTAGCCAAAGAAATAGTACATCTGGCTCGGCGATTTGAGGTAAATATAGAGCCGGTCATCATCGTTTGTTGGCATTTTCACTTCGATGTAGGCGCTGACGGTGGTGTTCAGCATTTCACCATCCAAGCTCACCAAGCCCAGTTTCGATTTTGTGGAAACAAAGCTTTGGTAATCCGAATCCCAGTTCAAAGGTACCCTGTCGAAGAGTGCGGTGTACTTGTTATACTTCTGAGGCAATGTTAAAGAGCCCAGGCTGATACCATCAATCGCATTTTGGATTTCGTCATTGAGCGGGAATATCTGACGAATCACCTTGCGGTAAAACGGCATGTCTTTGGCGTAAACAATGGGCGTGGCATCAAAGGTGCTGGACTTGAAATCCGAAACCAAGATTTTCATCAAATCCGAAGGAATGGGGAATTTCAGGCCCATCATCGCTTCCATTTGCAGGTCGGATTTCATGGCAGAAGTGCCCAACACCGTATCCGTTACCATTTCACCAAACGTGGTTTTGACATAACCAGCAGCGTCCACACTTACATTCTTGAGCGCTGAACCAAGGATGAATTTACCCTCCATGTCAATCTTGCCAGTTGGGTTATCGTACACCACTTGGCTGCCTCCAGGTATCGCACCACCACTCAACAATCGGGTAGAATCCGAGAAGATAAATTGGTCTTTTTTCTCATCGAACTGCATGACGCCCTGCACCGCTAAAATCGGGCGGTCCTTGCGGAAAAACAGCGGCATCATCACCCGTGGATAACAAGTGGCTGTTTCTTTACTGAGGAAAAGACCCGTAAAAACCTGCTCACCTTCTGGGTTCAGCGGAATTTTGTAAGCAATTGTCAAGTCGTTTTTATCTCCTTCGCAATCAATGGAGAACCAGTGCTTTACGGGCAAAGATTCTGATTGTAGCTGCGCAAAACCTTTGAATCCAAGGTTCGGTTTATCAGCTTCCAGCGTGATGGTGCCTTGGAACTTGGTCTTGTGGTCAATGAAAAAATTGGCGCGCTCATTGATTTCCCCAGTCGCCCTTGTGACGGAACGTTTGGTCTGTTGGTTCCCCTCTCCTACCCTTGTCCCAACGATTTCGGCAAACTCGATTTCCTGCTTTTTATCGGCGATATTGTATTCATAAAAACCCTTCGCACGGTATTCCTTTTTGCCTAAAACATTAACAGTAGCCCGATTGATGACGTGGTATTGGTTCACCGTATCTGCAACGATTTTAGCATTGGTCAGCTCTGTGATGATACCACCGGCCTGCACTTCCACATCGCCTTTTTCTGTATAAATAAAGGCATCCGAGGCAATAATATAAGGTACCCCACTGATTTTCAGCAAGTTCGTTTTTAGGTCGTACAAGGCATTTTTACCCTGAAAAAAGAGGGAATCCTGCTCAGGGTGGATGGAAGTAAAGTTCCCCAATTTTCCCTCAAAGGCCCGGAAAGTTACCGTCTCCTTGGCCATGTCCCAATCAAATTCGTTGAAAGTCGTCACGTACTGGTTGTACGGGAGAGTCGTTGTCAATACTTCGGCATTGGCCTTGAAGGTACCGAACTGTTTGTCAAAATCAACACTAGCGTTCAAGTTGGAAGTGGAAAGTGCCACGGCATCCGCATCAATGGCCTTGATTTTAAGGTCGGTTGTATCGGACTTTGAAGAGTAGGCACCAAAACTGATGAGTTTGGAAGTCATGCTTGCTTTGTCCCAATCGAAAAGGCCACGCCCCTTCAAGCCGCCGGGTGTCAAAATCAAAGTACCTTTCAGGGTGTGCCGTCCTTCTTTGAACAGCTCAAAAGGTGCCTCCTTGGAGGTCACATACATGCTGTCCTTGTAGGGTTGCCAGTCAATATTCACGTCAAATCCACGTACTTGCGGCACCTGGACGGCAGATTTCCGATCCTCTTCCAAATCGAACCGCTCGGCACTGCCCGTCATTTGGTAGGGCCTGAAAACCAGGTCGTTGGCATCAATTTTTGCACCGAGGTAATTGACTGTTCCTTGCCCCAGCAGGCCCTTGTTGCTCAAATCTAAAGACCCGCCAAATTTGCCTTTTCCTTGATAGGCTGGAAAACCTTCGGCTGGCGTTTTGGTCACAAAACCAAGTGAAGTGTCCTCTCGGACGACCACCGATTCATTGAAATCGGGGAAAATAGCATGTGAAACCAATTTGCCCTTGAAGTGAATATCAGACTTGGTATATTTATCTAAACTATTGAAACTGAATGGTTTAAGCTCAAAATAAAAAGAATCACGCAGATAAACGCCGCCTTGTGTCCGCTTGTAATCGTAAAAAATATAGGCGTTCTTTTTGCTCTCCATGGAAGGGAACATTGCAATCTCTTCCCGACCCGACTTATTTGCTGGAGCATCAATCAAAAGTACCCCGTTGGCATGCTCGATTCGTGAGGCTATCGAATAGGCAACTGGATTTTTAAACTTGTCGAGCTCACCAGTCGGTAAGTACATATCAAAATAACGAATGGAGTCCATCCCAATTTGGAACTTATCGTAGCTGAAGTGGAAATCCTTGCCTTCAGCAACCGCAAACCCAGCAAATACCCGCCCATGAAAATCCATGTCACGGTTCCCTTTCATCACCACATTATCACCGTAAGGCTTAATCCCTACCTTTTGCGATTGGCTAAATTCAATATTCGTCACCCCGTTGATGGAAGTTGAATTGTTCTTCAAGTCCATGACCGCATTGGTCTCGTTCGTCTCGGAGGAAATACGGAGGTTGTCAAAATCCACCTTCTTCTGGCTGGCCTCGGCGTAGTGAAGCACTTTGTCCTTGATTTCCACCATGCCATCATCCGCATTGTAATTGATAAAACCTTTGGAAACGAGGTCGTAAAGCAGTGAGTTAATATTCTCCACCCCAAATTTTGGGTTCAAACGCTTGGCCAACGCCTCCGCAGAAATGGTCTTCTCCCCTGTCTCCTGATAGGCCACTTTCATCAAAGCGATAGGGTTGGTCGTGGAGATGTTTTGGATACGGCTGTAATCGTTTTCGTTGAAAAACTTGAGCGATTCAAACACCGATGGAACCGCCGATTTTGCGATACCCATGTTTCGGCGACCGATGTAAATACTGTCGGTCTCCAATTCAAAATCCATTCGCTCTGCGTCAATATTAATCTGTTGAAAGGAATTGTAAAATGGGTTACGGTCACTGCCCCGTTTTCCCCTGGATAATTGTAACTCCCGTGCCTTGATTTCAAAACGGACATTAACGGATGGGTGATAAATCGAATCTTGGCCAAAATAAAGGGAGGATTCCACCCCTTCCCCCACGATTCTTTCTTCTTGTTTTACGATAAAAAGCTCCGACTGGCCCTTGTAAACCAGTTTGTGCTTGTTGTTGAAAAGCTTGAGTTCTGCCCGTTCTGCCCGATCACCGTAGCCATAAACCGTGATGCCTTGCAAACGAAAACCACCTTTGAGTTGAACGCCTTCGCCGATATTCTTCAGCTCCAAAATCCGCTCATTGGATTCAAAACGGGGATAACTGCCTTCCGTAGCTTCATTGGAGGTCACGAGTTTATCCTCGAATTTGCCTTCCACTGCTTTTGTTCCAAAATAGAGCGGGTAGTGCATTTTCACACTGGCCACGCTGTAAATACTCTTCTTGGCTTCAAATTCATAATCAGTCAATTCAGCATAAACTTCTTTACTTAAGCCTAGCCGTTCCCAAGTCACAATGCCACCTTTCCCTTTCCAAACTTCCGCCACCGGGTCATAAATCCCAGCTGTGGAATTTATCACAATCGAATCCTTGCCACGAGAAGCGACAAGGTCCAGTTTGTCATATTTGATGAGGGGGCTGTTGTTTTCCAACACCAAATCATAACGGGAAGCTCGTGCAATCCAGGTAGTACCAAGGTCAGATTTGCGAAGCGCATTCTTTTCAAAAAAACCATAACTGAAATCAAGGAAGTCTTGAAAAGGTTTGAGCTTGCGATTTTCGATGCTGCCCAACATCCCATCCAGCACGTCGTGCCAGTTCTTAAAACGGCTCTCACCCAATTCAGATTTTTTGACGAGGGAAAGTGCATCCAGGTAGGCCGTAAAATAAGGGTTCGCAGACATCTTCTGCTCCAGCATCTTGTCACCCGTGAGGCGGATGCGCATGATTTCAACTTCGGAGTAAAACCCGCTTTTGATGGTCTTTTCAAAATCCTTGTACTGGTCTTCCATTTTTGGATTCTTGGAAGCCGTCATTAAGGTCTCCATTTCCTTGAGGAAGGTGGGCGTGTCTTCCGAGAATTTTTCGAGCTTTTGCGCCGAAAGTAGGAAAGGGAATGCTAGAAAGGATATAATTAAACTACACCAAATTTTCATCTTAGTACGTTGTGCCAATTAGCCAACTTAGCTTTGGCTCTTGACGGTTTTCATTGCCAGCCAGTTGTTATTGCGTTTTATTGCTTGGATGCTGAAACCATGCTGCTGTAATGAATCCACCATCAATTGCTCATCATCCAGCACAAAACCTGAAACGACCAAAGTCCCGCCAGGTTTCAGCAGCATAGATAACGGGCTAAGCGAGTCCAAAATTACATTTCGATTGATATTCGCCAAGATGATGTCGAAATCCTTGCCAGTTATGTCGCTCAAAATACCGTGAAAAGCCTCCACGTTTTCCGCACCATTCGCTGCGCTGTTCTCGACCGTGTTGCGGTACGATTCAATTTCAATATCCACTGCCTGAATGGAAGTGGCGCCCAGCCTTGAAGCCAAAATGGCCAATACCCCCGTCCCACATCCATAGTCAAGGACATACGTCCCCTCAAACTGGATGCCTTGCATGATTTCTATCACGGAGAAAGTGGTCTCGTGGTGCC
This sequence comes from Saprospiraceae bacterium, assembly GCA_041752395.1. Taxonomy (GTDB): domain Bacteria; phylum Bacteroidota; class Bacteroidia; order Chitinophagales; family Saprospiraceae; genus UBA6168. Next base: position 3,975 of record JBGSWN010000231.1, on the reverse strand, counting down.
CCGTCCCAAACGCCATTTTCGGGTTAATGACCAACTCATGCTCCATCCCTTGCAACGGCTCATGGAAGTCCGCACGGATACCACAAAAACCGCCCACGATGACCGGATGGAAATTCGATTCCCAGATTTCGTTCCAGTTCTGGCCGGGGATATGCGTTTTCTCAAACTGGAAATTGAAGCGCCCTTGTAGCTCGGCCAACTCGGCCTCCACCTCGTTTTCATCGTTGCCTTCCGGCAAAAAAGCATTAAAGCCCGTCCCCGTTTCCTCAAACGTATCGAACGGCAAGTGGCTCATTAAGGCAATCAAAACCTCATTCTGGGAAGGGTCAGTGGTGATGCTGTATTGGTGGTAATCCATATTTTTAAGTTGGCAGTTTGACAGTTGGCAGTGGGCAGTCATGGGCTGGGTTAAGTTCAATTTTCTCGTTTATAGTCGCTTAAACAATTTATTGCGCCTTCGGCGCTAAAGTCAATAAACGCAAAGCCGCAAGGTCGCAAAGGCGCAAGGTATTTTTTCCAAAATCTTTGCGCCATTGCGCCTTTGCGGCTTTGCGTTAAAAAATGATTTTCGCCGAAGGTGAAAACCTTAATTAGCAATGCAACAGACTATGATTTACTGTTTTTTATTGGCAGATGCTTATTCAATTTGAAGCTAGCAGCCCCAGACTGCCACCTGCCCCCGATCTTGGTCGGGGTCGAACTGCCAACTAAGCATTCCAGTGCTTCACCGTAGAAGGTGCAACCCCGAGGTTCCTATCAATTTCCAAAGTAGGAGAAGTAACTTTTAGGCCCATTTTTATCATGGCCAAATGATGGACGGCATGGTCGTAGGCATACATCATTTCCCGGCCAACGGTGGACAGCACTACTGGGCGGGTCTCGTTCAGTTCGGAAGAAAAATCGGCAACAACTTCGACATTGTCAGCTTCCTCCATGGTATTCAAGGAAGTGGAAAAATCCTGGAGCATCCGAGCGGCGTACAGCGGCTCTGTCTCCACCCGATGGTCACGTTGGCGGAGGGCATAATCCACCCGGCCATCAGCTACGCCACGGTTCAGGCAGCCGTAGAAATCCACGATATGCCTAAAATGCTGCCCAATGGACGAACCATTGAACAAAGCCAAGGACTCTGAATACGTTTCAGGTGCAATCCTACCAAGCAAATCGGTCATTTGGCCGATGATAATTTCTGTTCCTTGTTTACAATTCATTGCTGAATAAATGGATTTAATAAGCGTTTCGGGTTTCGGGTTTTTGGTTTTTGGTTTTTGGTTTTTGGTTTCGGGGGAGTACCTGCTAGCTTGCCTAATTTGGGTCTTTGGTTTTTGGTTTCGGGTTTCTGGGAGGTTCTGGGCAAACTGAAAATGAACGACATTATTGGATTAGCATCGTCCCAAATCAACCCTCAAAGAAAACAAGTATCAAGCAAGCAGTCACTCCCCCGAAACCAAAAACCAAAAACCAAAAACCCCTCATAGGTATTTCTGGATGTTTTGCAAATCCAGCTCTATCTGGTTCATGATGCTCTGGTGGGTATGCTCGAAGCTGTCCTTTGTCGTTTGAATCTTCTTCATTTCCCCGGCCACTTCGTTGTCCGCATCATCAATGGTCGCTTGTGACTTGGCGATTTGGTTCTGCAAATTCACGATTTGCTCCTGCCACGCCAGAATCTGCGCCTTCAGCTTCACCACCTCCTCCTGCTTGTTGTTCACCCGCTTTTGCAGTTGGCCTTGCAGCGCCACGTTGAACTGCTCTTTTTCATCAAAAAGCACCTTGCGGTAATGCTGTCCCGTGGTCAGCAGTTTCTCCTTTGTCAGGCCCACCGTGGAAGCCGTGGCGTAGGCCGACTTGTAGGCCATTTCCTCCGGCAGGTTCATCTGTGCCAGCTTACCCAAGGAAAGCTTGAACTCCAGGTAGTCAAAACCGGGCAGATTGTTCTTGTCCAGCGCACGGGTCAGCGACTCGACGCTCTTGGTGTCCAGTCCGCTGGTATCTCCAAATATTTCTTTCAGGTCTTGCTGCATGTCGGAAGTCTTTTGTGCAGGTTTAGGAGGTTTAGCAAGTTTAAGAGGTTTAGACGGGGCACCAAACCAAACCTTACAATCCTGCTGAACATCTTTCCCACGAATGGCCGCAAAGATAGAAATTCATTTGGATGCATAGAATATGGGGGCAGGTAAACGATAAAGTGGTAGCAAAAGCCAAAATACGGAGCCAAAGTAGCGACAAATGGCAGGTTGTGGGCTGCTCCTGACGACCCACCGAGCCTGATTTGAGAGGCGGTTTTATCAATCCTACGCCAGCCCAATTTGCCACAAAACCCCTACATTCGCCGCATGGCAAGCATACCACCGCAGCCACATCCAATGCCTATCAAACAAAAACGGCGATTCACCCTACTACTTGCCCTCTTGGCGAGCGCCCAGCTTTTCGCCCAAACCCTCAGTTCCTCCAAACTGCCCATCCTCCTGCTGGAAACGAACGGACAGTCCATCAGCTTCGACAAGGTGCTGGCCAATCTCAAAATCATTGACAACCCTAACGGCGAGCTGAACCACCCCACCGACCCGCCCAGCTACGAGGGGCAGGTGTCCATCCGGCTGCGGGGCAACTACTCCGCCGGGCTGCCGCAAAAACCCTACGCCATCGAGACGCACGACATGGCCACGGGGCTGGACACCGCCGTCGCACTGCTCGGAATGCCCAAGGAGGAGGACTGGATACTGCTGGCCATGTGGAACGACAAGTCCTTTGTGCGAAATACCCTGCTCTTCGACCTCGCCCGCAGCCTGGGGCAGTGGGCGCCCCATACCCGCCACGTGGAGCTGCTGCTGAACGGCCAATACAACGGCATTTATGTTTTCTGCGAAAAAATAAAACGGGACGGCGACCGGGTGGACATCGAGAAACTGGCACCGGAACAGAACGCCCTGCCCGAGCTTCCCGGCGGCTATATCTTTCGGCACGACTACGGCTGGGACTTCGGCACGGACATTTGGCAGCCGACCAACTGCCCCGACCGCTCCCTGAACTTCGAAATGGTCTATCCCAAAATCGAAGACATCAGCCCGGCACAGCTCAACTATATCAGCGGGTACATGGCACAGGTGGAGACCTCGCTCTTCGCCGCCGATTTTGGTGACCCGCTCACGGGCTACCAGCAGTACCTTGACCTCGACTCTTGGGTGGACTATTTCCTGCTCGGCGAGCTGTCCGGCAACGTGGACGCCTACAAAAAGTCAATGTACTACCACAAGGACCGGGACGGCCTGCTAAAGCTCGGCCCGGTTTGGGACTTCGACTGGGCCATGAAGTTCCTCTCGGAAAACAGCTTCCCCAACGGCGCTGGCTGGCTCTATTCCGTGGACCCCTGCTCGCAGGACGTGCTTTACGTTCCCTATTTCAAGCGGCTGCTACAAGACTCCAGCTTCCGGGACCGGGTCTGCCAACGCTGGCAGCATCTACGCACCACGACGCTGGACACCCTCCACATCTTCCAGTACATAGACTCGTCGGCACTGGCGCTCAACGAGGCGCAGGCCCGCCACTTCCAGCGCTGGCAATGCCTCGGCTTCGACAGCGGTGCCCCCGAACTGCCCCCCTACCCGACCACCTACGCCGGTGAGGTGGACAAGCTGAAAAGATTCCTACGCCAGCGCATCGCCTGGATGGACGCCAAACTGCCGACCATCGCCTGCCTGCCCGCCATCGTGGAGCCGCCGCCCGTCCCTGTTTTCAGCTTGGAGATAAACCCGAACATCGGCGCTGGTCATTTTGTGGTGAAACTGGCGGCTGCCCCGGCTGCTGGCCTCAATGCCCTCCTCTTCAACGCCGCCGGGCAGCGCTGCGCCCAATTCCCACTGGCCAATGGCGACAACCTGCTCGATTTGACGGACTTCCCCGTGGGTGCTTATTTCCTACAGGTCAAGATGGACGGGGAACGGGTGCTGCGGCGGGTGGTGATGGGGAGGTAGT
>JBGSWN010000230.1:0-11477 GCA_041752395.1 Saprospiraceae bacterium | reverse complement strand
GCGGCGGCGGCGGTGGAGACCGTCGTGGCGGCGGAGGTGGTTACGGCGGCGGCGGCGGAGACCGTTGGTAATCTGCCTGCAATTGCAGCCAAGATATTCGACAACAAAAAAGCCCTGGAGTTCGCTCCAGGGCTTTTTTTTGGTCATTTGTCATTGTGTCATTGGGCTACAGTCTTAATTCAATGACCAATGACACAAAGTAAATGACCAATGACCAAACGTCATTTCCAGAATAAGTCCACTCGGTGTTGGGCGTTCTTGCGAAGATTGATGTAGAACAAATTATAGTCGGCGATGTGGTAATTCTCCTTTCGGAAGAAAAAGCTGCCGGGGAACTTCGGTTTGTGTACCCAAAGTGTTCCGTTGTGAACCACAGCATCAGCCCGTTCGGGCAGTACCTGCTCAAATTTTCGGGCGATCATCCCCTCATTTAAAGTTTTAGGCGCAGGTGCTTTATCCGTGCGCCAAGTCAGTGGGTTTGTCACTGCGATACTGTCGCCAAGCAAGGCGTTTTCAGGGGTGAATCCATGTTTATAACTTCTCCATGTGCAGAAACAGCCAGTTTGTTCAGGGTTTTCGCAAACGGGAATATCGTTAAATTCATCTTTTCGGATTGGCCAGCCAACGAGGTAGGCTACGACAAGTTTGTTGCGCAAAGTTTTCCCATCAAAAAATTCCTTCATGAGGCGTTTGGCATGCAGCGTTCCTTGGCTGTGGGCGGCAAGGATGATGGGCCGGCCTTGATTGTAATTTTTTAAATAATACTCGAAAGCTGCTTTCACATCCGTGTAAGCTAGGTCGAGCGCCTGTTTTGAAGATACTTTATCCTCGCTAAAGAAACTGCGGTAGTGGGCTTGACGATACCTTGGCGCATACACCCTACCTGCTCCATTGAAGGCGCTTGCTTGGTACAAAATAGCGGACTCATCTACTTTCTTATTGAGCTTGGCATCCGCCAAATCTCCGTTCCACTTCTTATCCTTTGAGTCGAGCAGGATGGTTGGGTGGATAAAAAAAACGTCAACCTGCGAGGTGCTTTGCAAGTCTGGAAATTCAGGGCCGGGACTGCGGTCAGCTGGGTCTTTTTGAGTTGGCAATGCAGCCCAGCAAGAATTTTTCGAGTAATCAGGGACAGCCGGAACGGAATTTGTTAGGAAGGGCTTCACATTGGCACAAGAAGCCAACAAAAACAAGGTGGCAGGCAACCAAACAGGGTACTTCATTCAATTTATTTTAAGTACAAAAGTAGGAAATTAAGGTATCAAGACTTGTATTGAAGGACGTACAGGCCATGACAAGGAGCCGCCACAACTTCGAAGGAAACAATTATTATTCGGATTGAACCCAACAAAACCGTTTTCAAACAAATAAATACAAACGTTTTCATAAACGGATGTTGATTCATTGGGGTGTTCGGCGTATTTTTGCACCTCAAAAAATTCTTCATTCCAAAAATTAATATTTAAATGAACATTGCAGTAGTTGGAACTGGATACGTCGGCCTTGTAACTGGCACTTGCTTCGCAGAAACTGGCAACCAGGTAATCTGCGTTGATATTGATGCAAACAAAGTAAAAAGAATGCAAAATGGCGAAATCCCAATTTACGAACCAGGGCTTGATGTCATTTTTGACCGTAACACCAAGCAAGGCCGCTTGGTCTTCACCACCAACCTTGCAGAAGGAATCAAAGATGCCGAAGTGATTTTCTTGGCATTGCCAACGCCGCCTGGCGAAGATGGTTCCGCTGACCTCAAGTACATCTTGGGCGTAGCGAAAGACCTTTCCAAAATCATCACAGACTACAAAGTGATCATTGATAAAAGCACGGTTCCTGTTGGGACTGCTGAAAAGGTTCACGCCATTTTGGCCGAAGGACTGAGCACCGATCTTTTCGATGTTGTTTCAAACCCAGAATTTCTTCGGGAAGGCGTGGCCGTTGAGGATTTCATGAAGCCAGACCGGGTAGTAATCGGCACCGAATCCGAGCGTGCCCGCAAAGTGATGAAAAACCTCTACGAACCTTTCGTCCGTCAAGGCAACCCAATCTATTTCATGGACGAGCGCTCTGCGGAAATGACCAAATACGCCGCAAACTCCTACCTAGCCACCCGAATTTCCTTCATGAACGAAATCGCCAATCTTTGTGAAAAATTGGGCGCAAACGTGGACGCTGTGCGGGTAGGCATGGGCAGCGACAGCCGGATTGGCAAGCGCTTCCTTTTCCCAGGTGTGGGGTATGGTGGCTCCTGTTTTCCAAAAGACGTTCAAGCTTTGGCAAAAACGGCTGAGGAAAACGGCTACGATTTCAAGATACTGGAAGCTGTAATGGGCGTGAACACGCTGCAAAAGCACCGCCTCACTCAAAAAATAAAAGCTTATTTCAACAACGACCTCAAAGGCAAAACCATTGCCATCTGGGGCTTGGCCTTCAAACCAAACACGGACGACATCCGGGAGGCACCAGCCCTTTACCTGATTGAAGACCTGATAGCAGCGGGGGCAACCGTAAAAGCTTTCGACCCGGAGGCCATGAACAACGTGAAAGCAGAATACAACGGACAAGTGAACATGGCAGCCGACCAATACGAGGCCCTCATCGGCGCCGATGCACTGGCCATCGTGACGGAGTGGAGTGTGTTCCGCACCCCAAGCTACGAGGTGATGAAGCAGTTGCTCAAACAGCCTGTCATATTTGATGGCCGCAATCTTTATGACGTAGAATCCATGAAGGACAAAGGTTTCTACTACGACAGCATTGGCCGGAATACGGTGAGCTAATTTTTACAAAAAATATTTTCAAGTCAATAAAGCGGCTGAAAGGGTAACTCTTTTCAGCCGTTTCTTTTTGCTGAATGGCCATTATTTTGGGAACAATGCGGCTTTGTCTTTCAAACAACCAAACAAAACGGCTTACCAATTGAACGAATGCCCCATTGATTTGTAAATTTGCCAAACTAATCACGAGACTTTACGTTCCGAAGGGGAACATCTCAATTTTATTACTTTCGATACTAATCTTCAATTCATGATGAGACATCTCTTAATCACAATCAGCGCAATTCTATTTACGCTCGCCCTGGCAGCGCAATCCACGACACCTAAGTTTTTCAAAGCTGTGACAGAGCAGGAGATTTTTCTGCCGCAAAATGCAGAAACCGTCACTATGCCAAACAACTTTTTGTTGTTCTCACTTGACTTGCCTGCTATGCGCAATCATTTGCGCAATGCCCCTGCCGAAGGTTCAGCAAAAGCTTTTTCCGGCAGCTTTCAGGTGGAGCTTCCTATGGCCGATGGCACCGTTGAAACTTTTAAGGCTTGGGAATCTTCGGTGATGCACCCTGACCTTGCAGCCCGGTACCCGATGATCCGCACTTTTGCCGGCATTGGAATAGAAGACCCGACCCACACCGTCCGTTTCGGCTTTGGTGGGGATGGGTTCCATGCTGTTGTGTTAGGTGCTGAAGGAGGTTCATTGGTGACTTCATACGCCAACAATCAGACACAATACTACCTCTGCTATAAATTCTCCGATATGCCAGACATAGCTGGCATGGACCCTCAGTCCAAATTGGTAAAATTCGTGGGCGACTTGAACCAACCACTCGACAATGCCCTCGAAAACGAAAACGAAATCAACTTCCGGGGCGGAGGGGATGGCAACCTTACCGTCAGAAGAACCTACCGTTTTGCACTAGCGTGTACCGGCGAATATGGTTCGACCCACGGCGGTACGGTGGCCAATGCCTTGGCTACCTTGGTGACTGCCACCGACCTATTAAACTCTTTGCTTGAGCGTGATGCGGATTTCCGTCTCCAACTTATCCCAAACAATGACCAACTTGTTTTCATCAATGGCAGTAACGACCCTTACTTCAATTCAGACAATGGCGGTGCATTGCTGGGGCAAAACGAAGATGTGCTTAACACCATCGTTGGGCTGGCAAGTTTTGACATTGGCCACGTTTTCACGAATGGATGCACGGACGTAGGCGGGGTAGTAAGTGGTTCGGTTTGCAGCGGCGGCAAAGGCCGGGGCGTTACGTGCCATTACGCTGATTTGACCTCCATCGTTTACCGGGTAGCCGCTCACGAAATGGGACACCAATACCAAGGTGGCCACGTTTTCAACAATTGCCCCGGCAGCGAGGGCCAGCACCACGCCGGCTCTGCTTGGGAGCCTGGCAGCGGCAGCACCATACTTTCCTACCAAGGTTCTTGCGGGTCAAACAACATCCCTGGCGGCGCCAATTTGCATTACCACGGTGGAACTGTAGAGGAATTTTGGATAAATACCCACCAAACAGGTGGAAGTATTTGTGGTCAAACTTTTGAAACTAGCAACCACTCACCAGTTGTCCAACTGGGTTACACGGATGGTTTTTATATCCCTATCAGCACACCGTTTGAATTGAATGCCTCCGCAACTGACGCCGACGGCGACCCGCTCAAATATGTTTGGGAACAATTCGACCTTGGCCCTTCCGCCCAACTTGGCACTCCCGTTGGCAATGCACCTTTATTCCGGGTGTATGACCCTGTCGTCAGTGGCAAGCGTTATTTTCCACGCCTCCCCATTATTTTGAGCAATGGCTCCGAAATCACAGAAGTACTCCCGACCTACTCCCGGGACCTCACATTCCGCTGCACCGTGCGTGATTACAACGTGACCGAAGGAGCCGGTGGCATCACCTGGCAGGATGTGGCTTTCAAATCTACGAACACAGCCGGGCCATTCCGGGTAACCTACCCTAACAGTAATGGCGTGGTGCTGACCGGCGGCCAAGAAGTGACCGTGACTTGGGATGTAGCGAACACGGACGGCGATTTGGTAAAATGCAAAGAGGTCAACATCCTGCTCTCCACGGATGGCGGTCAAAATTTCACTCAAACCCTGGTGATGTCCACCCCAAACGATGGCAGCGAAACTGTTTTCATCCCAAATATTTCAACCAATACAGCAAGGATGAGGGTCGAAGCATCGAAGAATATCTTCTTTGACCTTTCCAACCAAAATTTCGCCATCATCCCCGCTGTGGAGCCGAGCTTTACCTTGGCGCTCAATCCACAATCTCAACAGGTTTGTGTGCCTTCCAATGCAGTCATCAACCTTCAAACACAATCCATCCTCAATTTTGACACCTTGGTTGAATTTGAGGTTGTTAGTGGTTTGCCAGCAGGTGTGCAGGTTATTTTCAGCAACAACAGCATCTTACCCGGCACAAGTGCTAATGTGACATTAGACATGAGCAATGCAACGGTGGATGGCGAATATGAAGTCGTGCTCAGGGCGGTAGCTGGTACGGACACTATTTTCCGTAGTCTGTTTTTCAACCTTGTTTACAACGACTTCTCCGCATTGGCCACCATTTCACCTGCTGATGGGCAATCGAGCCTTGGCCTTCTTCCGACTTTTACTTGGACCGATTTGCCGCAGGCAGATTTTTATGATTTCCAGATAGCTACAAGCCCAACCTTTGGGGCTGGCACCATACTTCAGTCAGCCAATGGCCTCACTACCGCCTCATTTACCCCGACAGTCGCTTTGGACGAAAGCACCATTTATTACTGGCACGTTCGACCATCGAATGAATGCGGCTCGGCAGATTTCGTAACATCACGTAGCTTCCAGACCTACACGGTTCAATGTGCTTCTTTCAATAGCACCGACATTCCTAAAAATATACCATCTGTGGGTACGCCTACCATCAATAGCGTACTTACGATTTTGCAAGGCGGTACCATTACTGACCTGAATGTTTCGGTGTTGAAAGGTTCACACGACAAGCTTAACGACTTAAAGGTTTCGCTCGTTAGCCCACAAGGCACGTCAGTCAAACTATTTGAAAATATTTGTGGAAACGTATCCCAGTTCAACCTTGGGCTCAATGACGAAGCTCCTTTTGCCATCGCCTGCCCACCTTTGAACGGCCTTGTTTACAAGCCACAAAACCCATTGGCTGCTTTCATCAATCAAGATAAAATCGGTGATTGGACCTTGCAAGTGGAAGTCATAGACAATGACGGACAAGGTGGCACTTTGGAAAAATGGGCACTAGAGTTTTGCGCCAGCACAACGCCGAATAATCCTTTCTTGGTAAACGATGACACGATTTTCGTGAAACCGCTGGACACCCGAATCATTTTCAACACCGACCTCGCCGTGGAAGATGCAGACAATAACGGCAACCAATTGCAATTCACCATCGTGGATGCCACCGACTTTGGCTACATCACCCGAAAGGGCGTTCAGCTCGGCATTGGCGACCATTTCAACATGACGGATATTCATTTGCAGGACATCGCCTACACCAATACGGATGGCAACGCCCTTTACGATTACTTTACTTTCGTGGTAGAAGACGGCACGGGCGGCTGGCTCGGCACACCGAAATTGAACATCGTGATTGATGAAAATGCGGTGACCAGCGTGAATGAAAAAGTGGAGGCAAACAATATCTTCCTTTCCCCGAACCCTGCAAGCAACCTGCTGAACGTGAACTTCCAGCGTCCACTTTCAGGAGCAAGCAAGGCCATTTTCTTCGATATTCAGGGTAAAATGATTGCTTCGCAAAATCTCCAAGCGGGTGAACGCCACTTGCAGATGGATTTGGGAGGCTTCATCAGCGGCGCCTATTTCATCACCGTTGCCACGCCAGAAGGCATTTTGGCCAAGAAATTTGTCGTGGAAAAATAACCGCACAGAATCTTTTTTGCGAAAAACGGGCTTCCCTGCAACATGGGAAGCCCGTTTTTTTATATTTGCTTGCTGTAACACGGGCTGCCAGTCCGTGCTTTTACATTTCCTCAAAAACTCCCTTTTGTTAAAAGCTGGAAGCACGGACTGGCAGTCCGTGTTACACAAAAACAGCACATGGCATTTGTCATCTACACCGCACCGAACTACACCGAAAATGCCGTCCGTTTCATTCGGACCTTGGCCAATCTCGAAGGTGTTCGCCTCGGCCTCATCAGCCAAGAACCCAAGGAGTGGCTGCCCGCCGATATCCAACCCAAACTCGCTGATTTCCAGCTAGTTAACGATGTTTTTTCCGCTTCGCAATTGGAGACTGCATCCAGGTCACTGGCTGGTCGGCAAGGCAAAATCCACCGTATTCTGGGAGCAGTGGAGCAGGCCCAAATACCCGTAGCGCAAGTGCGGGAAGCGCTCGGCATCGAGGGCATGGACGTGGAGACGGCGCACAATTTCCGGGACAAAAGCCGCATGAAAAACCTGTTGCAGGAAGCGGGTTTGCCTTGTGCCCGCCACCAAAAAGTGACTTCCAAAGACGATGCGCTTACCTTCGCAAACTATGTCGGATTTCCCCTCGTCGTGAAGCCATTGGATGGCGCTGCTTCGCAATCCACCTACCGGGTCGGAAATTTTGCGGAACTCGAATGGGCGCTCTCGCTCAATCCGCCAACGCCGACCCACGAGGTACTTTTGGAAGAATTCATCACTGGCGACGAGTTCTCTTTCGACACTTTTTCCTTGGAAGGGAAGCCTGTTTTCCATTCGCTCACCCACTACTTCCCCAATCCGCTGGAAGCCATGCGGGAGGAATGGATTCAGTGGCAAGTGCTGCTGCCGAGGGAGATTGACGTACCCATTTACGAAGATATAAAACAAGCAGCCAACAAGACGCTGGATGCACTCGGCATGAAAACGGGAATGAGCCATTTGGAGTGGTTTCGGAGAAAAGACGGCAGCATCGCCATCTCGGAAGTGGCAGCGAGGCCGCCGGGGGCACAAATCACGACGCTCATCAGCCGTGCCAACGATTTCGACTCGGTGGCTGCGTGGGCGAGAATGATGATTTTCGGCGAGTTTCCGAAGGTGGAAAGAAAATACGCCGTCGGCGCAGCTTTCCTTCGTGGCCAAGGCTCGGGAAAAGTGCGGGAAGTGCAGGGTCTCGACCAAATGCAACGGGAGGTCGGCCACCTCATCACCGATGTGAAAATACCGCAGATTGGCCAAGAGAAATCGCTGAGTTACGAAGGCGAAGGCTATGTCATCCTGCGTCATCCGGAAACGGAGGTACTTAAGGCTGCGCTGAATCGGGTGGTGTCAACGGTGCGGGTCATTTTAGGCTAGTCACCCCAACAATTCAACAATAAAACAATTCAACCATCCAATCATGTCCAACCAACTCACCGTCCTCATCCTCGCTGGCGATGTAAAAGGCCAACGGCTCATCACGGAATGTAAGCAGCAGGGCTGTCGGGTCTTCGTGCTCACTCGACAGGCGCTGCAGGGCGACGAGGCTTGGCCACATGCCGACGTGGACGAGTTTTACTTCATGCCGTCGTTGACCAAGAAAGACGAAGTCATCAACGCCGTGAGCTACCTCGCCCGCACGGAAAAGATTGACCGTATCATCCCCTTGGACGACTTTGACGTGGAAATTGCCTCCACTTTGCGAGAGCACCTGCGCATCCCCGGCATGGGCGACACCACTGCCCGAAACTTTCGGGACAAGCTGGCCATGCGCATGGTCACTTCGGAAAAGGGCATCCTCTCGCCAGCTTTCGTTCCTGTTTTGAACCACAAAGACATCCATAATTACACCCAACACGTGCCTGCGCCTTGGGTGTTAAAGCCTCGCTCCCAAGCAGGTGCTGCGGGCATCCGCAAAATCCAAAATACGGACGAGCTGTGGCACCACCTCAACCAAATGGGCGACGAGCAGTCCCATTACGTGCTGGAGCGTTTCGTCCCCGGCGACATTTTCCATGTGGACGCTATCACCATCAATGGCGAGGTGCAGTTCGTGGAAGTGAGCAAATACGGTCGGCCTCCGCTCGAAATCATCCAAGGTGGCGGGATTTTTATGACGAGCACTCAGAAGCGGAACCATATTGATTCGCTGGCGCTCAAGGAATTGAACAAAAATGTCCTCGCTGCGCTCAAATTCCAACGGGGGGTGACGCATACCGAATTCATCAAGAGCCACGCTGACGGCAAGTTTTATTTCTTGGAAACGGCGGCAAGGGTTGGCGGGGCGTATATCGCCGAAGTAATCGAGTACGCAACGGGGCTGAACTTGTACACCGAATGGGCAAAAATCGAAATCGCTGGGGAGAAAATGCCCTACAAATTGCCCCCAACAAAAGACGAATATGCGGGCATCCTGCTGTGCCTCGCCAAACAGGAATGGCCCGACCTGAGCGGCTACGACGATCCAGAAGTCGTCGAGCGGATTCACAAAAAGAACCATGCGGGCCTCATTATCTCATCGCCAGATGCGACTAAAGTGCAGGCGCTGATGGATGATTACAGTGTGCGTTTCAGCCAAGATTTCTTGACGGCTGCGCCGCAATATGACAAGATTGACCGGTGAGGTATTTTTGGGTTTAGCAGGTTGAGCAGGTTGAGAAGGTTTAGTTTTGCCTGAGTTTAAACTTCCTAAACCCGCTAAACCTCCTAAACTTAAAATTACAACATGAAAAAAATCACCCTTTTACCTGCCCTAACCATTTTTACTGTAACCCTTTTTGCCCAAACCCAAGCACCCAACCGCCTCACCCCAGAGAAACTGTGGGAACTGGGCCGAGTCAGCCTCTTCGATGTTTCACCAGATGGAAAAACGGCAGTGTACGGCGTGAGCCAAATCAATATCGAGGCAAACAAGGGCAACCGTGACCTTTATTCCATCAGCACGGACGGTTCAGATGGCGGCAAGCCAAAGCAGTTGACCAAATTCGAAGGCAATGAAAACGACGCCACTTTTCGCCCGGATGGGCGCAAAATCGCCTACCTAAGGGGAGGCAAACTTTGGGAAATGAACCCCGACGGCACAGGGCATGCCCAAGTTTCAGAGCAAAGCATGAACGGCTTCAAGTATTCGCCAGACAGTCGCAAAATCCTTTACATCGCTGATGTTAAATACGACAAGACGACGCAGGACGCCCACCCCGACCTAAAAAAAACAAGCGGCAAAATCATTGACGGCCTTATGTACCGCCATTGGGATGAGTGGGAGGACGGCAGTTATTCCAATATCTTCGTCGCTGATTATGCCGATGGCAAACTGACCGGCCAGCCCATGAACATCGTGGGTGAACCGTTCGATACACCACTGAAACCCTTCGGTGGCATGGAGCAAATTGCCTGGAATTCATACGGCAACCAAATCGCCTACACCTGCAAGAAACTCAGGGGCACGGCTTCCACCGTCAGCACCAATTCCGATATTTATGTCTATGATTTTTTGTCGAAGAAAACGACGAACCTCTCGCAGGGCATGGAAGGCTACGATATGAACCCGGCTTTTTCGCCGGATGGCCGTTACCTCGCTTGGGAGAGCCAGGCCACGCCGGGCAATGAAGCCGACCGCCACCGGATTTATGTTTACGATGTAAAAACCAAGCAAAGAACGGAGGTCACGAACGGCCTCGACCGCAACGCCACCAGCCCGACTTGGTCACCGGACAGCCAGCATCTCATTTTTCAAAGCACGGAAAAAGGAACGGAGCAGCTTTATTCCATTGGCCTGACAGGCAACGGCTTGCAGCAAATCACGGCGGGGCAGTTCAATTTTGGGCCATTTTTGGTGGGGAAAAACGGCATCGTGTCTGCCCGCTGCTCCATGTCTGAGCCGCACGAACTTTTCAGTATTCCGATGGATGGCGGTCGGGACATGCAGCTCACTTATATTAATAAGGACAAGCTCGCCACGATGAAATTCGGCAAGGTGGAAAAGCGGATGGTGAAGGCCACCGATGGGCAGGACATCCTCACTTGGGTGATTTATCCGCCAGATTTTGACCCAAACAAGAAGTACCCTACCCTACTCTACTGCCAAGGCGGGCCACAAAGCCCCGTCAGCCAGTTCTGGAGCTACCGCTGGAATTTCCAGATGATGGCTGCCAATGATTATATTGTCGTTGCTCCAAACCGTCGGGGCTTGCCGGGTTTTGGACAAAAATGGAACGACGACATCGCCACGGACTGGGGCGGGCAGGCCATGCAGGACTTGCTTTCGGCCATTGACGACGTATCAAAAGAGCCATACGTGAACAAGGATGCCCTCGGTGCCGTCGGTGCGAGCTTCGGTGGCTACTCGGTGCTTTGGCTGGCAGGCAACCACCAAAGGCGGTTCAAGGCGCTGATTGACCACGACGGCATGTTCAACATGGAAAGCTGGTACGGCACGACGGAGGAGATGTTCTTCGCAAACAACGACACGGGCGGGGCTTATTGGGAACCCAATGCTGGCGAGACCTGGAAGCTGGACTCACCCCACAAATACGTACAGAATTGGGATACACCGCTGCTCGTCATCCAAGGCGGCCTCGATTTTCGGGTGCCGGAAAGCGAGGGAATGCAGGCATTCCAAGCGGCGCAGTTAAAAGGGATTCCGAGCAAGATGCTCTACTTCCCCGATGAAAACCACTGGGTGTTGCAGCCGCAGAACGGGATTTTGTGGCAGCGGGAGTTTTTTGGATGGTTGGATCGGTGGTTGAAGAATAAACCGT
>JBGSWN010000229.1:0-35100 GCA_041752395.1 Saprospiraceae bacterium | reverse complement strand
TTGATTGGGCATCAACTTATAAAACGGTGGAATAGAGAATATATACTCAAAACCGCAAAGGAACATTATCATTATTCTTTTTGGCTGTTGGGCACCTCGCTGGTACAATGGTTTTCTGGCAACTACTTCCTTGTGGCCGCTGCGGCGACACTCGGAACGGTGGCGGTCGGCGCTTTGCGCATGGCGCAAAACATGGTCGGGCTGTGCCACGTGCTCTTTCTTGCCATGGAAAACATCGTTCCAGTAGAGGCTGCCCGACAGTTCTTTGCGAAGGGAGAAAAGGCGATGTTCGCATACCTGCGGCGGGTTGGTGGCTTGGTGGCCATCCCGGTCGTGGGCCTGCTGGGCAGCTTGACCTTGGCCTCGCATTGGCTCACCGGTTGGCTCTACGGCGCTGAATATCAGGCATTTGCCTATTTGGTGAGTGCTTATGCGGTGGTGTACCTGCTGGGCTACCTTGCCACTTTGCAGCGGTTTGCACTGCGCTCCATGCAGTTCACTTTGCCCATTTTCATCGGGTACTCGGTCGGTGCCGTGGCCAGCATCGCCTTGGCCTATCCGATGGTACGCCAGTGGGGCATGGGCGGCGTTATGGCCGGGCTAGTAGGCTCCCAATTGCTTACGCTGCTCGTTTACAGTTTTTCCATTTGGAAAAAACAGCAACGCACCCAAGTCCCCCGCTCTCCTGCTCACCCCCTCACCTCCTCACCCGCTCACGCTCTTGAAAAATGAAAATCATCCACGCAGTACTCGGCAAGGCCAACCCTGACCGCATGAACGGGGTAAACAAAGTGGCGCACCAATTGGCGAAGACCCAACTGGAAATGGGGCATGAAGTCACGGTTTGGGGCATCGCCAGTTCGCTGGAACACAACTACGCTGAGCGCCAGTTCAAGACCAAGCTGTTTCTGCAATCGGCGAATAAGCTGCGGCTAGATGAGGCGCTGGTGCAAGCAGTGGAGGCATTGCCAGATACAGCGGTGGTACATATCCACGGGGCGTTCATCACAGCGTTTTATTTGTTGACAAAATTGCTTCGAAAACGGGGCATCGAGTACGTTTTTACGCCGCACGGCTCGTTCAGCGAGGTGGCGATGCAAAAGGGGAAATGGCGCAAGCGGCTCTATTTTTCTTTGCTGGAAAAGACCTTGGTGAAACATGCCAAAGCGGTGCAACTGCTCGGTGATTTGGAGTTCAGCCACATGGACAAGCTCACAAAAATTGCCCATAAAGTGCTGATTCCCAATGGCATGGAGCTTTCTGAACTGCCAGAAATATTGACGAAGGTGGCCAACCAGCAGCTCACTTTCGGCTTCTGTGGCAGGCTTGACATGTATTACAAGGGCCTCGATTTCATGCTGCGTGGCTTTGCGCTTTTTTTAGAAAAAGGCTACCAAGCCCGACTGGAACTCATCGGCGATGGCGAGGATAGAACAGCTTTGGAGCAGTTGGCAGTGGAGCTGGGAATTGAATCGAAAGTCGTTTTTTTTGGGGCAAAATATGGCGACGAAAAATACCGCCTGATGGCGCAAGCTGACGTGTTCTTGCACACGAGCCGCTCGGAGGGCTTGCCGATGGCAGTGCTGGAGGCGGCGGCGCTCGGCCTGCCTTGCCTGACCAGCGAGGGCACGAACATCAATCGTTATATCCGGCAATATGAGGCGGGTTTTCCGATGGCTGCTGGGCGGCTTGACCCGGCAGCGATTTACGAAGCGATGGAGACTGCTGCGCTGTTTTACGAAGAAAATAAACTGGCGGCACTGGGCGAAAATGCCCAAAAAATGGTGAAGGAAGCCTTCGACTGGTGGCGCATTTGTGATAAATTGTTGGCGGTGTACCAAGCGTGATTTTAAGGCATAATTTTTCCCAATTCTGGAATTTTTCCCATTAAAAATATTGATTAAAAATTTATTTATTTTGTAAATTCTTGAAAATCAATTCTTTCGTTAAGGGGAATAAATTTTGTCTTTAGAAGGGTACAACTTCTTAAACATTTGAAATGGGTCTTACTATACAAAAACTTGAACAACAAAAGCAACCAAAAGGCAATCCTGCTATTTGGTTTTCCCTACTTTTTCTGCTTTTCTTCGCATTCCAGCGAGCAAATGCCCTCAATCCGGGGGCAGTTACCATCACCAATAAGTCGGGTGTTATTTTCAAACTTGACACAAGTAGTCCTGGTTCGGGGCCTCGTGGCGCTTACGTAGCCTATGAAGTCTGCAATACTACTGGTGGGGTGCTCAATAACTTGACGGCAACTTTAACAGGTCTTGAAAACGGGTTTCAATTGGTCAATGGACAATCAGCTGCGCAGGGAATTAGCACCTTGTCTGCTGGGAGTTGTACCACGTTATTTTGGTTCATTCAATATCCAAGTGCCAACAATAAAACAATGACCGTTAAAATTACGGTTACTGATGCAAATCCGGGAAAAATAGACAAGGAGGATGAAATGAGGACGCAGAGGGTCAGGGCTGTCAGCAGCTCCGCTGGCCAACTGGGTTCCATTACGCCCGGGCCAAGTGTTGCAGTGGGTGGTACTACCTATATTGATGTGCAGCATAGCTTTTTAATCTACACCAATGAAGGATTAATGCTTTTTCAGCCGGCAGGTAACCTTGACTTCGATCCCACTTGTATGGTACTTGTTGGGACAGAGGTCGTTGCCTCGGAGATACCAACGATTGTGCCGGTTGGAAGTTCGAATACACTAAATTATGTCATACCTTATGGTAACTGGTTTAACAATACGAAAAAGGTGACCATGCGGTATTATTTTAAGCTAGCATGCAATAATTTAACTACCGTGCTCAAGCCATATGTGTCAAGTGGACCGAATGGTAGTGTGTGGCTTAATGAGGGCTATGGTACACCATCCTTTACGGTAAACATACCAAGTATGCTGCAGGCGATTGACCCTTGTACCATCGGTACGCCAGAAGACTTTGCGCAACAAATGGTCGGAACTGGCATCGGCCTTGAAGGCGATGGTGATAACTGGAGCGCCGCCTGGGGCGATTACGACAACGATGGTCGGCAAGACCTCTTCGTGACCACTCAAAACCCTGATGAAACCAACGCACTTTATCACAACAATAGCAATGGTACTTTTTCGAGGGTTAATTCTGCTCCGTTCGGCACCGACAAGGCAGCTTCTATCTCTTCAACTTGGGGCGATTATGACAACGACGGCGACCTGGACCTATACGTGGCCAACAATATTGGCTTCGAAAATTTCCTCTACCGCAACGAAGGCGGAGGAAGTTTTACCAAAATACAGGGCGACCCAATCGTCAGCTCGACGGGCTACTCGCATGGCGCATCCTGGGTGGATTACGACAATGACGGCTACCTCGACATGTTCGTGGCGGTGTATTGGGAAACTGCCTTTAATTTGCTTTATCACAACAACGGTGACGGCTCTTTCCGTGAAACAACGGGGAATGCCATTACGAATGAGGCCAACCGCTCCGTATCCGGTGCTTGGGCGGATTATGACAATGACGGATTGATTGACCTCTTCGTAGCAAATACGGGCGGCCAAAACAATAGCCTCTACCACAATGCTGGTGGCGGTAATTTCCAGCGGGTAAGCAGCGGCGCCATCGTAACGGACGGCGGCAGCAGCGTGGGCGCTTCGTGGGGTGACTACAACAACGACGGATTCCTCGACCTCTTCGTGACCAATGCTGGAAACGAGCCTTGTTATTTATACAAAAACCTTGGCAACGGGACTTTCGCAAGGATGAACATCGGAAGCATCACCAGCGACCTCGGCAACGCCCACGGCAGTTCCTGGGCCGATTATGACAACGATGGTGACCTCGACCTATTCGTGGCAAGGGATGGGCAGAACAATTCGCTCTACCGCAATGAGGGAAATGATGTTTTTACCAGTATCCAGAATGAGATGACAATTGGCGGTGGTCTGTCTTTCGGCAGTGCTTGGGCGGATTATGACAACGACGGAGATCAAGACCTCTTCGTGGCGAACCGCAAAGGCATGGGCGATTTCCTCTACAACAACACCAAAGGAACCTGCAAAAAATGGCTTAAAATCAAGCTAGTTGGCACCAATGCCAACAAATCGGCGATTGGAGCAAGCGTCACTGCCACGGCGGTCATCAACGGACAAACGGTAACGCAGACCCGCATGGTTGCTGGACAAACAGGTGGTGGCACTGGTGGCCAGAGCAGCCTGATTGTGAATTTTGGTTTGGGAAATGCCAGCACGGTGACTTCCATTGTGGTGCGCTGGCCATCCGGCTACACACAAACGGTGTTGAACCAAGCACCCAATAATTTTATCACCATCACCGAAGACAATAAATCATCGGTGAGCGGCTTTGTTTATTACAAAGAAAACTTGAACTGTAGCACCAGTTTGCCGGCATTACCAGCGGCAGCCCAAGCGGCTACCTATCGAACCGTGCAAGCTGGAAGTTGGACTTCGGCAGCCACTTGGAAAAACGGCATTGTTCCGCCGACTGATTACATCTTCAACAAGACCATCAGTATCGAACATGATGTAACGTTGTCGAGCGGCAATATTTACTCAGCGGGCACATCTACAATTTGGGTCACCAACGCTAAGTTGAAAATGACCAACGGCAATCTTACCATGGAAAATAGTAGTTCCATGAAACTGCTAGGTAGTAAATTGGAGTTGGGTAACGGTAGCATTGATTTGTTGAATGCTTCAACGAGGCTGGAAGTGATTAACAGCAGTGTAAACATTAAGGGAAACTATAACGGTAGGGGCAAGGAAATCATGCGCAATGCAGATTTCACGGCAACCGGTGACCACAACAACAAAGGAATTGACTCCTTGCAAAATGTGCGGATTACCGTGGGCAACAATTTCTCTAACCTAGAATATGGTTTCACGGTCGTGGACAATGTGAAAATTCATGCGGGAAGTAGCTTTTTCAACACCTCACCAGCCCAAATTAAAGGAACGGGGCTGGTTGCTTGGTTGGACAATGGCAACATCCAGAACCTATCAAACCTAGCCAATAACAACTGGACCGTCAATATTTCCCAGTACTGCACGCCAAATTGGGCAACACCATCTGGCATGTCGGCCAGCTACTTGCCCTCGGCAAAGGACTGTGCCACCATTGCTACGCAATTCACCTCCGACCCAAGTGCGTCAACGGTTGACCTGACTGGAAGGGTAGGCATTCCTGGCGTGCGGGTAGTTTTCCAACCAGGAAATATCACGGCTTACACGGATGCCAATGGCAATTACACGGCCTTTTTGCCGACAGGCAGCTACACGGCGCAGGAGTTTCCGGGCAGCAATTTTATCCCAAAATGCCCGAACACAAGCGGTACAATACCAGTGGCAGTTACTGGCCCTGGCTTGAAATATACCAACAACGATTTCGGAAATGATATCGTCGCCAACCTGCCCGACCTTACCACGGAAGTGGTCACTACGGCTCACCGGATTGGCGCCAACGATTTGCTGATTTTAAATTATAAGAACATCGGTACGGCTCCCGCCGAAAACGTGGTGCTGGAACTGTCCGTTCCTTCAGAGATTTCCGTCCTGCTGACCTCTATACCTTATGCAGCCAATAAAAGCGGCAATACTACTTTAGTGTTTTCAATTCCTTCCGTCGCACCAAACGAGTCGGGTACGATTTACGTTTCCTACACGGTGGACCTGCTGACACTTATTGGCACTGAGCTCACTGTGCAAGCTGATATTTCCAACAGCATTGACGAACTTGACAAGGGCAACAACTCCTCCATTGACAAATCTCAAGCGGTGGCGTCTTTTGACCCGAACGATATCTCGGTCAGCCCAGGCCGCTTTGTGAAACGGGGCGAGTGGTTGTACTATAAAATCCGCTTTCAGAATGTGGGCAATATTGCTGCTGCGCAAGTACGGGTGGAAGACGAATTGCCCGAAGGGCTTGACCTCGCCACGTTCGAATTGGGTAGCGTGAGCCATACCTACCGCCTTCAAACTGAGGGTCGCAAGCTGACTTGGGCTTTCCCGAACATCAACCTACCCGATAGCTTGTCGAATGAGCCAGCCAGCCATGGTTACATCACCTTCCGCATCAAGCCGAAAGAGAGCCTCGCCATCGGCGATCGGATGCTCAACCGGGCGTCCATCTTTTTCGATAACCTTCAGCCGATACTGACCAATACGGTGGAGAACATCCTCGTCTCTGAGCCAGTGAAGGAAACGCAAGCCAGTGTGAGGCCACTACAGTTGTATCCGAACCCAACTTCGGGCAGGCTCACCGTGCAGTCGCTTGAACTCAGCAATGAGCCAGAAGTGTTTTTTGCGGAGATGAAGGTCTTTGATCAATTTGGCAGGCAGGTTTACGAAGTAAGCAACGTTGCCAGCCAGCGCCAGCAGCTCAACCTGCACCTACTGGGCACGGGCACATACATCGTGAAAGCCGTGGACAGCAAAGGCCGGGGCTACTACGGCAAGGTGATGCTGGTGCGGGATTGATGCTTGGAAAGAGAGCTGCTAGGTTTCAAAAGCTTGGCAGGTCTAGACACCACCTTCCCAATTTGGGAAATTTTTACCGAAACAAATAAACACAGGTACAATACCGAAAGGCTAACCGCTTGTAAAACAGCGAGTTAGCCTTCTTTTTTTTATTGGCATTTTTATCGTTGTGAATAGGGAATTGATAATGTAAAACCACCGCCATGTACCGCAGCCAGGCCATGCTCAACAAGATAATCCTCCTGTTCACACTCAGGATTTTGAGCTATTTTACCTTGTTCCCCGACTCCGTCCTTCTAACGCAGGCACTGAAAACCGGCCTCCGATTGGCACTCACCCTCGCCGCTTTCCTCTTGCTCAAATCCCTTCGGGAAAAATACCGCAGCCACGTTTTTTCCTTCGGAAACATCACCCCGTTGGCGCTCTACGGTGGCTACCTGCTGTTGGGGCTGTTGTCCTTGGCCTGGGCGGCGTTGCCAAATTACGCCCTGCTGCAATTGAGCATGATACTCGAAGCACTAGCATTTGCATGGTTTTTCACCCAACTTCTCACCTACTACAATACTCTCAGCGACAACCACGCCCGGCTTTCCCTCGTTTTCGGGCGGGCGGCGCTGTTCATCTGCATCGGCTTCCTCATCGGCATGTACGCCGACCCCGATACCTTCTTCCGCAAGACCCACGAAGGCGAAGTCTCCCGCCTCGGTGGCATCATCATCAACCCCAATGAACTGGGGATGCTCGCCGTCCTGCTCGGCGTCATGGGCTACGCCGAACTCCTCGACAAACGCCCCAAAGCCATCAATATCTTCGCCGTGGCCGTAAGCGTGGCCGTGGTTTTGTACACGCAATCCCGGTCGTCGTTGCTGGCGTTCCTGCTGGTTTCCGCCATTTTCATCTTACGAAACGGAAACCTGCGGCTCGTCATTTTCTCCATCGCTGGCGTTGCAATTGCAATGCCCTATGTTTTCTATTCGGTTTTCCTCAAACAAGGCGACATCAACGAAGTGATGAGCATGACGGGCCGCCTACCATTTTGGAAAGACTTGCTGGCCGATGGCTTCACCCAACGGCCACTTTTCGGCTACGGCTTCATGTGCATTGCCGACGGCGAATACTTCCACAGCGTACACTCCTACTCCGCCAAAATGACGCACAACACCTTCGCCCAAGTCCTGCTCAACCTCGGCCTCGTGGGCTTTTTAACTTGTTTTTTGCAAATGTTGGCCACGTTTTTCGCCATTGGACGCAGCACCGACGCCAACCACCGGGTACTGGCTGGCATGATGCTCGTGCCACTCTTCATCAATTCCTTCACCGAGTTCGGCATCTTCGGCGAGTCCAACTACGGCATCCAATTTTATCAGTTGCTCATCCTGCTTTTTGTGGTAAAAACAGTGCCTGCCACCCACCGCCAGCCCGTGCAGTTTGCCCCGTCAAAAATGGTCGCCGCATGAGCAAAATGGCGCAAATTGACCAAGAGGTTTTGGCCAAAATCTTCTTCCCCGGCCAGCAGCCCAGTGCGGTTTCAGGCCTGTTTTCCTTCGGTAAAAAACCCGTTAGACCCGGCTTCCAAAGCCTCAGTTTCGGTTACGTAAACAACCCCGATGGTAGCATCCGTTGGCTCTATCCATTGGGTATCCGACAGCCCCTTTTCCTTCGACTCTACAACGGCTCCGGCTGGCGGGGCAGCCTGTTCAGCCTTGCTTTCCGTGCTGCTTTTTT
This sequence comes from Saprospiraceae bacterium, assembly GCA_041752395.1. Lineage (GTDB taxonomy): Bacteria > Bacteroidota > Bacteroidia > Chitinophagales > Saprospiraceae > UBA6168. Next base: position 26,897 of record JBGSWN010000229.1, on the reverse strand, counting down.
GCTCCGCAACGAGCGGCTAGTCCGCTCCGGCACGGTGCATGTTTTCCATAAAAACCAACCGCTGCTGGGCGGCCTGTTCGACCTTTGCCCTATGGGCAAAATGGCCATTTTTACAGGCACCGTTGGCGAAAACCGCAAGGCGGTGATAGCACTGGATGACCCCGACGGCAATGCTTGGTTTTACAAGCAGCCGCTCACCCCCGAAGCCGCCAACCTCGTGAAAAACGAGCAGCGGGTACTGGCTGAGTTGGCGCAGCTGGGGCTACAAAAAATGCAGGTTCCAACGGTTAAGCCTTATGCCAGCGGCCTCATGGTTTCCAGTGTGAAGCCGACTGCGGCGAGTAATAGTTTTGATTTGCAACCCGCTCATTTTGAGGCAGTTGTGGAATTGTCAGAACTCACTGTTCAGCAGAATCAGCTTGGAAGTTTGCCTTTTTGGGAGGAAATAAATACGAACCTCGAAGCCCTTCAACAGCAGCCGATTCTCAATGATTTATCGCAAAACACTGTGAGCAGAATCATTGACCAATTGCTGGTTCTCCACCAATCCTTTGACCCCGAAATGACGGTGCCAACCAGCCTCACCCACGGCGATTTCACGCCGTGGAATATGTATCTCGGCGGTGGTAGGCTGCATGTTTATGACTGGGAACTTTCGGAGCGGCTGCCACTCCTGAACGATGTTTTTCATTTTGTTTTCCAGTCGGGTGTTTTAATTGAAAGATTTCCATATTCTGAAATAGAACCTATCATATTTTCGATTAAAAAAGATGAACGAATACAGGTGTTTTTAAAAGAAAGAAACAATGATTTTGAATTGCTATATGCCCTTTATTTGCTCCGAAATATAAGCTATTATTTACTGAAATATATGCGTCAAAAATCGCTGCACCAGCAGGCGCACTGGCTCTTGTCAGCTTGGGATTTGGCACTGAAAAATGCGATTGATTTTTTCCTGCAAAGTACCGCAGCGTATTCGCAAAGTTTCGCAAAGCGAGCCGTCGCTTAGTTTAGCGATACTTTGAGGGAAGCCTTCAGTTTTTGTTTCATAGTTGTTGTACCTTACGCCCAAGACTACTTTCAAACCGTTACAATTGCTTTGTATGAAAGCCAACATCCTGATAATTGATGACGAAAACGACATCCGCAACCTCCTCAGCCGCATCATTCGGCTGGAGGGCTACGAGGTTTTTCAGGCGGAAACCGGGACGAAGGGCCTGAAACTGCTGGCCCAAGAAAAAATCCACGCCATCATCTGCGATGTGAAGCTGCCCGATGCCAACGGGGTGGAGATGGTTTCGAAAATCAAAGCCATCAGCCCGCAGTGCGAAGTCATCCTGCTGACCGCCTACGGCGCAATACCGGACAGCGTGACGGCTATCAAGGCCGGGGCCTTCGACTACATCACCAAGGGCGACGATAACAATAAAATCATCCCGCTTTTGAGCAAGGCCGTGGAGAAGGCGCTGAAGCAGTTCGAAGTCAAGGAAATGGCAGCTGCTTCCAACGGTCAGCGGCATAGCTTCGGCAAAATCGTCGGCCAATCGAAGCCGATGCAGCACGCCATCGAAATGGCGAAAAAAGTGGCGGCTACCAGCACCACCGTGCTCCTCACGGGTGAAACTGGGACGGGCAAGGAGGTTTTTGCGCAAGCAATACACGGCGCAAGCCAGCGCAACGCCAAGCCGTTTGTCGCCATCAATTGCAGTGCGCTGGGCAAGGAACTGCTCGAAAGCGAGATGTTCGGCCACAAAACTGGCTCGTTCACCGGGGCGGTACGGGACAAAATCGGCCTCTTCGAGGAGGCTAACGGCGGGACTATTTTCTTGGATGAAATCGGGGAGATGGACCTCGTGCTGCAAGCCAAGTTGCTGCGGGTGTTGGAGACGGGCACTTTCATGAAGGTCGGTGAAACAAAGGAAACCCGGGTTGACGTCCGCATTATCGCTGCCACGAATCGGGACTTGCAAGGAGAGAGCGACAAGGGCAATTTTCGGCTTGACCTGTTTTACCGTCTCTCGGTGTTCAATATCCGGCTACCATCGCTGCAAGAGCGCCCCGGCGACACGCTGGTTTTGGCGGAGCATTTCATCAAAATGTTTTGTGCCAAAATGAACCACTCGCCGCTCGGCATGGACGATTCCTTTAAAAAAGCGCTGTCCAACCACCCGTGGAAGGGCAATATCCGGGAGCTGAAAAACATCATCGAGCGTGCTGTCATCCTCGCTTCTGGCCCTGAAATGACGCTGGACTGCCTGCCCTACGACTTCCAGTACACCGAGTCTGGCAACCAGCTAGACCTGATGAAGCTCGCCGAAATCGAGAAAATGCACATCCGAAAAGTGCTGGCCCATACGAAGGGCAACAAGACCAAGTCCGCCGAGCTGCTCGGCATCGGATTGGCGACGTTGTATCGGAAGATTGAGGAGTATGGGTTGTAGCTTCAAGCTCCGGCTTGAAGCCGTATGGGCTAAGCGGCTATTTTTTCAAGTGCTTCCCATTCACTAAAAATATGGTTGGTCATTTGTTGCAGAATGTCAGTGGGCATTTCAGGAGGATAATTTTTTATGATTTCAGCCATGACATCTTTCAGTTCCCAACTTGGGTTTTCAGCTTTAAGTCTTAACAAATTCACCGACGTTAGATCTTGCAAAGCCAGCAAGTTCTTGCGCCGCCGAAACCCTGCTTGAATTGAGTTTGATGAGTCTTGGGGGGAAGGTGAGGTAGGAGTAGTTGCTATTTTAGCTACTATTTCTTCCGTATTATTGTAGGCAGGTTTGACTAGCATGGTTAAGATATTATTTTCCAAAATTAGCTTTTTTTACGAAGAATGAAAAAAGCGTCATAGTTTTTTTCCGGGTCAAATAACTCCATCGTGTTTTGGATTCGCCCATAAACCAAGAAATTTAATTGGATTTCAGTATGCCTGCGCTTAAACACTGCATTGTAAAGCGTTTTACGCTTTTCATCAACTGGTCTAATGTAAATTCTACGTTCAGGGTGTTTTTCGGTGAACTCGTAAATTGTATTCGCAATGGTCTGCATGACTAACCTAATATCGTGGTTGTTGGAAATTACTTCATCGTCAAATTCGTCGCCATCATCATCTCCAAATCCTAGGTTCCAGATATTTTCCCCAAGGTGGAAATAAGTAATTTTTTTGTGGATTATGCCCTTCTCGCCTTTGCTCTCAAATTGGAACGATGTGGCGTCCGCATCGGATGTCGTTTTGTAGCCTTCTCCTTTCATAAAATAGCATGTTTGTTCAGGTAAATGTAAAACAAACTGAGAAATATGGTTTCTCAATTTGTCGTCAAGCTGGAGCTTCCCGCTACAATTCCCGAAACATTTCCACCAAAAAACGAAAGCTCGCCACCTGCCGCCTCAGCGCCCTTCATTTTTGCATCATAAAAAAAAGCTACAACGATACAATTCATACAACAACTTCCAAGCCTACTGAAAAGAGAAACCGCCAATGGCCAATACCTCCCGCTGGTGGACGGGCTTAGGTTCCTGGCTATCGTGCAGCATATTAGCGAGCGACTGGTTCGGCACAGCGCCGTCGAGTTTTCGATGCCAATTGAGCATGACCAACTGTCTTTTTTGGTGAGTCCTGGCAATATTGGAGTCTTCATTTTTTTCGCCATCAGCGGGTTCATACTCACGTTGCCATTTGCTCGGCATCGCTTTGAAGGCACGAAGTAGCCCCGATGCCCTAAAAGCCAAATGACAACAAATTTTATTACGGCGTATTTAGGTCAATAATTAGTTCTTTTTAAAAACGGGAGCAGCCGAAGCCGCTCCCAGAAACCCTCAAACATTATAAAAACATCTTGCTACGGTATCACCACCGTCCGATAACCACTCGTATAAATCCCAAAAAAGCCCAGCACCTCCGGCCCAAAATTGCCAATAGGATTGAACGGCACGACGTTTCCGCCGCCGCCTTCCTGGCTGATTTGTGAAATCTTGTCGAAATACTGGTACGATGCCTTGTCCATGGAAATGAACTCATAACGGACGGTGTCGCCGGGGAACACTTCGTCAAAAGCATCCATTCGGATTTCGCCGTTTAGAAGGCGCATTGGGTAATTGATGGCATTGGCTTTGAATGGCGCTTGCCGTTTTGTCATCATGAGATGCAATTAACTTTGAAGTTTAAAATTCGGCTATTTTTAAAATTATATTACTTTAAAACTGGTTTTTAAATTTCTCTCCCTTAGTTTTGCAAACCAATTTAGGCCAGGAAACATAATGGCTTCACCAGAACAAATCGAAGGATTCCTATCCAACTTTAAAATGAAACTCGGCATCTGGCTGCCCTACCTCATCGCCGCCTTGCTCCTCCTCCGCCTCGCTTCTATCGCGTGGAACCACCGCACTGTCGCTGGCCAATTCACCTGGATTGAACAGCAAATGGACCGCACCGGCAACCGCTTTTTGCTCCCCGAAAACCAAGCCCCACTTGACACCGTGCTGATGACGTGGGGCGTGCCGTTCACCGCTATGCACCTCTCGGCGCTTGAAAGTCCAGACTCGGCGAAGACGCTGCTGATTCTGCCGGATTTTCAGTGGTTTGAGGACAAGATGGGAAAGGAGAATGTGTTCTTCTCTCCGTTTCACAAGGTGCTGGAGAACGGGGATTTGAATGTGTGGTATTATCGGCTGGGGGCGGGGAGGTATGGAATGGTCGAGTGAAGAAACATTTTGCATTCAAAGCCAGAAGCCTTATTTTTGAAACAAATTCTGCAAAAAATGACCATCCAAATCGCTGACGAAATTACAAAAGGACTTACCAGCAAGGACATCTTGCTGGAAGTGGCCGTGATGCTGTACCTGATGGAGCGGGTTTCGCTCGGCAAGGCTGCCAAGATTGCAGGCCTTCACCGGATGGAATTTCAGGCAGCGCTGGACAAGCGCCAGATTGCCATCCACTACGACATCAAAGATTTTGAACGGGAGCGCCAAAACCTCCAATCCCTGCGGGCATGATTGTCGTCAGCGACACTTCTCCGATTTCCAACTTATTGATGATTGGTTGGCTTCGCCTCCTACCTGCTGTTTATGGCAAGGTCATAATTCCTGATGCTGTTTACGAGGAAGTTGAAGCGCTTGCCCAATTTGGCGTTAGCCTACAAGAATTCTATTCCGCAGATTGGATTGAAAGAGCGATGCCAAATGATATGGCCGCCGTGCATGAGTTATTGGAAAAATTGGATGAAGGCGAATCAGAAGCCATCGTACTTGCTGAGGAACTCAAAGCCGATTTCCTGCTCATTGACGAACGGCTTGGTTGGAAAGAAGCGCAGGCTCGAAGCATCAAGACAATTGGCTTGCTGGGCACCTTGGTCAAGGCAAAAGAATTGGGAATAATCCCCGCCGTAAAGCCGCTGATAGAGGCGCTTCGGATAAAGGCCAAATTCCGCATGAAAGAGGCATTGGTGCAGCATGTTTTGACTTTGGCTGGGGAAATTTGAAAAACGCTATATTTGCTCGAAACAACGAACAACCATTTCCATGTCCGCACCCCTTCAGATTTTCATCGCCTACGCCCGCAAGGACACCAGCTTCCTTGACGAGCTGCGCACCCACTTCACCCCGTTGCAAAGAAGTGGCAAGGTCAAAATATGGTACGATGGTGAAATAGAGCCGGGAAAGGTCTGGGAGGCCGCCATCAAGGACAACCTCCACAGCGCCGATATCATCCTGATGCTCATCAGTGCCGATGCTATTGCTTCCGATTATTTTTATGACAAGGAAATGAGCGACGCCCTTGCCCGCCATGCTGCGGGTACAGCAAGGGTGGTGCCGCTCATCGTGCGCCCATGCGCCTGGCAGGAGACACCGCTGGGCGAGCTACAGGCGCTGCCCAAGGATGGCAAACCAGTGAGTACCTGGCCCGACCGTGATGATGCCTACGCAAACGCCGTTACTTCCCTGCTCGCTACCCTCAACAGCACCCAGATGGAACGGGCCGCCGCTGCCGAGCAAGCAGAGCGGGAACGCAACCAATCGGAAGCTGAAACCCGCCGCCAGCGGGAGGCCGCCGCCGCTGCCGCACAGGAAGCCGACCGCCGCAAAAAAGAACAGGAACAACAAGCCGAGAAAAAGCGCCAACTCGAAGCGCAGCGCAAGCGGGAGGCCGAAGCCACCGAACGCCGCCGCCAGCAGGAAGAAGCCGAACAACTGAAAAAAGCCGAACAAGAACGCCAACGAAAAGCCGCCGCAGCCCTACAGCGGGAGCAACAGGTGGCCGCCGTGGGCAGCACCCTCCGCTCGCCAAAGGTCTGGGGTAGTGGCCTGGTGGTGGTGTTTACCTTGCTGATTGGAAACTGGCTTTGCAACAAGGAACCCAATATACCCCCAACGAATGTCAACGATGGGAAAGACTCCACTACCCTAACGGAAAACACCCCAATAACCACGGACACACAAACTACTGGTGTAAAAACCATCTCGCCGGGACAACTGCCCAAAGATGTGACGGTGGAAACAAAGAAAAAGGAAGAACCACCAAAAGAACCTACCAAAAAAACCGAGCCCGCACCCACCTTCTCCGACCCCTTCGCCGATGACATGGTGAGTATCAGCGGCGGTACTTTTACCATGGGCAGCAATGACGGGGGTAGTGCTGAAAAACCACCCCACGATGTCACCGTGCGGAGCTTTTCCCTGTGCCGTTACGAAGTGACACAAGCGCAGTGGCGGGCTGTGATGGGTAGTGACCCACCGGAACTTCAATTCAAAGGTTGTGATAACTGTCCGGTAGAGCGTGTCAGTTGGGACGACATACAAAAGTTCCTTAAAAAGCTGAACCAACTCACTGGCAAAAATTACCGACTGCCCACTGAGGCCGAATGGGAATATGCCGCACGGGGCGGCGACCAAAGCGGCGACTACAAGTATGCAGGCAGCAATGACATTGGCGAAGTAGCTTGGTACACCTCGAATTCTGACAGCAAAACGCACCCAGTGGGAAAGAAGAAAAAAAACGAACTGGGGCTTTACGACATGAGCGGAAACGTTTATGAATGGTGCCAGGACACTTGGCACGACAGCTACGAGGGCGCCCCAACAAGCGGCAGCGCTTGGACTTCCGGCGGCGAACAAAATCGCCGGGTGGTTCGTGGCGGGTCTTGGAGCTACAATTCAGACCTCTGCCGCTCCGCCAACCGTAGCGGGGACGTTGCTGTCATCCGGTACATCAGCGTAGGCTTCCGGTTGGCCCGGTAGCTCACCCTTTGCCACTTTAACCCTTTTACCCTTTGTTTTTTAGCTTTTAAAACTTTAAACCATTACGGCGAAGCCGTCGATTTAATTGAAAACAAAAGCGGTGAGTACCTTTGCGGGAAAGCTGCTTTCTTTTTTGATTCGCTAGCGCAAGTTTTCCGAAATCTTTGAGATTCGGAAAATCTAACATCTGTCAAAACACTCGATGGACCAACTGCCAAGAATTTTTATCGCCTACGCCCGAGAAGATGCCCACCTCCTCGAAAAGCTCCGTAAACCACTCAACGTTTTGCGCCGCAATGGGCATTGCGATATTTTCTTTGATGGCGAGATAGTGCCCGGCGAGCGCTGGGACAAAAGGCTCAAGGATGAACTGCACCAAGCAGATATTTATATTCTGCTGGTCACTGACGATTTCCTCGACAGCGACTATATCAACGATGTGGAACTTCCCAAAGCGCTCGATAAGGAAAAGGAAGGCAAGGCCAAAGTGGTGCCTATCATACTGCGTCCCTGCATGTGGCAATACACCCTGCTGAAAGAATTTCAAGTGGTACTTTACGAGGGCAAGCCAATCGAACCGTCTGGCGGCTATGTCCATGCCGTGGAGCAGGTAGCAAGGGTCATAGAAGTGCGCAATGAAACCCTGCGCATTGGCCGAGAAGCTGCCGAACGCAAGCTCGAAGAAGCCCGCCAAAAGTCCGAAGCAGAAGCTGAGCACCAAAAAAAGGCGGTCGAAGAAGAACGCCAACGCAAAGCCGCAGAAGCCCTGAAACAGAAAGAAGAAGCTGAGCGCCAACGCCGCCGTGCCGCCGACCCCTTCAACGACTTGATGATTCCCATAAAAGGTGGCAGCTTCAAAATGGGCGACCAATACGCTGTGACCCTCAAAGACTTCCATCTCTGTAAGCATCCTGTCACACAGGCGCAGTGGCGAGCCATCATGGGTAGCGACCCCAGCCGTTTTAAAGGAGACGATTTACCAGTTGAAAAGGTCAATTGGAACGATGTTCAAGATTTTATCAAAAAGCTGAACGCCAAAACGGGCGAAAACTATCGCCTGCCATCAGAGGCTGAGTGGGAATTTGCCGCACGGGGCGGCAACCAATGTAAAAACTTTCAATATGCTGGTAGCAACGACATCAACGAGGTGGGCTGGTTTTGGGAAAACTCCGGCGACATAAAACTTTCGGGGGATTGGAAATTAGACCAGATTACCAACAACAATTGCCGCACCCATCCCGTCATGCAAAAGAAAGCCAACGAGCTGGGCCTCTACGACATGAGCGGCAACGTCTGGGAATGGTGCCAGGACACCTGGCACGATAGCCTTGATGGAATCCCTAAAAACGGCAGCGCCTGGACCGCTGGCGGCAAAGAGGGCATTCGGGTGGTTCGTGGCGGGTCTTGGGTCAGCAGTGCAGGCTACTGCCGCTCCGCCTACCGTGTCAGGAACGATGCTGTCAACCGGAGCCTCAGCATAGGCTTCCGGTTGGCCCGGTAGCTCACCCTTTGGCACTTTTAACCTTTTACCCTTTGTATTTTTAGCTTTTAAAACTTTTAAAATAATGCGGCGAAGCCGCCGATTTAAATTTTGAAAATATGGAAACCCTGCCACCCACCCACAAACTCTTCCTCTCCTACTCCCACCAAGACGAGCCACTAAAAGACAAACTCGCCACCCACCTCGCCCCTTTGCGGCGCAGCGGCAAAATCGCCGTCTGGCAAGACCGTCAGATACTGCCCGGTACGGAATGGGACGCCGCCATCAAGCAGGAACTAGCCGAGGCCGACATCATCCTGCTGTTGGTCAGCCCCGATTTCATTGCCTCTGACTATATCTGGATGTACGAAATCGCCGGGGCGATGGAGCGCCACGAGCGGCGGGAGGCGGTGGTCGTCCCCATCATCGTGCGACCCTGCGACTGGCACGACATGCCCTTCGCCAAGGTGCAAGCACTGCCACGGAACGCCAAGCCAGTGACGCAGTTCGCCAACCAGGACGAGGCTTGGCTGGAAATCGTGCAGGGGATAAAGCGGGTGGTGGAAAAGTGATTTTTACAAAAACCAATTCAAAAGACAAATCATCACACATGGCCAAACCAAAACTCAAAGACCTCCGAACCTTCCTCGACTCCCTCAACGAAGCCGAGCTACGGGAGGAACTGCTGCGGCTCTTCGGCAAGCTGACGCAAGTGCAGGAATTCTATGCCCAAGAACTCATGTCCGACAAGGAGCGAAAGGACATGCTGGAAGGTTATCGCAAAAAGATTTATGGCTATTTTTGGACACGGACTGGCAACCGAAAACGGCCCAGCAACGCCAAGTTACGGGAGCTGATAAACAATTATGAAAAGGTATCGGTGTTCCCGTCAGAAGTGATTGACTTGCTGCTCTATCGGGTGGAAACGGCCACAGCGTATGCCAGCAAGCTCGGCAGAATGCCGGAAGCAAGTTACAAGGCGAGTTATAATGCCTACAAAAAAGCGGTGGAATTGATTGCCCTGCACCAATTCGAGGACCTGTTTTTGGAGCGTTGCGAAGCGATATTCAAACAACATCGTAACGTGGAAACCTGGTACATTGAATTGTTGGAAAACACCTACAACGAGCACTTTGAAAACCCACAATTGTGATAGCGCTCCCAACCCAGTTTTAGCGCATATTCTCTAATCGAGCTTGGTTAAAAATGACTGGCCTTTTCCAGGTTAAACAGTCAAGGTAAGCACCTATCCCAACCTCACCTAAACTTCCACCATCCTTTCAAATTGGACATAACGACTTGGCTGCGCAACTCGTACTCTTCCCACACTTGCCTCGATGAACTGGTTGCTTGACGCTGAAACGGCATTGCCTCGCCGTTGATGCCAGCAACGAAATTATGCACGCATTGCGGCAGCACGGCGACATTGTAACCGCCTTCCAAGGTGGCGAACACGTGATTGGAACGCTCCCGCAACATTTCCCCGATTTTGAAGAAACTGCTTTCCGTCACTCGCAGTTGGAGCAATAAATCAAAAAGATGTGCATCGAAGCCCGCCGAAACGGCCACCACATCGGGTTTGTATTGTTCCAAAACCTGCATGCAAGTCGCTACTGCATCCATGAACACATCGTCGCCGCTGTCGGGCGGGAGGGGCAAGTTCATGGTATAGCCTTTGCCAGCGTCCGTGCCGATTTCGTTGACCCACCCATGCCCCGGAAAGGCCGGAAACTGGTGAATGGAGCAGTACAAAATCTGGTCGGTAGCCTCGAAAATATGCGAAGTGCCATCGCCGAGGTGGCCGTCGAAATCGAAAAGGAAAACCCGTTTGCCCTCGTTGGCGAGTTTTTGCGCAGCAATGGCCACGTTGTTGAACAAACAAAACCCGCTCGAACGGTTAGCGTAGGCATGGTGGCCGGGTGGGCGTACCAGCGCAAAATCTCCTTGATCACTGGCCATTACCGTTGCCCCCACTGCCCGTATTGCCGCTTCGTAGCTGCCAGGGCCTATCACGGTGTCGGGGTCAAGGTGATGGACAGCTTTGACACCGAGTTTCTGTACGTTTTCAATATGCGATGGCGTGTGTACAAGCTGTAGCCAAGGCGTTCCATCCGGAACCTCCGATTTTGGCAAGTCTCCAAAAACCTCCAAACGCTTGGCATTCTCGGGGTGCATGCCAGTGTCGTGTTCCAAGAAGACCGGGTCATAAATAAGTTTCATGGCTCTCGAACGATTTTAGATAGCTTGATGAGACAACCTTATTTTGGCTGAAACGGCAGCTCCGCCGCAAACGGCAGCGCATGTTCCAAGTCCAGTTCGGCGGAGTACACGCCGCTGTCCTCCGTTTCCAGCGTGAAACCCCGGTCCTTGAACATCCGAATCATGTGCGAATTGTTGCGCAGCACGGAAGCATTCACCTTCTTAATACCCTTGTCCCGAGCGATTTCCAGCATGTAATCGGTCATCAGGCTGCCGAGGCCCTGGTTCTGCCACGGGTCAGCTACGAGTATGGCGAACTCCGCCGTTTCTCCCCAGCCGTCGGCGATGATGCGCACCACGCCAGCCATGTGCTTTTTGCCGTCTTCCGTGATTTCAACAATCAGGGCCATTTCCCGGTCATAGTCAATCTGCGTGAGGCGGGTCAGGAACTCGTGCGTGACTTTTGGAACAAACCCAAAGAACCGGAAGTACAGCGACTGGTCGGACAAGCGCTTGAACATCTCGGCCTCCATCGGCTCGTCTTCTGGGCGGATGGGCCGCAAAATGGCTTCCCGGTTGTCTTTGAGCAGGATAGTTTTGACGTATTTTTCGGGGTAAGGCGAAATGACAAGGTGATGCCACGGATGCCCTTTTTGCCGGGGTTGGTACTCGTTCAGCCCGATGCGGGCGTCCACGACGATGCCCCCGGTTTCGTCCACGAGGTAGGGGTTGATGTCCATTTCCCGCACCTCGGGGAAGTCCATGAGGACGTAGGCGAACTTCTGAATCGTGAAAGCCAATTCTTCCAAATCAACGCCGGGAATGCCCCGAAAGCCCTTTAATTGCTGGTAAATTCGAGTGCCTTCGATGATGCGGCGGGCCAACGCCATGTTCAGCGGGGGCAAGCCAAAATCGGTGTCCTTGATGACCTCCACGGCCACGCCACCCTGCCCGAATACGATGAGTGGCCCGAAGATGGGGTCCCGTTTTGCCCCAATCAACAATTCGTACCGCTTCTTCTGCATTTTTTCAACCAAAACCCCGACGATACGGGCATCCGGCTTGTGCTTTTTGACCGATTCAATGATTTCATTGTACGCTTTTTCGGCGGCGGCTTTCGTCGAAATATTCAAGCGCACACCACCCACGTCGGTTTTGTGCAACGCATCCGGTGACACGATTTTCAGCACGGCCGGGAAGCCGCTTTGCTCCGCAAAAACGCCCGCTTCCTTGGCCGTAGTGGCCACAAAATTCCCACCGACGGGGATGCTGTAGCAGCCGAGGAGCGCCTTGGCCTCGTTTTCGAGGAGGTAATCCCGGCCTTCGGACAAAGCAGTGCGGATGATGTGCCAGGCGGCGTCCCGTTTGGGGACAAAGCGGCGGGGTGCTTCGGGCGGTGTTTCGTAAAGCAGCTCGACGTTTCGGGTGTACTGCCACATTTGCAGGAAAACATCCACGGCGCTTTCGGGGTAGCGGTAGTTGGGCACCTTGCCCGCTTCGAGGATTTCACGGGCCTCCCACACGTCTTTTTCACCCATCCATGCAGCAAGGACGGGCTTTCGGGTCAGCTTGCCCGCTTTCACGAGTTCGCTTGCTGTGCCCGCTGCGTCCGTTACCGTTTGGGTGGTCAGGATGGTCAAAACGCCGTCCACGCCTTCATCGGCAAGACAGATTTCCACAGCCTTGCGGTACGCCGTTGGGGAAGCATCCCCGAGCACGTCCACGGGGTTGCCTTGGCTCCAATTGACGGGCAGTGCCTCGCTCAGTTTGGTAATGCTTTCTTCGGCAAGTTGGGCCAACTTGCCACCCCTTGTGGTCAGGTAGTCGGTCGCCAGTACGCCGGGACCACCTGCATTAGTGACGATGGCGAGACGGTTGCCGTCTGGCCGGTGCTGCATACTGAGTGCTTGGGCACAGTTGAACAACTGCGAAATCCGCTCGACCCGGATGCATCCTGCCCGCTGGAACGCCGCATCGAAAGCGGCATCGTTGCCTGCCAACGTGCCCGTGTGCGACATGGCGGCCTTGGTGCCGTCGGAGCTTTTTCCAGCTTTCAGAATGATGATGGGCTTGGAGCGGGCGAAGGCCCTCGCAGCGCTCATGAACCGCCGGGCATGGGTCAGCGATTCCATGTAAATCAGGATGCACGAGGTCTCCTGGTTCGTGCCAAAATAGTCAATCAGCTCCGCAAAGCCGATGTCAATCATAGAGCCGATAGAGACGAAGTGACTGAAGCCAACGCTTTGCTCGCAGGCCCAGTCGAGAATGGAGGAGCAGAGGGCGCCGCTCTGCGAAATGAAGGCGATGTTGCCCGGCAGCGCCATGCGGTTGGCGAAGGTGGCGTTCATGCCGAGCTTCGGGTTGATGATGCCGAGACAGTTCGGGCCGACGATGCGCATGCCGTATTTTCGGCTGGTTTTCAGGATTTCGGCAACCATTTTCTTGCCTTCCTCGCCAGCTTCTTGGAAGCCTGCCGAGATGATGACCAAGCCACCGACGCCCGCTTTTCCGCATTCTTCGACCACGCTGGGGACGAATTTGGAAGGCAAAATGATGACCGCCAAGTCAACGGGTGCAGGTACTTGCGCAATGCTTTCAAATGCTGGAATGCCCAACACTTCCTTGTTTTTGGGATTGATGGGATACAGGCCGCCTTTGAACCCACTGTCAATCAAGTTCTTGAAAAGCGAGTGCCCCACCGAGTCTTCTCGGGTGGAGGCGCCAATGACGGCAATGGATTTTGGCTTGAAAATTTTGTCGAGTTGGTGTGGCATGAGTGGATTTACGATTGCGGATTTACGATTTGCGATTGGCCACTCCAACGAAAATGAACGACTCTCAAACAAATCGGATGGCTTTTCATTTAAACAAACTTGGTTGTTTTATTCAGTAGGAATTGAATTCGGGGCAAAATTAGGCGGGGGCCATAGCTGGGCAGACTGATAAAAATCAGTACCTAATGCGATAAAAATCAACCTTTGAAATGATTTTAGCTTTGGCTTACAATCCCTCAATCCATGCAGCCAGCCACGGCATCCACTCCTGCCCGTTCACCGGGTTTTTCAGGCCGAAGCCGTGGCCGCCTTTTGCCCAAAAATGTGCCTCCACGGGCACGCCATTTTCGATGCAAGCCTGCTGGTACAGCATACTGTTCTGGATTTTCACCCAATCGTCCTGCGCATGGACGAGGAAGGCGGGCGGCGACTGTGGCGTGACCCGAAGCTCGTTGGAGAAGAACGCCACTTGTTGCAACGAAGCCTCCTTTCCAATCAAATTCTCCTTGGAACCGTCGTGCCCCACGCCATCCCGAAAGCTGACCACGGGGTAAGCCAGTGCCACGAAATCGGGGCGGACGGAGGTGGTGTCCTTGCATGTTGCGTCAGCAATAAAATCAAAATGCGTCGCAGCGGAGGCCGCCAAATGCCCGCCCGCCGAGAATCCCATGATGCCGATTTTGTTGGTTGAAATGCCCCATTCCTTGGCCCGCTTACGGACGAGGCGGATGGCCTGCTGGGCATCTTGCAGCGGGGCGAGGGACTTGTCCACGCAGTAGCGGTCGTTCGGGATACGGTACTTTAACACGAAAGCGGTGATGCCTGACTCGTTGAGCGCCTTGGCGACTTGTCTGCCTTCGTGGTCACCCGCTGTGCCGGAATAGCCGCCGCCAGGGCAAATAATCATGGCTGCACCAGTTGGTTTTGCAGGTTTGAAAATGGTCAGGGTTGGCTCGGAAGTTTCGGCGGTGAATTCGACTTTCCAGTCGTTGATTACCGTTTTTTCGAGGTTTTCGGCGGGCTTGGAATTGGGGATAGGGTCGGTGCCGTAGAGCGGAAAGCTTTGCTGGGCTTGGCTGTTTGCGGAGCAAAAAAACATAAAAAGGCAAAGTGGAAGGTGGTTGTGAAGTTTCATGTGCTGCTTTTTTGCAAAGGTGGAAAAACAAAATGAAACAAAATACTACTCATTATTTTGCTTAATTTTGCTCAAAATCTATTTATGCAATTGGAAAATTTCATCGAAATAAATCCTCAAATAATGATGGGCAAGCCTGTCATTAAAGGCACACGAATTACCATTGAATTGATTTTGGAAAAATTAGCAGCTCAGGACACCATCGAGGATATTTTGGCAGAGCATCCGAGGCTGAAACGAGAGCATATTTTGGCGGCATTCGCTTTTGCTGCCAATATGTTAAAAGGTGAAAAAATAATAGCCGTAGCCGCATGAAATTCATAGCCGACGAAGGTGTGGATGTTACGTTGGTCTCGTTGCTCCGCTCAGACAATCATGATATTATTTATTTCGCAGAATCGGAAACCAGCACATCCGATAATGTAATCCTTGAACTTGCAAACACCCAAGGAAGGATTTTGATAACCCGTGATAAAGATTTTGGCGAATTGGTTTATCGAATGAAAATGGTTCATTCAGGGATAATCCTTGCTAGGCTTGAAGAACTAAAATCTAGTTCTCGCTCACAACTCATTTTTGATTTTATCACTAGCAATAAAGCGGAATTGTCTGGCTCATTCATTGTCATTCAATCAGGAACAGCTCGTATTAGGAAACTGTAGCAAACGTGCAGTCCCGCCGATTTTCGACAAATCCCAAAATTCCCTTCCACCCCACCTGCCCTTTCCCTTTTTTCATGTAATTTTGAAATAAATTCCCTCGTTGGAAGCGCAAATTAAGGTAGCTTACCGCTGCTACTTTTTCCTTTGTACTTTTGACTTTTTCCTTCGAGCACCGATTACAAAACATTTATGCGCATAATCCCAAGGCTCATATTCCTTGTTCTTTTTTCTTCTTTTGCTTCCGCAATTTGGGCGCAAAACTGCGGCTGCGCTGATGCCAACAACTGCCCCTTGCAATTCACGCCGGGTGCAAACACCCAAGTCTGCTACGATTTCACCGATGCATTCAACAACGACCTAGCCAGCCCAACCCAGGGCGTATGTGGCGTGTACATCAAGTTCCGGCACGGACGTATTAGCGACCTCGACCTTACGCTCACCTCCCCCGCCGGGCAATCGGTGCAGCTCACTGGTTCGGCCTTGAACTGCAACACTTTCACACCGTTGGCCACCTGGGACATCGTCTTCGTGCCCTGCGCCGCCACCTGCCATCCCGATACCGTCGGCACTTGCATTTACCCCTGCACTTTTGATAATTGTCCGACCACCTGCCCCTGGGGCAGCGGCACTTTCAACGGCGAATACCACCCCTTCAACGGCTGCCTAGAAGACTTCAACACTGGGCCAGTCAACGGGCAGTGGTGCATCAAAATCGCCAACGGCGCACCCTTCAACGGTGGTACCATCCTCGATTTTGAAATCATCCTCTGCGACCAATCGGGCATCCTCTGCTGCGACGCCGACGCCGGAAACCTCCCCGACCCCAACGTCACCGCCTGCATCGGCGACCCAGCGCTCGACCTCGACCTCGATCCTGTTTACGGCGCCATTGTGCCCGATACTGCCGAATACGGCTACACTTTCACCGTTTTCAACAATGGTCAACTCTACGACCTGGACACCACGGACAATTTCACCAGCTACCCCGTGGGCACCTTCACCGTCTGCGGCTTGAGCTACCTGCTGGCAGATGCTGCTGGCCTGCCGGCTGTCGGAACCATGATGACACCACAATCCCTTGATTCTGCACTGCATGGTGCTACGCCACCTTTTTGTGGTGAAATTGGGCTGAACTGCGTGGTCCTCAACATCGGTGCGCCACCACCAAACACGGTGCTGCGGGACACCATTTGCGATGGCGAAACCGTAGTTTTTGATGGGCAAAACATCGGCGCCCAAGGCAGCTACCAAGACACACTAAACTCGTTTTTTGGCTGCGACAGCATTGTGAACCTGCTACTCACCGTGCTGCCAAACGTGGACACGAAGCTCTTCGAAACGGTGTGCTTCGGCGACACGGTTTGGGTGGGCGGCAACCCGTACACGACGATGGGCATTTTCACCGAAAACCTGCTGACCAGCTTCGGCTGCGACAGCCTGGTGACGCTCGACCTGACCGTTTTACCTGAAAACACCAACACGCTCAACGAAATCATTTGCGAAGGAGAAACTTTTGCCGTAGGCAACACAAACTACTCAACCACAGGCACTTACGTGGATACGCTGCTCTCCTGGCTCGGCTGTGACAGCACTGTGACCCTGAACCTGACGGTGGTTCAAACCAGTGTCAGCATCGCACCGCCGGATACACTAACCTGCCAGCAAAACTCCGTGACGCTGACCTCCACCGCTTCCACTTCCTTCGGAAATTTGAGCTACCTATGGACCACCATCGGCGGGGCATTCAGCGGGGCGACCGACCAACCGAACGCCACAGCAACCGCCCCCGGCAACTATATCCTGACCGTGACTGCCGCTGGGTGCAGCAGCAGCGATACCGTGACCGTCGTGCAAGATGCCATGATGCCGAACGCTGTCATCGTGCCTTCGGCAACCACCTTGGACTGCAACAACCTGCTCATTTTGCTGAACGGCAACAACTCAACGCCCGCCAGCAATTTCAACTGGGTCTGGACGGCGCTTGGCGGCAGCCCGATCGCCAATGCCAACACGCTCATCGTCACCATTTCTGAGCCGGACACCTACCGCCTCATCATCACCGATGTCACCAATTTCTGCAAGGACACAGCGACCATCGTCATCGGGCAGAACATCACGCCGCCTGTTGCCAATGCGGGGCAGGACATGGAACTATCCTGCACCGTGCCCACGGTGACACTGAACGGAGCTGGCTCCACACCCGGCGGCGGTATCTCGTTTGACTGGAGCACCGGCGGCACGGGCAATATTTTGCCCCCGACCAACAATGCCACGGTAGCCGCCGACGGCCCGGGCACGTATCAACTCGTTGTGGAAAACTTGGCGAACGGCTGCCGGGATACCGACTTTGTCCTCGTGACAGTGGACACGCTGACGCCGAACGCTCAAATCGCATTGCCGCAAGGCAACACCCTGAACTGCGACAACGACACGCTGACGCTCGACGGTAGTGGCTCTACTGGCTCACAATTCATTGTCTATCAATGGATTGGAAATATTTTCAACCAACAAGGAACCCCGATCGCCCACACCGCTACACCCGGCATTGTCACCCTTCAACTGACCGACACCTCCAACGGCTGCACCGACTCTACGAGCGTGACCATCGGCTCCGATTTTACCTTTCCAGTGGCCGATGCTGGGCCAGGCGACTCGCTGTCATGCACAGACCTTTCCGTGCAAATTGGTGGCATTGGCACCTCCAGCGGCCCTGATTTCACCTACGAATGGACCAGTTCCCCCGGCGGTGCTTTCCTTGACCCCACCGACCAAATCAGCGTGGGCGTGAGCGAGCCTGCCAGCTACCTGCTCACCGTCACGGACACCACCAACGGCTGCACCAGCTCGGATTTCACCATCATCACCCGGAACGAAATACCGCCCGTAGCCGATGCTGGCCCCGACTATGTGCTGAATTGCACCGATACTTCCGTGGTACTGGACGCCAGCAATTCGACCATCGTGCCGTTCGCTGTTTTTGAGTGGACAAATTCGAGCGGAACCCTGCTTTCCAACGATGTGCAACTGACCGTGGACTACTCTGACACCTTCTATTTCCACATCTCCTTGGCCTTTTGCGCCAGCACCGACACGGTCGTGGTGTCGGAGGGAACCGCCGCACCTACTGCCGATGCTGGCCCAGACCAATTCATTGACTGCCTTACTGGCCTAGCAACCCTCGACGGCAGTGGCTCGGACAGCGGCCCTAATTTCGCCACCCATTGGACAGCCCTCAGCGGCCATATTTTATCGGGAGAAATGACGCCGACGCCCATCGTGGACGACCCCGGCGTGTACCTCATCCAAGTGACGAACATCGCCTCCGGCTGTGTCAGTTTTGACACGGTGGTCGTCACCATTGACACGCTGGCCTGCCTTCCGTTCGCCGATGCAGGAGCGGACGGCCTCATCAATTGCTATTTCGCCACTTTCAGCGATACACTGTCGGCCAGCGGCACCGTCGGCCCAAACATCGTTTACAATTGGACGGCGCTATCGGGCACTGTTTTGGACCAGACCGACCCGTTTGCGCCGAGGGTGACGGCGGGCGAATTTGTTTTCACCGTAACCAACAACGCCGTTGGATTAAGCGCCACCGACACCGTGCTGGTCACCGCCGACACGCTGACGCCACAAGTGGCCATTGATTCGAATATCCTCTCGCTGACCTGTCCCCAGTTGGCCAGTTGCACCCCGATCGGCACCACTGGGACCTCCGTCGGGCCGCAGTTCAGCTACCTTTGGGAGACGGGCTCGACGGGCAGCATCTGCAACGACCCGACCCTGCTCAACGCCGAGGTACAAGGGCCCGATGTTTATACCCTTACCGTCACCAACACCATCAACGGCTGCCAAGCAGATGCTGCCGTGCTGGTGCAATTGCTCGACTTTCAGCCCACGGCCAGTGCTGGGCCTGATTATCAAATTCTTTGCGGAGCAGCCACCGATACGCTGGACGGCAGCGGCTCATCCGTGGGCGGCACGACCTACACCTACGAGTGGTTTTCATTGGGGGGAACCATCGTGGCAAACGGCCAAACGCTCCTGCCAGAAGTGATGCCAGTGAACCCCAGCGACACTTTCACGCTCATCGTGACCAACACGCTGAACCAGTGCAGCGACACGGACCAAGTGGTGATTTTTGCCCCCGTCAACTGCAACCCAAACTGCGCCGCATCGGTCAACGACACGCTCGATTGCAGCACCACTTCCGTGAGTTTGCTCTCGGCGGGGTCTTCCACCGGGGCAGATATTTCGTACAGTTGGGCGAGTGTGGGTGGCAGTTTTTGTGCTCCGCAAAACACGGCCACGAGCTGTGCAGATGCCCCCGGCATTTATGAATTGACCGTGAATCGGACTTATCCGAGCGGCGCTGTTTTCTCCACTACCTGCCAAGTGCAGGTACTCGACAACAGCCAGCCGCCCGCCGTCAATGCTGGCCCAGACGACGACCTGAACTGCGTGGACCAAACGCTTACCCTGAACGGTGCAGGTTCCGCCACTGGACCCGGCATCACCTACCTCTGGACGACAGGCACGGGCAATTTTTGCGGCAGCACCAACCAAATAACAACCTGCGTGGACGAGCCTAGCACGTACACCTTGCTGGTTATCAACACTTTGACTGGCTGCTCCGCAATGGATGCCGTGGTCATTGGGCTGGACACGCTGCACCCCGTGGCTGAAGCCGGGCCAAGCCAAATGCTCTCCTGCAACAACAACACGGTGGTACTGATGGGCAGCAGTGTGCCCGCCAACGTGGGCTATTTTTGGACGACCCCGAACGGGGACATTTGCGCCGGGGACAACACGCCGAACCCCGTCATTTGCGACGCCGGGACGTACATCCTGACCGTCACCATCCTCGCCAACGGCTGCACCGACTCGGACGTGACCAGCGTCAGTGTGGACGCCAACTTGCCAAACCCGGACGCCGGGCCGAACCTGAGCTACACCTGTTCAGACACCATTTTTACCATCAACGCCACCGCCACGGGCGGCACCCTGCTGGAATACCAGTGGACGGCCACGAACGGCGGCTGCTTCATCGGCCCGACGGACGTGCTGCAACCAACGGTGGCCTGCCCCGGTACCTACACCCTCACCGCCACGGACATCCTGACGGGCTGCGCTGGCGTGTCGGAGGTGCAGGTCATTGACGCCACTACGCCACCCAATGTCCAGCTTGGCAATGCGCCACATATCAATTGCCAGACGCCGATTGTGACCCTGAACGCCAGTGGCTCGTTGCCCGCAGGGCAGCTTGATTTTGTTTGGTCAACGGCAAACGGCAACATCGTTTCAGGGCAAAATACTGCCATGCCGCAGGTGGACACAGCGGGCGTTTACATGGTCGTGGTGACGAACCAAATGACCCAATGCACCGCTTCCGGCAGTCTGACGGTGACGATGGACTCGAACATCCCCGCTGTGAATGCAGGCGCTGATTCGACGCTCAGTTGTGTTCGCAACAGCTTGAATCTGAGCGGCTTAGGCTCCGCCACGGGCACTGGCATCGTCTATCTCTGGACGACGATGGACGGCAATATTATCAGCGACCCAAGCATTTTGATGCCAGAAATAGACGCACCGGGCAGCTACGTGCTCACCGTTTCAGACCTAAACAATGGCTGCGTGGTGGCCGATACCGTGGTGGTCACGATGGACACCGTACCGCCCGTGGCTTCGGTGGTCGCTTCGCAAACGCCGACCATCACTTGCGCCACGACGCAGGTGCAACTCCTCGGAAATGGGAGCAGCCCGCAAGGCCAATTGAACTTCCTTTGGGAGACACTGGACGGGCATTTTGTCTTCGGAACCGCTGCCCAAAATGCGACGGTGGACAGCGCTGGCACTTACCTCCTCACCGTCACCCACCAGCGGAATGGCTGCACGGACACGGCGGCCATCACCGTGCTGGAAAACCTGACGCCGCCGCCGCTCGGCCTGGAACCTGCGCCATTGCTGACTTGCGACTCCATCACGGTGCAGCTTTCGGTGCTGCCCGGCACACCCAATTACAATTATCAGTGGACAGGTCCAGGCACCATCATCGGTGCAACGACAGCGACGCCGACGGTGAGCCAGCCCGGCGTGTTCAGTGTGACGGTGACCGACCCAGCGAACGGCTGCCAGCACGACAGCAGTCTGGTCGTTTCAGAAAATACCCAAACACCAGTGGCGGAAGCGGCTTCCTTCGGAAATTTGGACTGCGACAATTTGACAGCAACGGTGAGTGGCGAGGGTTCTACGACCAGCGGCGTGAGCTATATTTGGACGACGACCGGCGCTGGAAACATTGCCACGCCCGACACCCTGACGACTACCGTGGACGCTGCGGGTTGGTATTTTATTTTGGTAAAAAGACTGGACAATGGTTGCACTGCCACGGACTCCACGGAGGTGATAGCGACTGCACAACCCATTGAAAATGTGCTACTTAGATTGGAGCACCCCGATTGCCTCGACCCCGACGGATACATCTACATTGACTCGGTTTACGGAGGTTTGGACCCCTATTTCTACTCGGTGGACGGCGATGTTTTCATCACCTACCCACAGTTCAGCTATTTGCCCGAAGGGCAACACATCGTGGTGGTGAAAGACGGAAACGGCTGCTCGTGGACGGATACGGTGACGCTGCTCGGCCCAGAAGATATACTCGTTGACCTTGGCCCTGACGTGACGATTCAACAGGGCGAAAATCTGGTGTTGGAGGCGCAACTCAGCATCCCGATGAGCGAGGTGGACACGATTTGGTGGACGAACCTGTCCGATTCCATCGAGTGCCCACAGTGCCTCAGCCAGCCCGTCTTCCCGACCAAAACGACGACCTATCGCATCCACGTCATTGACACGAACGGCTGCGCAGCCATGGATGCCGTGAGGGTGACGGTGAATTCCGAGCAGCCATTTTATGTGCCCACGGCCTTCTCCCCGAATGGCGATGGCACGAACGACCGCTTTGTTTTTTATGCGGGGCCAGAGGTGGCCAAGGTGCAAGCCTTCCGTATTTTCGACCGCTGGGGCAACCTTGTTTTTTATGAAAAAGACTTTGAGCCGAACAACCCACAGTTTGGCTGGGACGGCAATTTTGAGGGCAAAGCGATGGACCCTGCGGTGTTTGTTTGGCAAGCGGAGGTGGAGTTCGTGGATGGGAAAACCAAGGTGTTTTATGGGGATGTGACGCTGGTGCGATGATGGTAGTTTTTTTTACAATAGTTTTTTAAATTTGCCAAAACTTCTATTATGAACCATCGCACACTCCGCCTTTTCACCCTGTTAATTTTATTGATAGCATACTCTTCCGCATTTTCACAAAACCAAGCAAACGAGTACCACGAAACAATGGGGAACGCGCCTATTCCAGTGAACCCTGCCAACCGCATCACTTCGCCACCTTTTAAGATTTTGGGGTCCACTTTCTTCGCAACGCAAGTAAACGTTGACGCAAACGGCAACAACATCGTTGGTGATGCGGCCAACGAACCATCCATTGCCGTTGACCCGACGAACCCGATGCGCATGGCCATTGGGTGGCGGCAGTTCGATGATATTCAAAGCGATTTTAGGCAGGCAGGGCAAGGTTTTACCAATGATGGTGGTCAAACTTGGACATTCCCTGGTGTAATAAATCCAGGCGTTTTCCGCTCTGACCCTGTGTTGGATTCGGACTCCGAGGGCAGGTTTTATTACAATAGTCTCACATTAAATGGCGGCGATTACAGCTGCAATGTTTATCGTTCCACAGGCGACGGTACTTGGGACGATGGCCCCTTTGCCTACGGCGGCGACAAGCAGTGGATGGTGATTGATAAAACGGGCGGCGAGGGCGATGGGAATATTTATGCAAATTGGAATGCTAGTTTTTCAGTATGCCCGCCGGGCGATTTTACCCGCTCTACGGATGGAGGCGAGACCTATGAAACATGTACCCCAGTATTTAATTCGCCATATTGGGGCACCTTGAATATTGGCCCAGAAGGAGAACTATATGCTGTCGGCAGTGGAGGGAATTTGGCAAAATCGGTAAATGCCAAGAACGCTGGGGAGACAGCGACATGGGAAGGCTATTCTGCCAATATCGGAGGCTACCTTCAAGGGTTTGTAGGCGATGTTAGCCCAAACCCAGTCGGCCTTTTGGGTCAGGCATGGGTGGGCACCGACCATTCTGGCGGCCCAAACCACGGCAATATCTATGTGCTGGCGTCCGTATTGCCTTTTGATAATTCCGATGTCTCGGATGTCCATTTCACGAGAAGCACCGATGGCGGCTTGAGTTGGAGCGACCCTATCCGAGTAAACGACGACCCTGCTGGCGACAACTGGCAATGGTTCGGCACGATGTCCGTCGCTCCAAATGGGCGAATTGATGCCGTTTGGCTGGATACCCGGGACATTCCCGGCACGGTGCTTTCATCGCTGTACTATGCCAATTCCGAAGACGGTGGCCAGACATGGACACCGAACGAGCGGCTTTCCGAGGAGTTTGACCCGCATGTGGGCTGGCCCCAACAGCAGAAAATGGGCGATTATTTCCACATGATTTCAGATGATGAAGGCGCAAACCTCGCTTGGGCCGGCACCTTCAATGGCGAGCAGGATGTTTATTTTGGCAGGATTTCTTTGCTTCCTTCGCAAACGGTGAGTGCTGCGAGCGTAAATACTGCCTTGTTGCCTAATTATCCAAACCCATTCAACACAAGCACGACCATTGGTTTTAATTTAAAAGAACCTGCTGAATTATCCTTGAATGTTTTATTTCAGACAGGGCAAATTGCACAGGTTTTGATTGATAAAAAACCATACATACCAGGCAGTCATGCGGTAGTTTTTGATGGGAGGGATGCCGCTGGAAATGCGCTGCCAGCGGGCATGTATTATTATGAAATGCAGGTGGATGGGCATGCGCCCGTGGTGGGGAAGATGGTGATGATGCGGTAGGGGTAAATGGATTAAATAGCTTGAATATAAGCTATCAAGTGAGCTTCACTTTCCGGGGATGAGAAGTTTTTTTGTTGGTATGTAATGCTAGCTATGATTTGGAAAACAGAATTTGGTGGCTGATATCTAATAAAGCTGAATTTTGGTCATTCTGCCGAAATATTGAACAACAGCTGTAAAGCTTTTCCAATCTCCATATCACTCAAACCTGTTAATCCCATTTCTATTTTCCGAGGTGTTTTACTTGTTCCAAAACCCTTAAACTTAACATTTGCCTCTAATCGTTCCAGCTTAATAATGTCATCATTTAATTTCACAGAAATAAGCTGGCCATTTTGGACTAAATTTTTATTGGAATTGGCTTTTGACATTTTCAAGAACCGCTTAAATACAGGTATTCCTTGTTTATATGTAGGTGTTTCTTCTTCTTTGGAAATAATCATTTTGGAGCAATCCAATGAAAAAAGCAATGCTTTACCTAACTCCTCTTTTGGTGAATTAACATCTAATTTTGTGATTGGCTCAATTAATATTTGTGGGCCTTTTTCTAAAAATCCGTGTGGCACAAATAATAAATTCTCCACGTACTTATAAACTGACATGCTTTTCATATGTATTTCGGTATTTTTTTAAAAATATTGATTAAACAAAGAAATTATACCCCATCCCGCTCCCACATCTCCACCTTCCTCATCACCTCCATTTCCAATTTTTTCTTGTACTGCACCACCCGCTCCTGCACCGCCGCATCGCTCGCCCCAAGGATTTGCGCCGCCAAAATCCCTGCATTTTTTGCCGCATTCAGCGCTACAGTGGCCACAGGCACGCCGTTCGGCATCTGGAGGATGGACAGGATGGAGTCCCACCCGTCAATAGAATTCGAGGATTTCACGGGCACACCGATGACTGGCAGCGGCGATAGTGAGGCGACCATTCCCGGCAAATGCGCCGCCCCACCCGCTCCGGCGATGATGACTTTCACCCCCCGCCCGTGGGCGTTTTTGGCAAATTCGAACATCCGCTCCGGCGTGCGGTGGGCAGAGACGATGGTCATTTCGGTCTCGATGCCGAATTCTTTCAGAATATCCGCTGCCTGCCGCATGATTGGCAGGTCGGAGTCGCTTCCCATGATTATACTTACTTTTTTCATTGCTTATTTATTGGTATTAACGCATGTATTGCCATACGTTAATTTCTGGTTTTTGATGTATGAATGATGATGTATGATTTAAGATGTATGATTGCAAATTACAAGGCCCTCAAATCATACATCATACATCGCATATCTTATATCATCAATCAAAAAAACTCATTCTGAAACTACTTTTATCGTCTCCTGCACCTTCCTCGCCTTCACTTTTGCCGCTTCCACGTCCTCAGCGAGGACGGTGACGTGGCCCATCTTGCGGTAGGGCTTGGTGTCGGCCTTGCCGTAAAGATGAATTTTCACGCCCTCCATCGCCACGGCTTCCTCGAAACCAGCGTATTGGACTGGGCCGCTGTGGCCAGGTTCGCCGAGGAGATTGACCATGACGGAGGCAGTTTTCATCTTCGTGCTGCCCAGCGGAAGGTCGAGAATGCCCCGCAGGTGCTGCTCAAACTGCGAGGTGTAGCAACTGTCTATCGTGTGGTGGCCGCTGTTGTGCGGCCGAGGCGCTACTTCGTTGATTAACAACTGGTTATCTTTCGTCAGAAACAACTCGACGGCCAGCAGCCCGCAGATGCCGAAGGCAGAAATGCAGTCCAAAGCCAGCTTTTCGGCGGCCTGTTCGATGTCGGGATCGAGGTCGGCGGGGCAGACGAGGAACTCCACGAGGTTGGCCACGGGGTTGAACTCCATCTCCACGGCGGGGAAGGCTTTGACCTCGCCCCGTTCATTGCGGGCGACCACCACGGCGATTTCCTTTTGGAGGTCCACCAAGTCTTCGACGACGGAAGCAGCGGGCAGCAGCAGCGGCAAATCGGCAGCGGATTTTATCACCGCAACGCCCTTGCCATCGTAACCAGCCGTGCGTGATTTTTGCACAAAAGGATAGGAAAGTTGCCCGTTTTGAAGGGCTTCTCGAATGGCTTCGCCGCTTTCGTAGAGCTTGAAATCGGAGGTCGGGAGGCCATTTTTTTGGTAAAATTCCTTCTGAAGTCCTTTGTCCTTGATGAGGTTGAGTTGCGCCGGAGCAGGATGCACCTTCACGCCTTCCGCCTCCAACCGGAGCAGCGCCTCGGTGTTCACATGCTCGATTTCGATGGTGAGCACATCCACCTGTTTGCCGAAGGCGTACACATCGTCGTAATTATCGAAATTACCCTCCACAAAATGTGAGCAGACAGGGCCGGTTGGGAAGCTGCGGGAGGCGTCAAGCGCCCAGGTTTCCACGTCCCAATTGTGTGCGGCGAGGGCGAACATCTTGCCCAATTGCCCGCCGCCAAGGATTCCTACTTTTGTTCGTGTCGTGTTCATGGCGGCAAAGGTA
>JBGSWN010000228.1:0-23031 GCA_041752395.1 Saprospiraceae bacterium | reverse complement strand
ATGACCATCTCCGAACTCTCCCTCCGCCGCCCAGTCCTTGCCGTTGTGATGAGCATCCTCATCATACTTTTCGGCGTGCTTGGCTTCAAGTCCCTCGGTGTGCGGGACTTCCCCGCCATTGACCCGCCGACCGTCAGCGTGCGCACCAACTATGCCGGGGCCAATGCCGACATCATCGAAAGCCAAATCTCTGAGCCGCTCGAAAAGGCGCTGAACAGCATAGCCGGGGTAAAGAGCATCACCTCCGGCAGCAGCCAAGGTGTGAGCAATATCACCGTGGAGTTCGAGCTGGGCATCAGCCTGGAGGATGCCGCCAACGACGTGCGGGACAAAGTCGCCGGCGCACTGCGCAACCTACCGCCCGACCTCGACGGCCCGCCCGTGGTGTCCAAGGCCGACGCCAGCGCGGGCCCCATCCTCTCCATGACCGTGGAGAGCGACATCCGCAACCAGCTCCAGCTCACCGAATTTGCCACCAACACCCTCGTGGAGCGCATGGAGACCATCCCCGGCGTCAGCAGTGTGAACATTTAGGGGGAAAAACGCTATGCCATGTGCATCTGGATGGACCCCGGCAAAATGAGCGCCTACGGCCTCACGCCAATTGACGTGCGCAACGCACTCGCACGGGAGAATGTGGAACTGCCCAGCGGCAAAATCGCCGGGAACGCCACCGAACTTACCGTGCGCACCTTCGGCAGGCTCAACAGCGAGGAGGAGTTTGGCAATTTAATCATAAAAAACAACGCAGCTGGCGAAATCCGCCTCAAGGACATCGGCAACGCCGTACTCGGCCCAGAAAACGAGGAAACCGTGCTCAAGCGCAGCATGGTGCCGATGATTGCCGTGGCCATCACCCCGCAGCCGGGCAGCAATTACGTGGAGATCTCGGACGAATTTTACAAGCGGGTGGACCAGCTTCGCAATGAAGTCCCCGAGGATATCAAGTTGGACGTCGCTTTTGACTCCGTCAAATTCATCAAAAAATCCATCTCGGAAGTGGAGGAAACGCTCCTCATTTCCATCGGCCTCGTGGTACTGGTTATCTTCTTTTTCTTCCGAAACGCACTGGTCGCCTTCCGCCCGCTGATTGACATCCCAGTCTCGCTCATCGGGGCGTTTTTCATCATGTACATCGCTGGTTTCACCATCAATATCCTCACGCTGCTGGCCATCGTATTGGCCACGGGCTTGGTGGTGGACGACGGTATCGTTGTCACAGAGAACATTTTCAAGAAAATGGAAGGCGGCATGAACAAATGGCAAGCCGCACGGGAGGGGTCAAAGGAAATCTACTTCGCCGTCATCGCCACGAGCATCACGCTAGCGGTCATCTTTTTGCCCATCATTTTCCTGCAAGGCTTCGTCGGGCGGCTCTTCCGGGAGTTCGGGATGGTGGTAGCTGGGGCGGTGCTCATTTCGGCCTTTGTTTCATTGACCCTCACGCCCGTTTTGAATGTAAAAATGAGCGGCGGCCACCATGGCTGGCTCTGGCGGGTGACCGAGCCGTTTTTTGCAGGCATGGAAAATGGCTACCACTGGCTGCTGAAAGGGTTCATGCGGATTCGCTGGATGGCAATACCCGTTATTTTGGGCTGTTTTTTTGTTATTTGGAAAATAGGCGGTGGGCTAAAATCTGAGCTTGCCCC
This sequence comes from Saprospiraceae bacterium, assembly GCA_041752395.1. GTDB lineage: Bacteria > Bacteroidota > Bacteroidia > Chitinophagales > Saprospiraceae > UBA6168. The sequence continues at coordinate 21,382 of JBGSWN010000228.1, read as the reverse complement.
GCTCGAAGACCGCAGCCAGTTCCGCCTCCAGATGTCCATGCCGGAAGGTACCAGCTTTGATGCCATGGACAATTACATTGACCGCATGTCACAGTTCATGATGGACAGTGTGCCGGAGGCAAAAGTGGTGATGAGCGTGACAGCGCCCGGCTTTTTCGGCAGCGGCTCCGTCAACCAAGGCTTCGTGCGGGTGGTACTGGTGGAACCCGACGAGCGCCAACGCAGCCAACAGGACGTGGTGGACATGGTGGGGCGCAACCTCGGAAAGTTCAACGAGGGCAAGGCTTTCCCGATTTTGGAGCAAACCATCACCGCCAACCGCCGGGGTGGTCTGCCCGTGCAGTTCGTCATTCAAAACAACAATTTTGAGAAGATAAAAGAGCTGCTGCCGCAATTTGTGGAGCAGGCCAACCAAAGCCCTGTCTTTCAGGGGGTTGACGTTGATTTGAAGTTCAACAAACCGGAACTTCGCATCGAGATTGACCGATTGAAAGCTACGCAAATGGGCGTCAGCGTGGCCGATGTGAGCGAGACCTTGCAACTCGCCCTCTCCAACCGCCGCCTCGGTTATTTCATCAAAGAAGGCAAGCAGTACCAGGTCATCGGTCAAGTGGCCCGCAGCGACCGGGACGACCCCACGGACCTCAAGAACATTTTCGTACGGAACTCGCAAGGCGACCCCATCCCGCTCGACAACCTCGTGAGCATCCGGGAGGAGACTTCGCCGCCCGTGCTCTACCATTTCGACCGATACAAAAGCGCCACTATTAGCGCCGGCCTTGCCCCTGGCAAAACCCTCGGCGACGGCATCGCCGAGATGCAGCGCATCGCCGACGGGCTGCTCACCGACGGCAGTTGGAGCACAGCACTGGCAGGCAGCAGCCGTGAGTTTGCGGAAAGCCAGGGCAATACCAGCTTTGCGTTCCTCCTCGCCCTCGTGCTGATTTTTCTCGTACTTGCTGCGCAATTTGAGAGCTTCGTTGACCCGCTCGTCATCATGCTCACCGTGCCGCTGGCCTTGGCCGGGGCCGTGCTCTCGCTTTGGCTGTTTGACCAAACCCTCAATATTTTCTCGCAAATTGGGATGATCATGTTAATTGGTTTGGTGACGAAGAACGGTATCCTCATTGTGGAGTTTGCCAACCAAAAGCGAAAGAAGGGCATGGACAAATGGCAGGCCGTCGTGGAGGCCAGCACCGCCCGTATGCGCCCCATCATCATGACCAGCCTGGCCATGTCGCTCGGTGCGTTGCCGATTGCACTGTCATTGGGTGCAGCGGCCACGAGCCGGATACCGCTCGGCATCGTCATCGTGGGGGGCATCTTGTTTTCACTGCTGTTGACGCTTTTTGTGATTCCGGCGATGTATTCGTTCCTTTCACGGAAGCAACAGAAAGGGTATGAGGAGCTGGTGGGGGATGTGCAAGTTGAAGAAAAAGCAGCGGTTGATACTTAATTTTCATGACTAACTAGAATGGCAAAAACCGCCCCACCCGCTTCACATAGTCCGCATACGCCGGATATTTTTCAGAAGAAATCTTTTCACTCAAATCGGCGCTGCCCTGAAAAAGCAGGAGCAGCAGCACCGTACCCCACCATCGAGCCATTCAGCCAGCGGCCAGTGGCGGCCACGCTGAACAGGTAGAAGGCCAGCCACATGCCTTGCTCGGCGAGCGGGGAATGGGTGAATTTGAGCGCACAAATCATTGCCAATTTTAGCAGCCTCCCCCCAGGCATAAGTGCTGGCGACAACTGTTTGTTTTATTTCTTGCAATACATGGCAATCAGCGCCACTCGCCGCCGCATTTATCTACCTTTTTCTTATTTTTGTCCAAAATCTGAAAACCCATTTGAAGCACACCTACCTGGCCTTTTTACTGCTCCTTTGCTGCCTGCAACAAACACTACTTGCGCAGCCGCCGCCAGCCTTCGACGAGCAGGATTTCCGCTCCATGTCCAATGGGGAGCGTTATCGGTTTATACAAGATTTACCCTTGCATGATGAAGCAGTGAGGGATGGAGCTGCCAGCAAGGTATTACTGACCCGGATGAGTGAGATAGCCCGTGAACAAAATGATACCCACAGCCACCTAGCTGCGAGGTTCCGCTACTGGAAATGCCTTGGGGGTGGGGGGCGCACTTATGAACAACTATATGCGGGATTATCGGACTTGGAAAAGGAGGCGAACGATGAAGGCTACGAAGAAATAGCCTTGATGGCGCACATGAACAAGATGTATGATAAGTTCAATAACGGTAGTCTGCCGTTTGAACAAATGTATGTGGAGGTTCAGCAGTCGTTTGAAAAAATGCAGCGGATGGGCTTTGGGCCACTCCTGGATTATCAGGTTGATAGGATATTGCTCTACCACGCCCGATTTATGATGGAGTTGGAAGATTTTGAGGAAGCCTACCGCATTCTCATTGTGGCTGAGCGGGTCATCCAGCCAGACGAGCATAATTTTGGACACTGTGTATTGTATTTGAATTACCTGCAAGCCTACTGGACACGAAAGAAAGACCCTGCAAAAGCCATTGAGTATGCCGATAAAATCATCCAACTCTGCGAAAACCTCCAATCGCACGACCCGGAATTCGCTTGGCGGAGCCGCTTCTGGCGGGGCTTCTCCAAATTGAGCATCGCTAAAATAAGGAATGAGGAGGGCAAGGTGGAGGGCGTCGAACACTTGGCCGATGAGGGCTACCGCCTCACCAAAGCGGAAAAACCGGATAGCCCCTTCGATGCGTGGATGGCGGAATACGATGCCTTACAAGACTATATCCCCATCAAGTTGAAGTTTGGCAGGATGGAGGAAACGGGCAGACTATTGCAACGTTCGGCACTAATCAAGCAGCAGTACGAAAACCATATTGGCTTTTATGTTTTCAAGCACATCAAGTTTTATAAAAACTACGCCCGCTACCATGAACTGCGGGGCAATGCCACCGAAGCCCTCCGGTACACGCAGCTCGCCCAGGTGTTGCAGGACAGCCAAGACCTGCAAAACGATGCCCGCAAGTTCGAGAACCTACGCCATAGGCTAGCTGCCAAGAAATATGCCGACCAACTCCAACTGCTGGAAAGCGAAAAGCAATTCCAGAAACGGCTGCGCAACGCCGCCTTTATCATCATCGCCCTGCTGTTGGCGACGGCCTATGCCTGGTCCCGCCGCAATAAGCACCTGCGCCACCAGGAGCAGGCCGAACTCGAAACTGCCAACAATGCCCTCGATGCCCTGACGCAGGGTTTTCAGGAAAAATCGGACGTGGCGGATAAACTGCGCAGCGAAATGGACGGCCTCGCCGCACGGGGCGAGCGCAGCCAACACCTCGAACAGCTCACCCATTCCGTCCTCCTCACCGAAGCGCACTGGACACAGTTCCGGGCGCTGTTCGAGCAGGTCCACCCCGGCTTCCTCGAAGCCCAAATGACGGCAACTCCTAAGCTCACCCCTGCCGAACTGCGCTTCCTGGCGCTCGAAAAACTCGGCCTCGGCTACCAGGAGATGGCCGACATGCTCGGCGTCTCCTTGCAGACGGTGTACAAGACCGGGCAGCGGATGCGCAAGAAAAGCCAGTCCTGACAGGGGTTTTTCGCTTTGTCCGACTTTTGTCCGACCGCTTTTTTTCCTGTTTTCAAGGTTCCTCGCCTCCTTTACAGCCGTTGAGCGCTTGGCCAACCGCCAGCCGCCAACCGCCAACCGCCAAATGCAAACAGCCGAACATGGCCACCTCACATTCACACAGCAAGTCCACACCGCCCAGCCGGCCGGTCCTCCGCTACTGGCTCGTCTGGGCGCTCGTGGTTGCTGCCCTGTTCTATGCGATGCACCGCTACTTCGAGTACCGCAACGGCGAGCTGGACAAGCGGCTGGAGCAGTTGCAGTTGCAATAAACGTCAGTGCGAAAAGGTGAAAAGGAATGCCCGTGGTTTGACTTTTAGCGTTCGTTTGAAAATCGTCAAGGGTATCAAATAAGCTATAAAAGTTTGATTGGTCTGATAACCAATCCCTGATAACTGGAATCCATTTGCAACAACCTCTTTTCTGGAATACTGCTTTCAGGCTTTAGTTCAGTAAAAACCAGCATTTGGCAACTGCGCATACTTTGGCACTAAACACTTCACCAAAATCTTTTGATAAATGAGACTATCTGCTTCCAACGCTTATTGCAGCCTGATTTTCACAAACGGCATGATTCCATCACCTTGCATGGCATATTTGCGGACACTGCTGCGGCTATTCATGTTTTTGTGGGCATCTACCTCCTTCGCCCAGAACCCCTTCATCACCACCTGGAAGACCGACAACCCCGGCACCTCCAACAGCACCTCCATCACCGTCCCGACGTTTACCGGTGACGTATACAACTACGACGTGGACTGGAACAACGACGGCACGTACGACGAGTTCGGCCTCACCGGCGACGTGACCCACAATTTTGGCGTGGCGGGCACCTACACCATACGGATACAGGGCGCTTTCCCTAGGATATATTTCAACAACGTCGGCGACCGGCAGAAACTGCTCGACGTGGGGCAGTGGGGAGATATTGCCTGGACTTCCATGGAAAACGCTTTTTACGGCTGCCACAGCCTGGACATCAGCGCAACAGACCTGCCAAACCTGAGTGGAGTGACGAGCATGTCAGTTATGTTTGCGGACTGTTTCAGCCTGAACAGCCCTGCCAACATCGGCGACTGGAACACGGCGTCGGTGACCAATATGAGCCGCATGTTTTCCCGAGCGGCAACCTTCAACCAGCCCATCGGCGACTGGAACACGGCGGCGGTGACCAATATGCGTGGAATGTTTGAACAAGCCGACGCCTTCGACCAGCCTATTGGCCCCTGGAACACGGCGTCGGTCACCGATATGAATAACATGTTTTCCAATGCCGATGTCTTCAACCAGCCACTCGGCGCTTGGAACACGGCGTCGGTGACCACTACGCAGAACATGTTTTTAAATGTCTCCGTCTTCAACCAGCCCCTCGGCGCTTGGAACACGGCGTCGGTGACCAATATGATTGGCATGTTTACCGGCTGCTCCGCCTTCAACCAGCCCATCGGCACCTGGAACACGGCGTCGGTGACCACTATGCAGGCCATGTTTTTAAATGCCTCCGTCTTCAACCAGCCCCTCGGCACTTGGAACACGGCGTCGGTGACTAATATGCGGAACATGTTCAACAACGCCACTGCATTCAACCAGCCCATCGGCACCTGGAACACGGCGTCGGTGACCAATATGCTGACCATGTTTTCCGGCTCCTCCGCCTTCAACCAGCCCATCGGCACCTGGAACACGGCGTCGGTGACCATTATGACCGGCATGTTTCAAAACGCCACCGCCTTTAACCAACCCATCGGTACCTGGACATTGAATAATGCTGTGACTCTGACATCCATGCTCGACAACTGCGGCATGGACTGCGACAACTACAGCGCCACGCTGATCGGCTGGAGCGGAAACCCCGTCACGCCCAATAACCGCTCGCTCGGCGCCACCGGCAGGCAGTACGGCACCAATGCCGTGGCCGCCCGCACCAACCTCGATATCACCAAGGCCTGGACCATCAGCGGAGATGCGCCATCGGGGCAAGATTGTCCGCTGGTGTTGCCAGTGGAACTGCTCCACTTCCACGGAAAAGCAACAGAAACGGGTGTTCTGCTCGAATGGGCAACGGCATCAGAACGCCGGAACGAGGGTTTTCACGTCGAGCGCAGCACAGATGGAATCCGTTTCGAGGAAATCGGCTTCGTGCCTGGCAACGGCACGACGAGCGAGGCGCACGACTATTCTTTTTTGGATGAAACCGTCGGGAAGTCCCCCCTTGAGAGTGGTAGTGCCAGTCCCGAAAACTCGGGAGGGGTGTTCTACTACCGCCTGCGGCAAATGGACTTCGACGGCGGGGAGGAGTTCTCGAAAGTGGTGGCAATAGACCTGTCAGGTCTCCAAGCGGTGCTGCACATCTTCCCCAATCCCACTTCCACCACTGCTACCCTTGAATGGAACAGCGAATATGTAGGCGAGGCAAGGCTTAGCCTGTATAACTTTTTGGGAAACCAAGTGAAAACAATAAATCTATCGCCCGATGGTGGCGTCCTCCGCACCATCATTGATTTAGACGGGCTGGCGGCGGGCGCTTACCTCGTAGAAGTGGTAGCAGGCGGAAGGAGCTGGCGTCAGCGGTTTGTGATAAAATAAAAAAATAGCTGGCGCATGGCCTTCACACCAGGTTGGTTATTAGTCTCCGCTCGGACTGTACATCGTCAGCGTGAAGGCTGGCGGGGAGCGCTTCGAGCAGAAGCTGGTGGTGGGCAGGGATTAAAATGGTTGATAAACAGCAAACCTATTTTGAAGGGATTGCAAAAAAAATTGATGGAACGGCAGTCGCCTTGATTGGCGGCTGCCGTTTGCTTATAGTTTTTCCTTTGTTGCAATTTGGAGATGAAACAGTGCATAAGTCAAACTGGACTTCACAGTAGTTTTGGTTAAACACTAGCCCACTCTCGGCAAAAACCGACCCACCCTTTTCACATAATCCGAGTATGCTGGATACTTTTCGCTGGAAATCTTCTCGCTAAAATCAGCGCTGCCTTGAAACAGAATCAACAGCAGCACCGCACCCACCATCGAACCGTTCAGCCAGCGGCCAGTGGCAGCCACGCTGAACAGGTAAAATGCCAGCCAGATTCCTTGCTCGGCGGCATAGTTCGGGTGACGGAGCTTGGCCCACAGACCTGTGTCAAGGAAGCCCTTTGCGTAGTCGCCCGTGAGCGGTTCCCCGGCGGCTTTGCGGCGGTGCTTTTCGGTTTGGTAGTTCCACTGCTGTTGGTCGGCAATGGTTTCAAAGACGATGAGGCCGAGAAACAGCGCTGCCGCTAGATAATCCAACCAGCCGAGCGGCTGGCCCTTGCCCTGCCAGGCCATGACGGCAGGCAGCGTGAACAGCAAAATCAAGCCCATTTGATAAAAAGAAATGAACCCAAGGTTGAACGCTGCCCAGCGCAGGCGGCCATTGAGGAGCGGCATTTTGCGGAGCACCGACCAGCGGTAGTCCTCGTCGCCTGCCCAAGGAATCCAAGCGTAGCCGCCCCGCCGCCAGAAATTGAAGGAAAGCCGCAGCCCCCAGATGGTGGCCAGCACGGCCATGAGCGTCATGCGGGTATCGAAGCCGCCTGCCCATGCGAAATACCAAGTGTAAACGATGGGCATGATGCTCCATAGCTTGTCCACTTGGCTGCAATTGCGGGTGAGTTCGCTGACAACGAAACACAGTGTTGCCATGAAAGCGTATAGTTTTAGCATAGCGAAAAGCATGTCTTTTTGCTCGGCAGCTAGTGGGGAATCGTAGTGCCAGGCCACGAGCGGCAGCACGATGAGGGCGAAAAGGAGGAGTAGGATTGTTTTTAGCATTTATTCGAAATTTGAAGCCACCTTGACTTGGGGCAAATATCGTTTTTGGTTGCTTCGCAAAACAAGAAAAATTAACTTTCACTTTTCATTGAAACTTGAAAACTACGTCCGCTTTGGCTTGTTACACTGCCAATTCAATCCTTTCCAACATGAAAACCTTGTCCAACAAAATCATCATCTACGACGACGTTTGCCCCCTCTGCAAAGCATACACCAACAGTTTCGTCAATCTTGGTTGGCTCCTCCCCGACCACCGGGTAGGCTTCAGCAGCGCCAGTTCGGAGTTGCTCGCCAGCATTGACCTCGACCGGGCACGACACGAAATCCCGCTTTACGACACGCAGACCAAGGAAACACTGTATGGGAAGGAGGCGCTGTTCTTTATTTTGGGTGAGGAGTTTCCGGTTTTCAAGCCGCTTTTCAAGCTATCCCTTTTTCGTTTTCTCATCCATGGGCTTTACCAAATCATCACCTACAACCGCCGAATCATCGCTGGCAGCAAGGCCCCGATCTCCGGCTTCGACTGTGCGCCCGATTTTAACGGCTTTTATCGCTGGCTTTATATTAGCTTGACGGCCTTGGTAAGTTTGCTGATTGGCCTCGCTAATATCAATGTGTGGACTACGCCGATTATTGGCTTTTTAATCGTGATTGGTATCGGAATAATTAGAAGCTTTTTTATCAAAAATTTTATCAAAAAAACGGATTATTATGGGCATTTAACTACCGTATTGTTGGTGATGAACATAATAGCGATGATGGCAATTTTTTCCGGGTTGGTACTGTCCATATTAGTACCTTTAGGTGCATACTGGCTGGCTTGGCGGTTGCGATAAACGATTTTTTTTTGCGAAGAAAAAAAGGGAAATACCAATAAAAAAGCTTTTTACAATTGCAATTGTAAAAAGCTTTTTTATTTATACTGAAATTGAAACCAGTGGCAAAATATACCTATTTCACAGCCAATACAGGCTGCAACCTACCAAGTTCTTTTAACCGCTGCGTATGTGATATCAAAGCGTCAACAAACGTAGCCTTCGCATTATACGTATAGCCAAATTCAAGCGCAGTTTTCTCCACGATGGGTGCAATTTTAGGATAATGGATATGGCTCACATGCGGAAATAAATGGTGCTCTATTTGGTAGTTTAACCCACCGATATACCAACCCAATAGGCGGTTGTTTTTAGCGAAATTGGCAGTGGTCTGCAACTCATGCACAAACCAGTCATTTTCAATAAAACCAGTCTTTGACTCCAAGGGTTGCTCGGCGCCCTCGATCACATGCGCCAATTGGAAAATAGTGGCCAAAATGAAGCCCGCTACCCAGTGCATGATGAAAAAGCCAGCCAGCACTTGCCAGATATTGAATTCGGTGAGCCACAACGGCAGCCCGATGGCCGCAAAAAGATAGGCTATTTTGAAAAAATAAAGTTGGATGGTCGCAAGGATTGGATTGCGCTTTTGGCTGGCAGTGATGCCCGATTTGGTGTAGCTGCGCAATTGGCTGAAATCCCGTACCATTTTCGCCAAGGTCATCAGGCCGTAAAAGAAAAAAGCGTACCTGTGCTGGTAGCGGTGGATTTTCAGCAACGGCGCATGTTCGGAGAGGCGAAGCGGGCCACGTGGGCCGATGTCCCCGTCCAATCCTTCGATGTTCGTGTAGGTGTGGTGCAGTACGTTGTGCTGAACTTTCCAGATGAAAACGTCGCTGCCAAGCAGGTACATATTGGCGCTCATCAGGTCGTTCACCCATTTCTTACTGGAATAGGAGCCGTGCGCCGCATCGTGCATGACGCCCATGCCGATGCCTGCCTTGCCGATACCCATGATGATAGCCAGCGGCAAGACCAACCAAGCGCTCATTGGAAAAATCAGTATCAATACAAATGGGACCAGGTACATGGACAGCATCGCCGCCGATTTCAGCATCATTTCCCAATTGCCTTTGGGTGAAATGGCCTTTTCCTTGAAATAATTATCCACGTTTTTGCGGACGGTGGTAGCGAACTGAGCCTGCATTTTATCAGAGCTCCTAAATTTAATCTTTCTCATGTTTTACGCATTAAAATGAAGTTCGGAGGTACGGTAGTATTGCTGCCAATACAAGCTACCGCCGTCGCAGGACAGCCTGTGGAACCTAGGTAACGATGGCTTGAAAGTACCCACTAGCTTTTGGGCGGCACTTTTTTCACCGTAATCGTACTGCCGTCCAAATCAGAATTGTTCAAACCCTGAATCGCATCGGCAGCCTCCACGTCACTTTCCATTTCTACAAATCCAAAGCATTTCGATCGGCCCGTCGCTCGGTCCATCATGACTTCAGCGGACTTTACACTCCCGAAATCACCGAAAATCCTGAGCAATTCATCGCTTTTCGTGAGACGAGTGAGCTTGGAAACGAAAATGGTCATTTTCAAATATTGAATGGTAATAGCGCCTAAAGCCAAACCGCCAGTTTACAAACCCAACTTATAGGTGCTCGAAACTACGTGTTCACAACAGTAACAACGGAAACAACAAAGATTAACTGGAAATTTTAAGTCTAACGACCTTGGAAGGAAGGAAGAGGAAAAACCTTTTTGCTAATAAAATTGTCAGCGCCAGGCCTGGTTCACATGAATCCTGTTGATCAGCAAACGTACAGGCCCAATTTAAGTTGTACGGGGTCAAATGTAGCTAACCGGAACCAATTGGAACAATCTCATTTTTGCGAAGCAGACAAATCCATCAATTCCACCTTGCGGAACTGTATCGGATGACTCTCGCTTTGCAACGAAATCGTACCGCTGGTCAGCGCTTTTCCGTCAATTTTCACCTTCGGGTCGTAGTTGTTCACCACCCCGTCGCCAATGGTGGGCTTAGTGTATTCCATCACAACTTCGCCTTCGAGGATGTGCTGGATGAGCGAGTCGCCGAGCACGAGGAACTCCGCCGTCACCCACTGGTCGCCATGGTAGGTTTTGGAGCTGGAATCGAGACAGTGGGTTGTTTCAAATTTGCCCTTGAAAACCACGTTCGTGCCGGGGGTACAGAGATTGGAGGTATGGCGCTCGTCCTTGCCATTTCCACCAAGAAACTGCGCCTCGATGCTGATGGGGAAGTCTTGGTCCTTCATCATACTAGCTGCGGTCTGGCCGTGGAGCATGGCCCCACTGTTGCGAAGCGCCCAACCCTCACCACCCGGTGCCTGCTCGCCGAAAAAACGGTACTCGACCCGCAGGCGATAGTGCGAGTAGGGGTTTTTATAAAACAAATGGCCGTAACGCTCGTCAAAGCTCTTGTAACCATCGTAGTTCACGGTGATGCAACCATCCTTCACGCTGAAGGTGTTCTGGTAGTTGTCGTTAAGGTCAAAACCAGCGATTTTGACGTCCCAGCCGTCAAGGTTTTTACCGTTGAAAAGCTGGACCCACTGGCCTTGTTTTGGGGTAGCGGTAGTGGTTTTGTCGCCGCAGCCTTTCCAAGTTGAGACTACTAGAAATAAGGAAGAAAAAACAATGGAACTGATTTGCATGTCAATAATTTTGAGCGACGAATGTATCAAAAAAAATTAGAGCGAAAATTTATTTCAACCTACATTTGACCAACAAAAATCACCTCGTCATGAAAACTATCCGTACCCAACTTTTCGCCACCGTGCGGCGTGCGTTTACCCTCGCCCTTCGGGCAGAACGACTGCAAACGGACACTGCCGAGGTCATCGGACAGGCAAAAGAAGCAGACCTTAGCCGTCGCCGTTTTTTGGAAAATACGGGAAAGGCCATGCTCACGGGGGCGCTGGTTCCGGGGTTGCTTCGCAAACCGCTTATTGCACCTTTCATTGGGGCGGCTGCGCCAAAAATCGTCATCGTGGGTGGTGGCATGGCGGGCCTGAATGCCTTGCACCACTTGAAAAAGCACAACCTCGATGCCACCATTTACGAAGCGAGTGGCCGAACCTGTGGCCGTATTTTCACGGTAAAAAATGTGATGGGCGATGGCACTTGGACAGAATTTGGCGGCGAATTTATTGACACCGACCACGAAGATATGTGGGCGCTGGCGAAGGAATTTGACCTCGAATTGGTGGATTATTTTCAGGCCAGTGAAGCAGCATTGGAGGCCGAGGCTTTCTTTTTCGATGGAAAATTGCGGACGCTGGAAGAAGTGGTGAATGAGTTCCGAACCTTCGCCCCACGCATGGCGGCGGACATGGAAAAGCTGCCAGAATTCAGTGAAATCAACTATTTGAACAAAGACCCGTTCGTCCGAAAGCTGGACAATATGAACCTTTGCAAGTACCTGAAGAAAATTGGGGCAAAGGGCTGGATTCGCAAATTCATCGAGAACGCCTACGAATCAGAATACGGGCTGTCGCCAAAAGAGCAGTCGAGCCTGAACCTCACCGTCCTCATTTCCACGGAAACGGAAGATGGTCATATCGCCCTCTTCGGCAGCAGCGACGAACGCTACAAGGTGCGGGGCGGCAACCAGCGAATCCCCGATGCGTTGGCGAAAAAGTACGCCTCCAACATCCAACTGAACCGCCCACTGGAATCGCTGCGCATGGACAGCACCGGCTACAAACTCCATTTCGGTGGCATGAACGAAGACGTGAAGGCCGATTACGTCATCCTCGCCCTGCCTTTCACTAAGCTTCGCCAAGTGGATTTTCCCATCGAAATGCCCGCCATCAAACGGGAGAGCATCAACAAGCTCGGTTTTGGCAGCAATTCCAAACTGATGCTCGGCATGAAGTCGCATTTCTGGCGCAAAGCGGGTTACACTGGCCTGGTGTACGGCGATAATGGCATCCCAAACGGCTGGGACAACGCCCAACTCCAGACGAAAGACAACGAAACGGCGGGCCTTTCCATCCTTTTTGGTGGGCCTTCTGGGGTAAAATTGGGAGAGGGTACGCCCGAGTCGCAGCGGGACAAATACCTGCCGAAATGGGAGCAGATTTACAAGGGGGCCACCGAGCAGCACAACGGCAAAGTGGCCCGGATGCACTGGCCGAGTCAGCCGTTCACGCTGTGCAGCTACGTGTGCCCAAAGATTGGACAGTACACTAGCATTGTCGGGGCGGAGCGGCTGCCGGTGGGCAATATACTCTTTGCCGGCGAGCATTGCGGCGGGGATTATGCGGGCTTCATGAATGGTGCTGCGTGGAGTGGCCGGGAAGCGGCGGAGGAGATTTTGCGAAGGGTAGATTAGCGGGAAAATTGAAGTTCATATGTCCCGCTAATTGCTGTTTTCATTGTGGTAATTTGCCTGCTTTCTCGTACCAACTGGTGAGTCGGTTTTTAAATAAAAACGACAATAAACCGATTAGCACAATGGGTATTATGCCTATTATTAGAAGTAATAGCGTTTTAAAATTTAGCTTTTTAGGCAACAGGAAAATTTCGGCAACTAGAATAGTTAGGACTATTATTGCAAGATAAAGAGGCAGCCAAATATAGGTGCCATAAATAGCTATAAGTATCATAATGGCCACAAGTATTCCACATGCCCATTTGGTAGGTTTTGAAAGTGTAATAAGTTTGCCAAAAAGTTTAGCAGACGGCGCCAGTTTTGATTCCAATTCTTTTTCCTTTTTTCCATCCTGCTGTACTGCTTCAATACCCATAAAAACCCAGTCATTGTTATGGTTATCCGCCGGAATTCCCTGCACAATACTGGTTAATTTGGACAGTTCATTGCCCGTCATTTTATAGCCACTGAACATAAGCGAATAGGCTTCTGAATCATGGAAGGCATCGAGGTCGGTTCGGATGCTGGCTAACAGGGTTTGGAGCTTGGCTTTTACGCCATATTCGAGGTTGTCAGGGTCTTTCGAGGCTTGGCTTTTTTCCACCGAAATTGGCGGCACATAGGGGTCTTTGCAATCTTTCCAGTTAATCACATCGGGAGAAAGCCCCTTGGTCAGGTGCATCAGTATAAAATCATGCACCACGCCTGATTTCTTTCGGGCTTCGAGGTCGAGGAACTGGCTATTTCGGATGCGTTCTTGCAAGATAGCATTGGTCCGGCTAACCACGTTTACAATACTGCTCGAAGGCCGCATATCTTCCGGCAATTGCCCAGAGGCATCACTTATGATGAGCATATTGCATTCCTGTTCATACAATGCCGATATGCCTTGGTTGTCATGTACGCCACCATCCACCAATAAAAGCCGGATATCTTTGTTTTGCTTGCGCAATGGTTCACCCCTTTTGTTGGGAAGCTCATATAATCCATCCAATTCAATGGGGGAAAACAGGCCCGGCACACCGGCAGAGGCAGCAACGGCGATACTCAGTGGTATTTGTTTAAAACCTTCCGGGGCTTCATCATAATACAAGCGTCGGAGGTTGGGCAAGGCATCGAACTCCGTCCCAATAAAAGCGGGCGATTCGCCCATGTAAGTGGAGGTAAATTGCCAAGAATGCCCTGTATTGAGTGTCGTAGCATTTAGCACCAGAATCGGCACTTTGCTATCCAGTTTCCAGTTTTCTTGAATGGGGTTGAAAGATTTTTCGCCAGCATGTTTTATCTTTAAATCGCTCATTAAAACTTGCTTATCCTCAAACAATTTACTGTACAAAAAATCATCGTACAACATGGCCGTTCTGCTACTTCGGGTGTATTTCGGGTTGAAAGCCATTTTAAAATTATCACCAATATTGGACAATATATTCAGGCGGACATTTTTGTTTATATCCACTAAAAAATCCTTTTCCAAGGTTTTCACCAATTCAATATAATCAGCTTTTTTCAAGGCATCCCTTTCGCCTTCTCCAATCTTTTTTTTGAGCATCAAATAATAGTAAGCACCTAATATACTGCCTCCAGAAACACAGGAGATGACTTCGATTTTGCGAAGCAAATCGGCCTCCGCTAGCTTGGCCAATACGCCTATATGAAACAACGAAGCCCGAAAACCACCACCGGACAGTGCTAAACCGTATTTTATGCCTCGGTTGGGCAGTTTATTTCCTTCACCAATCAGTATAGAAAGCACCTTTTTAGCCTTCAATAACCGAGCTTCATCTTTGCCGTAAAGTAGTTCCACCAATTCGGCACACTGCGCCAAACTTGCGTCTTTTTTCCAGTCTGGCACATTTGCTTTGGCCAACGACTCGCTGAACATTGCCTCAGCTTCCTCGAACTGCTCCAAACCAAGCAATGCCTCGGCCCATGTAACATAATACCAATATCGTTGCTCGCCATCGAATTTTTCCATGGCAGCAGGGTCACTCTTCCATGTTATTTCCAATTGGGCCAAATCCAGTGCGTATGCGCCGCATATCTTCTCCCGCATCTTTTTTGCTTCGTCGCAATATTCCCGAAAAAGCTTGAAAAATGGGTCATTGCCATCATCACTCATATTGTCTGAGAACACCCCAATCCTAGCCAATAAATCATAGACCATGGCTATGTTGATACCGCAGTAAGTCATATCAGAAAGATTACCAACTTCGTCGTTCAGCGCAATTTTATGCCCTTTGATATAATACCGGAGCGATTGGTATAAATGCCCCACATGGTTGTCATATTTCCATTTTTTTTTAAAAATGGAGCCCAATATGCCCAATACATTGGCATCAGAGACCTCACCACCATTTCCGAAGTCATCCATCAACAGTTGTGCCGCTGCATCAAATTTTATATCGCTGGATAAATCTGTGTCCTTGTAGGTGCAAATGGCTAGTTTTTTAGAGATACTAAGACGGGATTCATCCGTTTTCCCGAACCGCCTGTAAAGCATTTGGTAAAGCCGCCGGGCATAGGTGAAGCTACTTTGCTGGTAATGAGTTTCGGCCAAGATTTTTGCACCTTCCAATTGTGATTCCAGCAAAAGGCCAGACTTGTCAGCATTCAAATATTTTTGAGCGTCCTCAATTGCGGTTTTTTTATTAAAAATAGATTCTTCCATTGTGGTCAGTTTTAAGCTGTCTTTTAATCAAAGGTAGAAAAAACCACCTACTTGCCTTGGAAACTTGTTTTAAAACCGCTTTGAAAAATTCCAGCGTTTTGTGAAAGTTGGGATTACCAGCCAAACACCTAAATTTGCATTGGATAGAACCATTTCCAATTGAAAAATTAATCACTCATGAAAATAACAACCATGTTGAAAGACATTTTGAAAAGGCTTTTCCGGCGAGACCTCACCAAACTGAAAACCGAAATCGCGGCCTATCAAAACGAGGAAGTGATATGGCAGGTCGAGAAAAACATCACCAACTCAGCGGGCAATCTCTGCCTGCACCTAATTGGCAATATCAACCATTTCATTGGAGCTCAGATGGGACATACGGGCTATGTGCGGCAACGGGAACTGGAATTTTCCCTGAAAAATGTGCCACGCACGGAGCTTATCGCCCATATCGAAGCTACGATTGATATGGTGGACAAGGTGCTCGACAATATGAGCGATGCGGAATGGGCCGCCGAATTTACCACACCCGTTTTTCAAGTGCCAACCACTGCGGGGCAGTTTCTGGTGCACCTGGCCGTGCATTTGGATTATCACCTTGGGCAGGTCAATTACCACCGGCGGTTGTTGGATATTTGACAGGAGATGAAGGGTATATCCCAAAATATAAATGCCTGCTCATTATAACATTGAGCAGGCATTTATCGAGCATTAAAGTGTTTCACAAACTCAAACATGAACCCCATTTTCCACTGGAACATCCTTCAACATATCTGAAAGCATGGAAGTAGAAGGGACATTCATGGAGTCACCAGGCACAGGCACTAGCGCTTGGCTGAACCGATGCTTCGAACCAATCTCAATTTTGCGCTTATAAAACGTCATGGTTTCATAACCAGGTGCCGTGATTTCGACCGTATATACGCTACTGGCCATTGCAAGGAAAAAGCGGCCATCCTTATCGGATATAGTCACATAATCCGTATCAATAGCACGTATGCGCACACCCTCAATGGGCTTTTTGGTATCGGCATTCGTGAATATGCCTTTCAGTCCAGCATCCGAATTGCCACGCACCTCGTCCAATAGCCTATCATAGATGAACTTAACCCGCTTGGCCTCGTCGTTTTTAAAGACCCTGGCACCCAGCCGCAACATCGGCCTTAATCCCATTAATATAGCAGCATCTGCTTTGTCCTTGGTGGCCGTCTGCGCATCCTTCGTATCTGCCTTTCCATCATATACACTGCGCAATGCCTTGAAATTATCGCCCAGCGTTTTGAAGGAAGTCGGAAATTCTCCCGGCATTTTGCCTTTGTCTATAAGTTCTGTTTTATTGGAAGCCATAAAGGTATTGGCTGCATTGAAAATGGCCACTGTGCTGTCTAAGCTGCCACCCAGCGCCTTCTTATAATGGCCTTGACCTGCTGCCTCCAGCTTCACTTTTCGCAGCGATTCTGGAAAACCTTCCATGACATATCCTTTCAGGAATTGCCATTCGTCCAATAAAGCCACCCGTGCCTTTTGCATATCGCCATACGTTTCGGCAGGTATTTCCTTGCGGTTTTCGTAATCCGGCAATGCCTCTGCGTCGTCCACGAGGCTCAATTGTGCGGCGACCAATTCTGCGTTATAATCCTTGTCCCTTAACGCAAAATCGAGAATGTAGAGCAGGCAATAGGCCCATGCCTTGCGGGAGAGGGAATAGAGGTTCTGTTGTGTGCCTTTGTAGGAAGGCTTTTCATCTTTCATGTTATTCGATTTAAAGGTTAAAAAAATCATCGAAAACATGCACCTAGATGGATTGGAAATCACCGATACGTTCGCCTCAACCACTGCAATCCAAGCAGCGCAGGAAAACCTCAGAATGTCAATATGGAAAGTTGTTGGAAAATAGGCTGCGAAATGTATTTGCCCTATAATTATGGTTGACAATTTACATGCCAATTTTTTGTGGTGCGTAAAAAAAATAGTAAAGCACTCAACAAACGGTGCTCGATGCGGTAGCCCAAGCTGCGCAGGCTAGCCGTCACCTCGTCCAAGTACCATTTATTGGCGTACAACATGCCTCGTACATTCTCGAACATAAACACGGGGCTGCAATTGCTCCACCGCCTTGATGAAAATGGGAAACCCGTTCCGCTCATCCGACACGCCCTTCTGGTGCCCGCCCACACTAAACGGCTGGCAGGGCGGCCCACCTATCACCACATCGAAGCCATTGTCGTATTCCGTTTCGATGCTCAGCTTCTGCGCATGGCAGGGGCCTTTCAGGTTCTTGTTGTAGGTATCGGCAGCCCGCTCGTCCATCTCGTAGCCGACACTATGAAACCCCGCCGCCTCGAAGCCCAGCGACAGGCCGCCACAGCCAGCGAACAAATCCAGTACCCGGTAGGCCGCGCTGGGCTGCGGGTGGAGTTGGTGGTTTAGTTGTGCTATGTAGGACATGGTGGTTGTTTGGGGCGAAGATAGGGGGATTTTGGGATTCAGATGCTCACGTCTGAAGGCGTGCCGATACTGGTATCCGGTCGGAGACCGTAACCAGCGTAGCGCTTTTATTTGAAAGGAAGACCAATTGCCAGCTGGGAAGGGAAGGCCAGTGGCATTCCCACTTCATAGTACGACAATCCGATCAGGGCCCCAATAAATATGCCCCCCTTCAAAATGACTGGCACGCTGAAAATCCGACCCATCGGCATCCATTTCATCGGAAACGGGGAATCCGAGCCGGGACTGTTCCCAGCCCATGTCGGCGTACTGCTTGCCAATATTGCCATGAACTTCAAAGGCTTTGTCGCTTCCGGTTTTCCAGTAGATGTAGCCGCCCTCTTTTTGAAAGGCACAGATACGCCCTGCACCGCCCGGCGTGGATGACTCGTCACGGATGGGATAGCCCAACAGGCCCCGCTCCCATTCCAGTTCGCCCCATTTCTGACGGATAGGCTCGAACACCGCCACCGCCCCGAACTTCGGTTGCCAGTAGATGCAGCCATGTTCAAAATGCTGGTAATAACCGATGCCATCTGGGCAGCGCTTAAAGTCTTCGGTGGCTTGGCCGAGCTGACCCGATGCTGCCCCGTAGGCATTGTACTTGACCTGTATGGCCGCCAGTGCCTCGTGCGGAAACCACTCGATGTCGCCATGCTGAAACCTGCCAAAATGCGTCAGCTTATCTTCCCGTAGGTCGGTGTCGGAGATGGGGTAGCCGTATTTCGAGCGCTCCCAGCCTTCCCTCGCCCAAATGTCACGGATGATGCCCTGCAAGCGCCAGGTGCCAAGAACCGGGTGCGAGTAGATGCTGCCCCGTTGGAAGTGGCTGTATGCCCCCACATGGTCAGGCGTGGCGGTTTCGTCGGTGAGGGGGTAGCCCAAAAGCCCCTGCTCCCAGCCGTCCCGGCCTCCTGTTTCTCCCTCTTTTAACTCCTCCCGATGGGGGTTTGACCAGAGCTTACGAATGCTCCCGAAAATCATATTCGCCCTCGTGTCAGGATGCCAGTAGATGCTGCCGTGCTTGTAATGCCTACGGAAGCCGACTTGGTCGGGGTTGAGGTCGTATCCGCTGGTGGGGGGCCCGAGGGTGCCGGCTTCGCCGCCGAGTTGGATGTATTTTTTTTCGATTTCTTGCATGATGGTTGGGTGGGTTATGTATTGGGCGCTAAGATGGCAGCGGATTCAAAAGCGCCGAGCTCCTTTATTTTTGCCTTGAAGTCCGTAAAAATCTCACTTTCCAAAAACTCGAAGGGGCTGTGCGCATTGCCATCCCATTCAGTGAGGAGCAGGTACTGGTGGCTGTTGCTCGTCCAGTTGCCAACGAGCAGCGTAGCTCCGGTGATGGTGCCTATGCGGGGCACTTTGCGCACTTCGCCAAGGAAATCCTGTTTCATATAGGCGATGAAGGCTTGGGGGTCATGTTTTTTGGGTAAGGTGAGTTGTGTGAGGAAGTTTGACATTTTTAGTTTTTTTTAGAATATTTTGAAATTGAGGAATAATTGACTTTGATGCTGCTGGAATTATACTTGATATCACTGGTTTTGCCTTCCTTTAGTGATGCAAGTAAGTGATTTTGAAGCTGCGAAAACAGGCTTGTAACATTTGGGCTTTCTATATGTTAAGTACATAATAGACCTGATAGCGATGCCGAATAATACTAATATCACTAGACTGTAATTTTTGGTGATACCCATTTCCATAAACTTCTTTTTTTGACGGATGAGCACCAATTGAAATTAAATCCTCACTATTGAATCCTGTAGAAAACGACTTTTCTAGTCCAAATAATATTCCAAAACCATCGAAAACCAAACCACTTGATTCATCTTTTTTATTTATGTTAAATTTAAAACCAAGTGAGCTGAAATTAGTCGTAATATGGTCGCTATCCCAAAACAAGAAACAATAAATATTGTCAATTTTAAAGTAATCAAATATCAATAAAAAATGGTCGGGGTTAGGCATGCCTGTCTCTGGGTTAATTTTTTTATTTGGAGGATTAAAAACTTCACCACTTAGCACTCCGACCTTTATAAGATAACCGCTGTCTAAACCAGTTATAATTTCATCATAAACTTCGACAAGGGGTTCGCTATATATCAAAAGGCTATTACCATTTTTATCTTTTGTTTCTTTTACACCAGCGATAGCACCCCCAAACTTCTTTGGTGAGAATTTTTTCTTAGCCTTTTTTAATGATTTGTGGTACTTAGTCGCTACATAGCTAGCAACATTAAAGCAATCTTTCATCTCTCTATCTAAAAACGGCTGAGTATTACTTACTGTTTCTGCATTGACCTTCAACTTTAGTTCTCTTTCTGAAATCAAAGCAGAACCATAAGCTAATAAAAACAACTCTTCTGTATTTTTTGCTTGATAATTTGTAGTTTCTTTTACAGAAAACTGTCCATAACTAAGAGTCACATCTGTTTCTGTGGATACATTTCTTAACACATCCACAAATAGCGATATAGAATCTTTAATATCTTTATTAATGGATGATTGAATAAATTTCTTTATAAAATCCGTTTCGTCTTTTATTTCATTGACAGATTTTAGTGCTTTACCCGCTCCAACAGCCAATGGGCTACTAAAGTATGCTTTACTTAACATTTCAACATGTTCATTTCTAATAAGGATATGGTTTGGCGAAAGCCTTTGAGAATTGAAATTCATGACATCATATTCTACGCCATCATTATTGCCTCCACCTTTAGGGTGGCGATGACCTGCCGCATGTATTAATTCATGAGCAATAGTTGCTCGATTAAAATTTGAAGTGTTCAGATTGATTAGTATAAATGGCAACCATTTAGGGGCAACCACAGGACTATCTTCGTTCCTTATTGTTATTCCATTAATAACACTGCTCTCTTTATTATTGACAAAATAGCAAAAAATGATTGGTATCCTTGCGGATTGTTTCACCGGGATATCATCTCTAAATTTCTGATTTGCAGCTTCTCTTATTTTATATATTTCGGAATAAAATGTTTTCCTTTCCAAGGAATCATTTTTACTGTCCTCATTATAAAAAAGATTATCAGAGTAATTTAATTCAAATGGACTTTTATTTTCAGGGTGTGGTAGTAATTTAATGCCATGTAGGCTTAATAGTTCACTTGAAAAGGTAATTAAGTTATGGGCATCATTACCATGTTTTGACCTTAATTTATCACTTGCAAAAAATAAAGTAGCACGAATCTCATATGGTGGATTCAATTTACGCCTTATTATTTCTGAAGGTAAATTGTCTTTACCTTCTCCTTTTTCTTCATCTGTATTGTTGGATGCCCCTCTACTCAACATCCCCACCCCCTTCTCCGCAAAAAACGCCACCAACTGCCTTCTCCCCCCTTCCACCAACATCCCTAAAAACGCATTCCCAAAATCCACAAACGACTGCCGGATGATACCCTTCGCCGGGGTGCGGCTTTGATTTGATGTAAAATCATAGGCCATTATTATCCAATTTTTCCCAGAACTGTTGCCATCTCCCGTTTGTGCAAATAAGCCCCCTGAGCAATAGCATGTGTTGGACAGGCTCATGGTTCCACCGCATGCC
>JBGSWN010000227.1:0-14532 GCA_041752395.1 Saprospiraceae bacterium | reverse complement strand
GTTCGTCTCGCCCGGCTTGGCGGGAATGTTCCCTTCATCTGAGACTTGCGGGTTGGGCGACCCATATATCCAGTTCATGCTGGCAGTCCAGCGGTTGGTAAACCGGAAGTAGGTAAAGAGTTTCAGCTCATGCCGCCTATCATAATTGAATGGATAGGGCTTGCCTGCGTTTAGGAACTCGGAGATGCGAGTGGTCTTGGTGAGGCCATAGCCCACCCAGCCGCCCAGGCGGCCCTCCTCTCGGCGCAGCAGCAGCTCCAGGCCACGGCTTTTACCACGGCTGGATATGAAATAATCCGCAGGGTCTTGTTCTCCCAAAAATGGGTCATAGATAAACGAATCGGGAAAGGCCAGCAGCCCATGCATGGTTTTGTAGTAGGCTTCGGCGCTGAACGCATAGCCTTTGCCCAGCTTAGCCTCCGTCCCGATGGTGGCCTGCCATGCCTTCTGCGGCCCAAGTTGGCGATTGGTAGGTGTCCAATAATCGCCGGGAAATAAGAACCCCAAGGTGGCCACCCGGTGCAGGTACTGCGTGGTACGGGTGAGCGAGGCCGTCAGTTTCTGGCGACGGGTGGCTTGGTAGGCAATATTGATGCGAGGCTCCGGTGAGAGAAAGGGTTTGCCTTCGGAAACAAAACCAGCCAGGCGAAGCCCAGTATTGAGCGTGAGGTTTTGCGCAAGCCGCCATTCGTCCTCGACGTATGCATCCAAGCTGGTGGCTTGCAAGGTGGTACCAGTCTGCATATTCAAATAATCATTGATACCCAGGCTGTCCACCACGTTGCCATCAATGGAGTTCTCTTGAAAAACCTGGGCATTGGGTTGAAACTGGTGCATGGTCACATTTGCCCCAAAGCGGAGGTAATGATTTGGTGCGGGGGTATAGTCAAAATCGGTTTTCCAGGCCCAGTCCCGGTTTTGCGAAGACAAACCAATGAAATAGGAAAAACGAAGCGGCTCTTGGCCCGGCTCACCTGTATCATAGGTTGAATTGCTCAAGCTCCCCAAGGAGAAATTGAAGCGGCTGTAGGTCATGGAAGTATTGGAAAACAACTTGGAATTAAACAGGTGGTTCCAGCGCAGCGAGGTGATGGTATTGCCCCATTTCAGGTTAAACTCATTCTTTTCGCTTCCCATTTCATAGACGAATTCATCCCTCCCACCGTAAAAATCCATGCCCTTGTAATAGCTTAAATAGAGCTTGTCCTTCTCCGAAAAACCATAGCTCAACTTCGTGTTGAAGTCGTAAAATTTGTAATTGGGGTCAATAAACTCATCCGTTTGCAGCAGTTTATTGACAGAAGGCAAGAGGAAAAAATCGCTGTGCGACCGCCGTCCGCTCACCATAAGCGTGCCTTTTTTCTTCGCAAAAGGCCCTTCCAGCGTCGCCTTGGCACCGATGAGGTCAATGCCCGCCTCCCCGCCCCAGCGGTGCTGGTTGCCATCCTTTGTATAGACATCCATCACCGAGGAAATGCGCCCACCGTACCTCGCCGGGATGCCGCCTTTCAGCAGCTTGGCGTCCCGGATGGCGGCAGTATTGAAAATGGAGAACATGCCCAGCATGTGGTCAGCGTTATAGACCGGCACGCCGTCCATCAGCACCAGGTTTTGGTCCGCATTGCCTCCTCTCACGTAAAAGCCGCCCGACCCGTCCGGGCTGGTCTGCACACCCGGCAGCAGCTGCATCATCCGGAAGAGGTCGCTCTGGCCGCCAAGGTCCGGCGCCGACTTGAAATCCGCTGGCTTGAATCGCTTCATCGAGCCAGGGGATGGCAGCAGGTTGCCCAGCACGGAGTCCGTGGGCACTACCACCACCTCCGTCAGCATCAGCGACGGCTTCATGGCCCGGCTGATGCGCTGGTTTTCTTTCTTGACCAAAGCGACCGTTTCCTGGCTGAAGCCGATGTAGTCGAAGCGCAGGTTTTTGGCGGAGCTGGGCAGGGTCAGGCTGTAAAAACCGTATTCGTTCGTCACCGTGCCCATGCCCAGTTCGGGGGAGTAAACCGCGGCGGCGATGAGCCGTTCGCCCGTCTCCGAGTCCTCCACGAAACCGCTCAGAGTGATGGACTTTACCTCCTCCACCTCCAGCAGGAACAGCACCACTTGCCCGCCAGCTTCCCGGCAACCCACGCCCGTGCCTTCGAGGATTTGCTCCAACACCACCCGCATCGGCTGCGACTTTGCCTTCAGCGTCACCCGCTTTTTTTCGTTAAAAAAATGCTCGCTGTAGGCCAGTTGCACGTCATTCTTTTTGACCAAAAGCCCGAGTGCTGCTGGAACGGTCTCGTTTCTCACAGAGAGGCTGACGGGCTTGTTCAGCAAGTTTTGAGCTTTCAATTGGCCTTGGCCGATGGCCAAAACGATGACAACCTTCACCGCCCAAAGCAGGGCACGTGAAGGTTGTAGTGTTGAAAGATATGATTTTAAATAATTGGCTATCAATTGGTTGTATGTTATTTCAGACTTTAGACGATAGACAATAGATATTAGAAGCCACGCAAATAATTGACTATCAATATCTTATCTAATGTCTATTGTCTATTATCTAATGTCTGTTTTCACCCACATCGCCCGCCCTTTATTCGGAACTCCTTGTCGGCCACTTTCACTATTTCTGCGCCCAGCAAGGCCCTCAAGGTTTCCATGGCCTGTTCCAAACTTGATTTTTCAAAAGAAACCGTGATGGGGCAGGTCGCAACTCCTTGGTTTTCGAGGGACAAGCTGACACCATGCAGCGAGGAAAGCCGGCGGAGCACTTCCTCCAGCGGCGTGTTCTCGAAGCGGAGTATTTCGGTATGCCAAGCGGCCGTGTTGTTGGCAACGCCGCCCGATTTCACGAGGCTGTTTTTGTTTTGGTCAAAAATGCCCGTTTCGTTGGCGAGCAGGAGCAAGCTTTGGCTGCTGCCGCTGGGTTGGAGGCGCACCTTGCCCGTGCTGACGTTCACTTCCAGGCTGGTGCTGCCTTCGGGGTTGCGCACGTTGAAGGAGGTGCCAAGCACGGTCACGTTGCCCAGGTTGGTGTGCACCACGAACGCCCTTTCCGGGTTTTTGGCCACCTCGAAAAACGCCTCACCCGTCAGTTCCACCCGGCGTTCCTTGCCTTCGTTTTTGGTGAAAAACTGGAGCGAGGAATGTGCGTTCAGCCAAACCTTGGAGCCGTCGGCCAGTTCCACGGGCTGTTCGGCACGAGAGTCGCTCGTTGCGAAGCGGCCCATTTCCGGGCCTGCCATGAATTTGCGGAGCACCAGCGGCGCAGCCACCAGCAGCAAAATGGCCGCTGCGATGGCCAGCCAGTTCCGCTTTGGTTGCATGGCCACGACCTTTGCGGCGGGCGTTTCTCCGGCTTTCGCAATGCGCCGTTCCAGCCGCTCGAAGTCGGCGTCGGCATCCAATTCGACGGCTTGTGAGAAGCCGCCGCTCAGCTCCCAAGTTCGTGCGACTTGGTTTGCGACCAGTTGGTGATCGGGCGATTGCACCAGCCAATCGTCCAAACTGGACTGCTCCTGCGGCGTCAGCCGTTCGCTGAGCTGCTTTTGTAAAAGTGATATGTAAAGTTCTTCCTCCATAGATTTGATGGTTTTTGGTTTTTGGTTTCAGGTTTCAGGGAGCGGCTAGGAACTCGCAAAGACCACGACTTTCCCCAGAAACCATGAACCAAAAACCCATATTCCCATGACAATCGAAGTAGGCATTTCCCCTAATGATTTTAGGATTTTCTTAAAAATAATTGCTCCCGCAAATCCAAGCCAGCAGGGCAGGGGTCACGTACGGCCCAACGGCTTCCCGAAGGGCAGCAATGGCACGGGTCATCTGGTTTTCGATGGTTTTGGTGGAAATGTCGAGCTGCGCTGCAATTTCCTTGTGGCTCATGCTTTCGAGCCTGCACAGCGTGAAAACGACCCGGCAGCGCTCCGGCAGTGCAGCGATGGCTTGGTGTATCACCAGCTCTAAATCAGTGGCTTCGAGCATGGACTGGGCATCGAGGGCAGGGGAGGGGCGCTCCGGCATCCGCTCCGGCTCGGTGAAGTCGAAGCGGCGGGCCTTGATGAAATTGAGGGTTTTGTTGACGACGGAGCGGCGCAGGTAGGCCTTCAGCGAGGTCTGCACCTCGATGGATTCCCGGCGTTTCCAGAGTTCAAAAAAAACGTCTTGCGCCAGGTCACGGGCGGTTTCCTTGTCGCCGAGGATGTTGTTGGCGGTGACGACGAGGTATTTGTAGTAGCGGTCAAACAGCGCCCGATAGGCGGTTTTATCGCCCGATTTCACTTTCAAAAACAAGTGCTGCTCCTCCGTGGAGTACTCAATGGCCATAGGCTGTGCGAATTTTATGCAAAAGTCTTAAAAAACAAGTAAACGGTTTTTTTTGGTGTTGGGGTTGGGTGGTGATGTTCTGAAATGTATGTTGAAGTACATTTCGTTTTGGGTGTTAATTGAGGGATAAAAATCGCTTTGGTTGCTTTGTATTACCCTCAAATAGGTTGACAGGTATTAGTTGAATAATTTTTCTTACCGTCAGCACTTTTTGCCGCTTTCCTTCAACCAGCACTTTTTGCCGCTTTCCTTCAACTCGTTGATTGTCATAAGATTGCTCATCGTGTGTCAACTTATTTCAGGGAGATACATTTGGTGTCATAATCGGTCTTATGTTGAATAAGAATCTCGACATCGTGCCTTCCAATGAATAACTTGTTCAAGAAATCCCTTTCTCAAATAATCAACCGCACCCCGCCCAACTGCTCAATCCGATAAGGGAAATGGTCGCTCGGCGAGCCAATGAACATAAAGTTCACCGGGATTTTCCATTGCTGAGAAAGCCCCTGAATAAGTTCCGGGCCAAAAATGCCTTCCATTTCGATGAACTCGATATCAATGTCCGGATACGCCCTGTCGAGCACTTCGATGTCACTTCTAAGCTTTTTTGACATGGGGTTGTCTGCTTCTAACACTGTCACGATTTTGAGTTTTCTGGTATGCTCGTTGCGACCGATGTAGAGCATGACGCTGTTGAGCACCGCCATATCATCTTCGTTTGTGAAGAAAACAAATTCTTGGGAATTTATGTCGTTGATGAGCCGAAGAATACGGTTGTTCAAACTTTTTACGAATTTCTGCACGGGCTCGAAGAAGTATTTGATTGATTGCAACAAGGCTTTCAACAGGACGGTACGGTTGAGCATTATCAATATCACCAAAAATGTAGGGATAAAATACTGCAAGAAAACCGTGAAATACTGTGGGTTCATGATGACGTTGCCAGCAATGGCAATTCCCACGCCTACTAGGGCCAGCAAGATAGCAGGCGGTGAGGCACGTTCGGGCCTGGGCAGTTTATTGCGCTTTATTTTGAGATAAACATTGCCAAGACCAAACAAACCCATGACCAATAAAAAGGATATAGTGTAAACGCCTGCCAGAATGCCTATTTCCCCATTTGTAATTAACAATATTGAGAGGCACAACAGAAAGAACATAATGATGATGCGGTATGCAGCGCCACGCTTGTTTTTTTGGAGGAGAAAATTGGGTAAAATGCGGTCGAGCGTTATCCTTTCCAGCAAGCCGCTGACGCCAACGTAGGAGGTCAGCACCGCACCGCTCAGCACCAACACCGCATCAATGGATATGAGCGTAGAAAGCCAACCACCGCCTGCCTTGTTGCCCATGAAGGCCAGCAATGCTTCTTGGTTGCCCGCCACATCGTTCATTGGAATGATGGAAAGCGCCAAGAAGGCCATGAGCGGGTTGAAGACACTGACCACGATCCACATATTCCGGAGCGTTTTGGGGAACACCCCATCGGCTTGTTCTTCCACGAAATTGGCGCTGCTCTCGAAGCCTGAAATACCCAGCATCGCCGCCGCAAACCCAAAAAACAGTGCATTTTTAATGCCTCCTTCCACGGGCATGCTGTAGTTTTCCAGCAGTACGCCGATACCGTTCCTAACCAAATAGCCCCCACAGACAAATGCCAAAAGCGTGAGCGATACCAAATGGAAAACGAAAATCCAAATCGCCACTTTTGCCGACTCGCCAATACCCAAAATGGACAGCCCCATGAAGATGGCCAGCAGCACAATGGTCGCCACCAAAATGGGCAAATCATGCCAAATACTGGACAGGTAGTGCATCGCCTCACTCGCCGAAATGACCGCCGTGGCCATATACGAAAGCAGTGTCAGCGTAGCCGCCAATGATGCCGTGGACTTGCGGGTGGTGTTCAGCAAGGCGTTGTAAGCCCCGCCGTTCAGTGGCAATGCGCCAACTACTTCGCCATAAATCTTGCGGAAAAGGAAAAGCACACCAGCCACGATTAGCAGCGCCAACCATGCATACTGCCGAGCGTAGATGATAGCAAGTGCCGATACGTACAGGCAGGAAGAACTGATGTCGTTGCCGCAAATGGCGGTTGCGGCCAGTTCGTTGAGTTTCTTGATTTGTTTCATTTTCTGTCTTATCAAAAGCAGGCTGCTATTTACTGGATACTTGTTTGCTATCAACCCTAGGATTGGACTTTAACATCTTGTTAGGTGAAGTATCTATTGGTTCTGTACCGCCGCAACTCGAAAGCCTCAAAGGAACGCCCCTCGAAATGAAGCCTTTGTCTGGATTCCTTTTTACCTTCACGCCCTTCGACTTCATCCACTAATCTATATCAATTTATGAAAAAGACTTTAGGTATTTTTTGCTTCCTTCTGGTCATGTTGTCAAGCTCATTCCATTGCGAAGCCCAACAATTCAAGGCGCTGTTGTTCACCCGCACCAACGGTTGGCACCACGAGTCCATCAACCAGGGCGTGGATGCCATCTTGGAAATGGCAGAGCAGCACAACTTCGCCGTGGAATGGCACGAAGACCCCACCCGTTTCAATGATAAAAACCTGGAGCAGTTCCAGGTCATCATTTTCCTGAATACTACCGGGGACATCCTCAACGGCGAGCAGCAGGCCGCCATGGAAAAATTCATCCGCTCCGGCAAGGGCTTCGTGGGCATCCACAGCGCCTCCGACACGGAATACGAATGGCCTTGGTACAACCAGTTGGTCGGTAGGATGTTCGTCATTCACCCCGCTATCCAAACGGCCAGAATCAAGGTGCTCGACCGCAAGTTCCCAGGCTTTGAGCGCATGCCCGACGAGATTTTGTGGACTGACGAATGGTACCAGTTCAGCGAAGAAAAAGTCAAGGGCTTGAATTATATCCTGTCCGTTGACGAAACCACTTACAACCCAAAAGCGGATTGGGGACGAGTGGCAGGCACGGGAAATGGCAGTTTTCACCCCGTTGCCTGGTACCACGAATTCGATGGTGGCCGTGCTTTCTACACGGCCTTGGGCCATTTGCCTTCCAAATATCGGGACGAGACTTTCCGAGACCACCTGTACGGCGGCATCTATTGGGCCGCTATGGGGAAGGGGATAAAGTGAGGTAAATGCAGGTTTTTAT
Source organism: Saprospiraceae bacterium (assembly GCA_041752395.1). Lineage (GTDB taxonomy): Bacteria > Bacteroidota > Bacteroidia > Chitinophagales > Saprospiraceae > UBA6168. The sequence continues at coordinate 7,086 of JBGSWN010000227.1, read as the reverse complement.
TTTGGAGAAAAATCAAGGTTAAACGACTGTTGCTGTAACCTTTTTCCGTTTCATGGCACTTGTTAAGATAGGAGAAAATAGACTTTAGACATTTAACGAGCATTTTAGGATGTCTAAAATCTAATGTCTCTTGTCTAACGTCTTCTAAAAAAAATGACCATGACCCAATCCCCGCACGAAGCATTCCTGCGCTGGTACGAACCAGTACATGAGCAGTTCGCCCGCTATTGCAGCAGCCGAGCGCTGGCCATCATGCCCACCGAAGACCTGATGCAGGAGGCTATTTTGCAAACACTGCAAGGCTGGTACCGCATTCAGGAAAAAGAAAAACTACTGGGCTACCTAATCGGCGTGGTGAACAACCTCATAAGGCGGGCCAAGCGCCAACAAAAGTTCACAGGCGACTGGGACGAGCAGCGCCTCCATCACCTCGAAACCCGCACCGGAAACCCCGAGACGGCACTCGATATTCATTTCCTCTTGAAGGCCATCGAAAAACTGCCGGAGCAGCAACGGGAAGCCATGAGTCTGTTTGAACTGAGCGGTTTTAGCATCCGTGAAATCAGCGTGATACAGGAATCAAGTGAGGCTGCGGTAAAAACGAGGCTGAGCCGGGCAAGGCAAAAACTGCGGGAAGCACTCTTGGAAGACAAGCGCCCTACCCCACTCCATGCCCGTTTGGGCGCTTTGGCCAGCATACTCTTTTAACCATGAAATATCCAATTTCCATAGCAGAAACCCTTGCCGCATGGCGAAGCCTACCACCAGAAGTCAGTCTGGAGCAGGTACAGGCTTGGGTGCGCCAACAGCCGCCCGTTGACCTTCGGGACAGGCATTGGATGCGGGTCTTCTGGGATTCTCTTTTTTCCAAAAATTAAACAGGTTACGAAGTAAAAAATGGGACGCTGCACCGTAGCGCTGGGGGATTGCTTTGCCTGGAACTACCCTGAACGTCGGGGAGGTTTTGAACCTCCCGACGTTTTAGGAAGGAAAATATTTTTATAAACAACTAACAATCAATTAATTAACTCAATCATAGATTTCTTAAACTACGCCACCAAGCACCTCGGCATGAGCCAAATGCACCTCGAAAAATACGTCGAGCAAACCACGCCCAACCTCTACTCGTTCACCCCCGCCGTCATCGAGGAACGGCAATTAAATATCGCACAAATGGACGTTTTCTCCCGCCTGATGATGGACCGCATCATCTTCTTGGGTCGCCCCGTGGATGATTACGTGGCCAATGTCATCCAAGCGCAACTCCTTTTCCTCTCCTCCTCCGACCCCAAGCGGGACGTGCAACTCTACATCAACAGTCCCGGCGGCTCGGTGACGGCGGGGCTTGGTATCTACGACACTATGCAGTACATCGAGCCAGATGTGGCCACCATCTGCACCTGTATTTCGGCCAGCATGGCCGCCAACTTATTGGCCGCAGGCACAGCGGGTAAGCGCAGTTGCCTCAAGCACAGCCGGGTGATGATTCACCAGCCCAGCGGTGGGATGCAAGGTCAGGTCTCGGACATGGAAATCTCCTACCGCCTCGTGAAGGAACTGCAAAAAACGCTCTACGAAATCCTCAGCAAGCATACGGGCAAGTCCTACGAGCAAATCGTGCAGGACAGCGATCGGGACAATTGGATGACGGCGGCAGAGGCAAAGGAATATGGGCTGGTGGATGAGGTGCTGGGGTGAAAATACACCTCAATATTTTCCCAAATCAAAACCGATAATTCAAATTCACACTTCCCATCCATTCCGTGTAATCTTCGAACTGCTTGGAATTACTGCGGGTGAGGCTGGTCGAGAGGCCAAAGCTTAGTTTCTTGGTGGCAGCAATGGAGGCCGTCAAATTGCCGGAAATTACCGCCCCATCGGCAGTTCCATTGATTCGGGTAAAGTTATAAGTGGTGGAGGCGGAAGTCGTTAGCTTATTTTCGAAGAAGACTTTGTTTGCGCCCAAAGTGCCGCCATATCGGTCGGTTTGGAGTTGGTAGAGGTTGATTTTTGAGTAATTACCGCCAATATTTATCCCAAAATTGCTGGGGATAAAATTCAGCGAGTAAGTGCCCATGAAGAACCAGGTGTCCATGTTCGTGAACTCCCGGGTGAAGGGGTTCCGGTCGTTTACCTCTTGGTAGTTTGCGGAGAACACAATGGCCTGCGCCCTCGTCGAATCGGCCCATTGCCAATGCGGGGTGAGGCCAAAGCCGCTGTTCACCATCGCCACCCGGATGGTGTCGCTGAGTTCGAGCCGACCGTCCAACTGATTGATTTCCAGACTGGTATAATTTACGTCGAAGCCGAAATGTGGGCCGGGATTAACGCTCAGGTTGGCATTGCCGATGAGGCGGTGATTGGTGGCAAGGCGCTGCTTGAGCAAATTGTCCCGTTGGATGCCGAGCGTTCCGTTGACGATGACCTTGTATTTCCAGAGGCTGAAGTTCGGGGAGATGGTCACGTTTTGGCGGTCGTTGGAGAAGAAAAAAGCGCCCATCGTTTCATATTCTGGCATCACCCGCTCGAAGGCCGTGCGGAGTCCCCAGTTTTTGAAGCGGAAATCGAGGCCCGTCTTCACGGCGTAACTTACCCGGCTGGAGTATTTCGGTTTAAAAAACCAAGTTGCCTCTTTTTGTTGGTCTTCCACCTCATGGCTGTTGATGTTCCTTGTGAAAGCGCTCACGCCGCCATCGGCGAACCAATTCAATTTCGGTGAAATTTGGCTGATGAAATTAAAGCCAATGACCCGGTTGGCGGCGGGCGTCATGGAACTATCAGGTAATGGAAGGACGAGCGAATTGGGGTCGTCTTTTCCATCGAAAAAAATAAGGTCAAAATGGTCGTTCTCCGTACCGACCCCAATTTTCATCCCCCACCCTGTCCGCTTGTACACCGCCGGATAATATTGGAAGCCTTCTTCGGGGTTATATTCCCGTGCTTTGCGAAGCCTGCCCGTCATGGCTGCGAAGCGGAATTTCCCCGGTTTCATTTCCACCCCTGCCCCTAAAAAAGTATGCCCAGCCAAGGTATATGATGAAAAGGTCATATTGCGATAGCCCCCATGCAGCGTGAGCCATTTGTACCTTGGGCTGACGCCAAATTGGCGAAAAGTAGGATAGCTGATGCCGCCATTTTGCTTGCCGATGGTAAAAGAAAAGGGCAAGTCCACCACCCCATAGAGGTTCAGGTTGGCAGAGCCGTTCATGTACCAAAGCGGCACGGCTGCCCGGTCCGGGATGCCGCTGATATGGTAAAACGTCGTGCCCGTGGTCAGCGCTCCGGTGAAGCGCACGGGCTTCTCGTTCTTGATGTTTTCCAAATCTTGGGCCGTGGCTGCCAGCGTGAAAAAGCAGGCCATTAATATTAGAATGGGATTCTTCATTTTTTAATTTTTTATATTGGGGAAAATGTCGAATGAGTAGGGGTTGATGAGCGAGACTTAGATTTCCGAAATCTTTAAGATTTCGGAAATCTGGCAGTTACCCAAATTGATTGATGTTTTGGATTCGACAAGGGGGCAAGCCCCCTTGGAAAAGTCGCCGCTCCAAGGGGGCTTGCCCCTTTGTTCCAATCACCAAGTAGTTATTCCAATCACTAAAATTGCCCATTAAAACTGAACCTCCTTCGTCTCACTCATAGGCGATTCAGCGCCCGTAGGGTACGCCAATTTAACGGCATAGCGATAGCGTTTCCCCTTCTCTATTTCTTCGTCAATGAACTGATTTTCAATGCCTTGTAAAGAAGTAATCAGGCGCAGGTCGCCGTTGTCGGCTGCTTTGTACACGAAGATTTGCGTGGTTTTTTCCGAAGGAACCAACCACGAAAGCGTGGTGAAAAGATGCTCCTTGTCGGCATTGATGGTGAGCCTGTCCAAACCTTTTGGGCGGGCGTTGTGATAGACCCTGCCCGTCACTGGCGCGCTGGGCTCCGAGCGTAGGCCATCGTCGTCTTTGGCTACCATATAGTATTCGAAAAGGGTGCCCGCTGTGGCTGTGGTATCGGTGAAAGCAAGTTGGGTGGCAGGCATTTCGAGCAGCATTTTCCATTCGCCGCCTTCTACCGGGCGGCGGTAAAGCTGAAATCCAGCAGCATCGGGGCTGGGGCAAGGTGCCCATGTCAATCGGACGCCTTTGTTGCTTGCTTCCACGTTGCTGATTACCGGGGCCACAGGCGGAATCACGTCGGGCTTTTTCACCCGCAATACTTCGGAATAGGTGCTGGGGTTTCCGTTGAAGTCCACAGCAACGATTTTGTAAAAAATCTCTTCGGTGAGGGTCTTCAGTTTCAAGGCGTGGTGGAAGGTATCGGTCGGCACTGGCCCCACATTGAGTTGGATGAAATCATGGTCGGCACGGTTGGCGAAGAAGATATTGTAACCCGCCAAATCAGTCTCCGTTCCTTTCTCCCAAGTGAGAGTGAGCTGACCCGTGGTATCAATGGCAGCTTTCAATCCAATTGGTTTTGCAGGGCCGATGCTGTCCACGTAATGGCTGTGGAATGGCAGTGAATTGGCGAGGTTCCCCGCCGTATCGAGCGCCGAGACGATGTAATAGTGAAGGTCGCCACGGGCACCTGCTTCCGTATCCGTCCATTGGCGCTGGCTGGAGGGTATCTCTTTGGAAATGGCGACGAATGGGCCTTCTGCATTGCTGCTAAAGCCGACGTAAAAACCTTTCAAGTCGCCAACTTCTTCCGGCATTTTCCAAGTCAATTTGATATTGCGGCCCTGGTGCGTCGGCTCGTTCAGGATAGGCGATGGCGGTGCCGTTTTGTCACGGCCCATGGCCGTGATGACCTTGCTCGTGCTACTGGTTTCACCAAAAGCGTTGAAGGCGATGATGCGGAACTGCGCAGGACGGTAATTGGCGGGCATGGTTACTTTATAGCTGGCAAGGGCGCTGGAATCCACATTGGTTTGGATGGCGATATGCGGCTGGTCGTTCAGGCGTTTCCAGGTTTTTCCGCTATCGTCGCTTTGCTCGATATAATAACCGCTAGCGGGGTATATCCCCTCGGTATTGTCCCAAGTGAGGGTGACGAGGTGTTCGCCTTCCTCCGCTTCCAATGACATGACCTGTGGTACAGGCACTTCGAATTTTGGGTCAAGGTGAAACCAAGCGGTATCCATTTTTTCGCCCTCGATATTTGCCACCGTGTACAGGCGATAGACATAATGCTTGTCAGGTTGAACATCCGCATCATCCCAACGAAGTGCCAAGGCCGAAGCGACTTCGGGAGAAGCATCGGCGGCCAACATGGCGAAGCCAAACAGGTTTTCCTCCTGCGTGGCTTGCGCCACGATGGCCTGGAAGCCCGTGGCATCGGCAGGTGGGATGGCTTTGCCGTACAGGGCTTGCGCAGCGATGGCAGCCAGCTTGTCTTCGGGTTTGAATTTTGTTTTCATTTGCTCCAAGCTCATCGGCTTGATAGGGGCTGAGGAAATTTTCTTTGCGGTTTGGGGAAGAATGCCCTTGCCTGCCGCCCATTCGTAGCGGTCGAGGACGTAGCCGCCTTGCGAACAGGCTTGCCAGAGGGCGTAATTGGTTGGTGCCCAGCGCAGTACGTTACCGTTTTCGGTGGCTTTGCCAAAAAGGATGAGGTTGCGCTCATGCACTTCCTGCGTTTGCGCAGCAAGCGGGTTTTGAAGAAGAACCATCAGCAAAAGTGCTGACAGGATGGTGATTTTCCGATGGATTACTTGCATCATGGCTGGTGAATTTTTGATGGGACAAAGTTGCTGGACAAGCAGGCGCAGGAGGTTTAACGGGGCGTGAAAAAGGATAAAAAAGGGTAAAAATTGCGGTATTGGGTTATTGAGTTATTGAGGTATTCATTAATTCCTAGCTCAATATTCCAGTCACCCAGTCACCCAATATCTCAATACTCCAATATCTCAATAATAAAACAACCCCCGCCGCAGTAGCGACGAGGGTTGTTGTTGTTTTACGAACCAATTTATCTGCCTTAATACGTCATGGAACCGTTCCAGTTCATATACTGGTTTGCCGAAAAGACCACGCCTACTGGCAGGGACATAATAAACTTGTACTTCAATTCATCTTCCATTCCCTTTTTGGGCACCAGGTCATAGTCGTTGCACATGTGCTCCATAGATGCCCGCTGGCCTTCATAGTCAACGCTGCCCCATTTGTTCGGCCCCCAGAACGAGCTCCAATGGTTCAGTGCCGCCAATAATTTCTGGCGACTGTAGTAGCTGACCTGCGCATGGTCCCAGATGATTTCCAGGTTGTTGGTGGTGGCATTCTGCAAGTTGAGATTGAGCATGAGGCCGTTTCCACCGCCGCCGCCATTGTTGACACCCAGATTAAGCGGCATGCCGCCGCCGTTGGGGTTTAGGTTATGGTAGTAGGAACCTTGCACTTCGCTCATGGTCAGTTTGTCATCGTTGCCGTTCCCGGAACTCCTCATGCCGATGGCGTACATGTCCATGCCGTTGTTGATGAGCCTGCCGTTGAGCCATTCGCTGCCAAGTGGGTAGGCGTTTGCAGCGGGCACGGTACGCTTTAGTTTGGTTTCGCCGTTGGCCCAAAGAAGGCCATACTCGGCGCTCCAGTATTTTGCTTCCCTGAAATGGTTCAGGTAATCGTAATAAGTATCCTGCACCCGCCAAGTGATGGCAGTACCGCTATAAGTTTTGGGGAATATCCCATCCAGTACGAGCGTAATCAACGGCGGAGCCTTGTAGGTCTGGCTTCCAATCTGATAGCTGACGGGGTGCGTATCGTAATAATCGAGCGGCTCGTCGCCCTTATTTACTTCCGTTAACCGGCGCTTATAATCTCCTGTTCCTGCCGTAGTGCTTTGTAGTTTGAAGCTATACCATTTATCCCTGAAATGCGAGTATTTGCTGGTGCGGAAGAACAGGCTGTACAGTTCATATTCACCGCTGGCAATGGACGTTGAGTTCAGTTTGGTCTTGGTGGGGTGCGGCTTTGATTTGATGTAAAATCATAGGCCATTATTATCCAATTTTTCCCAGAACTGTTGCCATCTCCCGTTTGTGCAAATAAGCCCCCTGAGCAATAGCATGTGTTGGACAGGCTCATGGTTCCACCGCATGCC
>JBGSWN010000226.1:0-4923 GCA_041752395.1 Saprospiraceae bacterium | reverse complement strand
TTTTTCATAAAGGTCACAGACCTTGTAGCATATTGAAATCAAGAGTTCTTCCCAGTCCAGCATAGTGCAGTGTTTTGTTCTTACTGCAATATCGCTGACTGGGAGGTTTTATTCACCTTGAACCCGTTATTCGCATCATTGGCCGTTGGCTTTAGCTAATCACCAAAAGCCAACGACCAATAGCCAAGAATTTACTGTTGCCGGGCCTTGAAAGTCCCGTTGACGGTTTTTTGTCCGGTGAAGTCCACGAAGGTTCCGCCGAAGCTGCCTTCGACGATGCCGTTCGGTAAGTTGTCATGCACGGTAAAGGTGAAATCCACGTCAAGCACACCGGGGTCGTTTGACAGCGGGGCGATTGGTTGCCCGTCGAGGACGAACAGCATGGAGCGCACGAAAAAGGTGCCCGGTGCAGCGCCTGCCACGTCGAAGACTGCACTGTTCTGCCCGTCGGTGGACTGATAAATCATGATGGTCACATCGCCGAGGGTCTTTTGGCCGGTAATGGGGTTGGTGATGGAGTCCTCAACAACAAAAGCCTGAAAGGGTTGGAAGGTGTAGCTTGTACCAGCGAGGTCGAAGGTGAGGTATGAGTCATCGGGAGTACATACCGCCAGCGTCCCGACGTCTAGGTCGGCGCCGTTGAACGGGGATTCCGTGGGCGCACCGACTGTACCTGCGCCGAGATCGAAGCCCGTGATTTTGATAACGGGGCTGATGGCGTAGCAGTCGGTGATGTGGACGGAAAATTCGCCAATGCTGTTCACGTAAGCCGTTGTGGTGACGTTGGCACTCCACGCAACGAGGGCATAGCCGTTGGTGACGGTATTGCCGTCGCAATCGGTGAGTTTTCCGCTGATGGTGTAAGCACTGGTTGCGGGAGCGGCAATATCCGCCAGCGTTTGGTCGCTAAAAAATGGCCCGACCTGTTGGTTGAAAAGCTCCCCTCCGCAGGCACTGTGCACTTTCAGGGTGACTACTTCACCAATCGGGGCAAAAACTTGGTAAGTGCCATCGTCGTCCGTGACGGCTACGTGAAATATTTCACCATTCAAGTAGGTGACTGCAAAGGCGGGAACACCATTTCCGTTGGCACCCAACACCTTACCTTCCAATACGAGGAAAGTAGTGTCGCCGGGGCTGAAAAATGATGCACCGGAGACCACATTTTCAGGAGCCAGCCGCAAGTGGATTACTTCGATTTGCCCGTTCGCTGTGGTGAGCATTCTGGCGGTGCTGAGGTAGTTTGCCTTTCCGGCAAAAACCATGAGCGGGGATTTCGGCGCTGAGAGGCCGAGCATTTCGAAGCGCCCCTCGGTGTTGGAGGTGGTTTCACCAATCAATTTTCCTTCCCGGGTGAAAAGCTGCACTTCCGTTCCCGGCAGTACATTCCCGTCAATGTCGGTCACGATGCCAAGAGCGTCTATTTTTACAACTTCCTCACTGCCAGGTATTTGCAGGTCGATATCGGTCACGTTTTCGTCCTTTCGGCAGGCGGTAAACAGCAGCGCAAAAGCTGTAAAGACTATCATTAATTTTTTCATGTCGTCCATTTTTTGGTTAGAAACCCGAAGTAGACCTTCGGTTTTGATTTGAAAAACTGGTTAGAAAATGTGTAACCGCCGGCGTTACGAGGATACTATTTCCGGGAGGGGGGAAACGCTGCATAGGGAAGGTTTTTTTTTGATTCTTAATCAAAATACCCTCGCTCTGCATTTCAACTCCCCAAATCTGTTCTCATTATCGCTACCAGTTTAGCCCCAATTGTTTCACACAAACCATAAAATACAATCATGAAAAAGCGCATTGTGACACTGTTTTGTCAGCATCGACGAGCGAATGAAGCTCAACTTTTCAGTACTGGTGTCGGATAAGACGTATATGGTGAGCCACCATAATTTGTAGGGGTATCGGGCAAGGTTGGATAGTTGAGCACGGGTAAAATCAATCCATCTTTTTTCTTCAAATGGAAAAATTTAGAACAATCGTTCCAAAAAAATTAAAATTAATTTGGAACATTCATGCCGATACTCTTTTGTTTGAATTTGGAACGAGCGCTCCAATGTTTCTTAACCAATAAAAAGTTTTTCAAGTGAGCAACTTAAAAGGAAAAGTAGCCGTCCTCACCGGGTGGGAATAGCGGCATGGGATTCGCCGCTGCACAGCATATCATTGCCAACGGCGCAACGGTGGTCATCACGGGCCGCAACCCTGCGTACAATACGTAAGCTTGTTGAGGAACAGTATCAATCATACTCAAGCCGGCCTCGCCACCACCGTCAAAAATCCCATCGAAAACCATTTTTGCAATTTGTAAATGGGCGCATTCAGCACCATGCCTGCCACATAGCCCACGAACCTGGGCGCCATCGAAGCAGACCAGTCAATACCCAGCTGTTCCATACGGCTCATCCAATGCAAGGTGTAGGGGTCGAGCGTGCCGTAGGTGTGCACCTGCTCCACCTGCCAGCCGCTGTTTTTCATCAACAGTTCCATGTTTTTGGGGGAATATAGCGCCGTATGGCGGGGCGTATGATAGCCTGCCCAATGCTGCCCGAATTTACGGCGGGTGTAACTATCGAAGTTCGGCACTTCCACGATGAGGCGGGTTTCCGGCTTCGCAACGGCGAGCAGTTCACGCAGGTGCTGCTGCGGCTGGTAATCGTGTTCCAAGTAATGCCACATCGTGATGACGTCCACGGGCGGCTCGCCACGCAGGTCGGCCACTTCGCCTTTTCTTAGGTCAATGCCCCGGTAAGTTTGTGGGGCATTTACCCAGCCTTCCTCGCTGAAATCGAGGCCGATGAGCTGGGCAGGGGTGTCATTGCGCAAGCAGGCCAAAAAGGTCGGCTTGCCGCAGCCCACGTCGAGGATTCGACTGGCAGTGGTCAATTCATGGTGCTTTTTCACCCGCCTCACCCTTGCTTTGTCAATGTTTTGCTGGTCTTGTTTTACGAAGGAAGCGTATTTGCCCCAAGCCTCCTCCACCCGGTAGGGCAGGTAGGCGGCGGTGTAAAATTGCCCCAATTCTGCTTCCGGCACACGGGGGTTCAAGAAAACCAGTCCACAATCTTCACAGCGGTCAAAATTATAGCTGGTGGGGGAGTGCTCGTGCATCATGGCTGCCGTCTGCACGAAAGGAGAATGGTTTTGGGAATTGCAGGCGAGGCACTGGGACAGTCTTTCCATCAGCGGGTAACATGGTTGACGAGGGAACGGAGAAAAGGCGGCCACGGAAAGCCAACCATGATGCTCAAATCCTCGGCAAAGCTCGTCTGGTCGTCCAGGTAGGCGAAGATTTTTTGCACCGGATATTTGGCGTACATGGTTTCAAAAAGTTTTGGCCCCAAGTGGTTCTGGCGGTTCAGCACATCGAGGAACAAGGCATCGTAGAAGCGGAATTTATGCGGAATAATCCCTTTGTTTGCTGGCCTTCCCGCCTTCAGGTTCTCCACTATTTTATGGGCATTCCGCTCGCAGTTTTTGAAAGAATAACCCGTGGATGGCTTCACCCAGCCGCCGCCCGTGCCGATGCGGATATGTTTGCCAACCGAATATTTTTCAAAAGGAAAATCGGTCATGGGTATCACGCCTTGCTCTTGTTCCACGATGTCGAAATCCGGGATTTTCAAGATGTCGCTGACGTAGCGGTGCAACATGCGGTCGTAGTCGCCATTGTTCAGCAATGCGGGGGAAAACAGCGTGAACTCGACCAGTGCCTCCCGTTTGTTCAGTGGCAGCAGATAGGTGAAGCTCGTCGAGTCCGGCCATAGCAGCCGAAAGTCCATCATGGTGAAACGGGTAGGGTCAAACCGGTCGTCGGGGGTGCGGATGACCCACCCCTTGAAATGCTGCAGCAACCGGGTGTATTTGTCGTTTTTCTTGAAAAAATCTTCGGGTATCCGGCTGTCGAAAACATAGTCCGCTGTGTAGCTGCCTTCCTGGCCGTTGATGCGGATGGGAGCGCCGTTTTCGACCGATAGCACCTCCTCATCTTGCCAATGGAACAGGGGGCTTGCTGTTATTTCCCGCTTCGCAAATTCATAAAAATCAATGGCCCGCAGCATGTTGTAACGGTAGGGCGGCAGCGAAAGCGGAATGGATTTTTCCATGGAAAAAAAATCGCCTTTCGACCAGCTTTGACGGCGCAAACCGTCCCATTTCCCCTCGTCTTTTTCCCAATAACAGAAGGTACGGTCGTTTTGGTCCTTGGCTGTTTTTTCAAGGATGAGGATGCGCTTTTGCTGAAAAAACGGCTCGTCCCGCATGGCGAGTGCCAAGTGGAGGCCCGCCGCCCCCGCCCCGATGATGGCAATATCAAAATTGATAGATTGCATAGAAAAAAGCGAAAAATACAGCTTGTGAAGCAAAATGGTGTATTGGGAGTGGATTCTTTCCGGTGTAAAGGTCTTTTTGGGCAATCGCCTGCAAGATGAGGGACACCACGAACCAATCCACAAAGTTTCGCAGCGGCGCACGGCCTCCGTCCCAATGCCAAAAGTCAAACACCGGGGCAATAGGTTCGATAAAAAAATCAAGGGCGACCATCAGTACCGCTCCGCAAAGCAAGGACAGCCATTTATGCTGTATAAATCGCTTGCAAATAGTGGCCGTAAGAAAGGTGAGCACTACCCAATTGATGCCAATCAAGAATGGTACGCCAAATAGTTTTGGGCCGAGGTTTTCACCATAGCGGTACTCCCCGAAAAGCAGGCCCGTGTTCACGCCGATGATTTCCACGCCCGTACCGATGAGGTAAATCAACGTCCAAACGGACAGGCTGCGCCAGCCGTTTTTCACCGGAAAATTCCAGTATAAAAGCCCAACGCCCAGCAGCAGGTTGAACGGCGTTTTGGGCAAAAACCAGTCGCCCTGGCCAAGCCATACGCCAATCATGCCAGAGATGGTGACCAGCCAAATGGCAAA
>JBGSWN010000225.1:0-42483 GCA_041752395.1 Saprospiraceae bacterium | reverse complement strand
ATTGCCGAAGGCAACCTGCGGCGTCATAAATGATGTCGCTCGTGGCGTCGCAGGTTGCCTTCGGCAATGACAAAGCGACACGCAGCGTGCGGTGTTGCAATTTCTCAATTTCTTTAATTTCCCAATTTCGCCAACACCTCCTTCGCCTTCGCCGCCCACTCGCCATTGCCCGATGCCTCCAGTTTGCGGAGCAACAACAAAGTCGAATCTTGCGCCGCCTGACCGGGCAATTGTGAAGAAGCCAGCGCCAAGTACCAGGTCATTTCATACTGAAAATCAAGGGCTTGCGAGGCTTGGCCAGGTCGTGCGTCTGGTGTCAGGGTAGCTGGCGCAATGGGTCGCAATAGTGCCGCCGCTTGTTCGTAGTGGCCCAATTCAAGGTGGCTGAGTGCGAGGTAAAACTGCGAAATCGTGTCCTGCGGATAGGTCTGCGAGTGAGTTGTCAGGGCTTTTTCGGCTTCGCCAAACGACTTGTCTTGGTACAATTTCAGCGCAGCGGCAAGGCTGGAGCGGCGGGGTTTGTCGTCCTGCCCAAGTCCGGGCGCCGAGGTGTCGTCTATTACTGTGGCCAGTTTCGTGGTCTCGACAGCGTAGTATTGCTTGACGACTTCTTGACTGGCGTCGCCCTGTGATTTCGACCACCACCACACGCCCGCCGCCACGAGCAGCAGCAAAGAGGCGGCCACGGCAAGCACTCGGCGCATTCCCCATTGGGGTTTCAGCTGCACGACCTTTGCTTCCGGCTTCGCAAAAAAGCCTTCCGTGACCAGTTCCGAGTGGGCCGCCCCGATTTGGGCTTTCAGCGCCTCATCGCCCGCCAGTTCCATGCCGCCGAGCATGTCCTGCACGAGGTCGAACTCCCGCCGAAGGCTTGGGTCGGCGGCCAGTTCCTGCTCGAACTTGGCTCGCTCCGTTGCCGACAGCACGTCGTGAAGGTAGGCGTCAATTCGGTCAATATGTTGAAAATCTGGTGTCATTGCTCGTCATTTTTTAGGTGTGTGAAATCGGGGTGTGCTTCCATTTTGGTTTTCAGGTAGGACATGCAGCGGTGTTTTTGCACCCGTATGCCGTCTTCGGCTAGGCCCGTGGCTTCGCTGATATCACGCATGGATTTTTTTTCGTAATAAAAAGCTATGATGATGTCCCGGCACTTCTCCGAAAGCTGCTCCAGCAAGGTTTTCACCGTGGTGTGCCGCTCCTCGAAGAGCCGCTTGGCATTTGTCTCGGACTCAGTAGGGTCCTCGAAATCATGCAGCGTGTCCTTGAATTCGATGCTGTGCTTTTTGCCTCGCAGCCGGTCCCGCCAGATGTTCCGGGCCACGGCGTAGAGGTAGGTGTTCAGGGCGCAGGAGAGCGAGAAGCCTGGCTCCCGCAGCCTTTTCACCACAATGAAAAGCACCTCTTGGAACACGTCCTGCGCATCGTCGGAGATGCCGCCGTTCCTTGTTATCAGCGCCTCGACGAGGTTGTACCCCTTTCGGTACACCTGCGTGAAGGCCCGGTTGTCGCCCGCCCGAAGCGCTACGACTAGTTCGGCATCTGAGCTTTCATTTGTTAATGGCATAGTTGGTCAATTGTTAACAGTTGAGGGTAGCAAATGTAATAAAATAAGGAGTTTAATCCTAAAACGAGGAAGCCGGGTTGCGCTTGTTCACGTAACCCGGCTTTCTTGCTTTGCTCGCATTGGTCACAATGACCAATGACCCAATGTCTTTATTGACCAGTTTTCACTCCACCAGCGCGAACCCCGCCCATTGGTACGGGTTGATGAACCGCTCCCGCATCTCTTTTTGGGTAGCACGAAAAGCATCTGGAATGGCCATTTTATCCTCTAGCCAATGCCTGTAAAATTGGGTCATAAATACGGAGGTCTCTTGATCGGGCACCTGCCACAGCGACATGACGAGGTACTTTGCCCCGGCAATCTTGAACGCCCGCTGGAGGCCAAAGACGCCTTCGCTGCCTTGTATATCGCCGAGGCCAGTCTCGCAAGCTGACAGTACCACAAGCTCGGTGTTCGGGAGGTTCATCTGGCTGATTTCATAAGCGGTCAGGATGCCGTCCTCCAAATCTGGTCGTAGGGGACTTCCGGTTTTCCAGGCATGGTTGGCTCCAGCAAGCAGTAGGCCGGAGCGTATCATCGGGTGCTCAGAAGTCTTGAAAACAGGCTCACCCCCAGCCCCTGAAGGAGAGTTAGGAGCGGCACCCCCTTTAGAGGCTAGAGGGGTCGGGTCTGGATAAAAAAAGCCGTGCGTTGCAATATGCAGTATGCGGGGCGATGGCTGGCCTGCTGTTCCGATGGCTTTGAATGATTCCTCAGTTGCGGCGTAGCCGCTGGCCAAGCGGTATTGGATGCCACTGTTTTTCAAGATGGGTTCAATAGCAGCCACTTCCTTCTCCGTCCATTTCAAGTAGCTCCAAGTACCACCCCGCAGACTGGTGTCCGCTTGGCTGAAAGACAAGGCCCCGCCGTCCAAGGAGCGGCTTCTGCTGGCCAGCAGGTCGGCGTTGATGCTTGCGTTTGCTACCGCAATGGCGGTGCTGTCCATCTCGTACTGTACCCCACCAAAAAGGACAGCTGACTGCCCGCTGTCAGATGCCCACTGTTGTTCCGTATTCACCACCAACTGCCTAGTGCTTCCCATCTCCACCAGCCGGTAACGGTCGAAGAGTGTAGCTTCGTCGCTGATGGGAATGGCGCTCAAGTTCAGTCGGTGCAAGAGGCCAGATGGTGAAAAATAGATGGTTTGGACGCCCGAAAGCGCTTTTTCGAGCGGTTGCCACAGCAGCTCATACAATGATTTTTGCGGTTGCCCCTTTGGTTTCAGGCCCCGTTCAGCGATGGTGTAGAGACCGTTCACATAATCGGCCCGGCGCTCCGTGTGGGTGAGTAGCAGGGAGTCGAGTTGCTTTTCTTCAAAAAGTGGAACCAATTGCGGTTGTGCGGCTCCGGGCAACAGGACGATGGCTGCGTACAGGTTACTGTCGGTGGGTTCGGGGTTTAGGAATTGGAAATGGACAAATTCGATGGCAGCTTCTCCTACTTTGAGTTTATCTCGAACTTCGGTCCAGACTACTTGACGAACTGCTTCGCCAAAACCAGCTACTGAGCGGGCAAGTTCCTTTTCGAGGGTATTTACATTTGCTTCGAGGTCGGCTACAGCCACACTGTCTCGCTCAACAACAGCATTGGTGTATTCGTTAGCGAGACGGCGGTGATAGCCTTTTAGCCTAGCGTATTTTTCAGCAATCGTTGAATCGCCGAAAGCCATATTGCCTATCCAAGAAGAAATATTTAAAAGGAAGCCTTTATGGAATAATGCGTTGTCGTAACTGGCTGCTGAAGCCCCTTTGGTTTTTTGCGCAAATGAATATATTTTGTTTAATTTCTCTGAAAAATTGGCGATATAAGAACCCATCTCCCGTTCGGAAAGGTGACGTGAGGCATTAATAAGGAGGGATTTTTCTATCGTATTTGCTTCAAATAAATATTGTTCGGCGTCGCTGAGGTTATAAGTTGACTCGCAACAATACGATAATTCGAACAGGGATTTAGCATAGTCATGGTTGTTTTTACCTAGCGTTTTTTCTTGTATGGCTAAAGCCTGAAGAAGTAGTGGCCTAGCTTTGTCATAGTTGCCGATTTTATCATAAAGTACCGCCAAATTGTTCAAGCTTTGGCCAAAATCGTGATGCTCTTTGCCCAATGCCTTCTCCCTAATATCTTTGGCTTCGAGGTATATTCCTTCGGCTTTTTTATAATTACCCATTTTGTAATTTAACGCCCCTAAGTTATGAAGATTCGCCGCATAATCAGGATGTTCTTTGCCCAATATATTTTCCCGAATTTTTAATGCTTCGATATATAATGGTTCAGCTTTATCATAATCACCTAAGTCTTTGTATAAAATACCTAAGTTATTAAGGCTCCATGCGTGGTCTGGATGTTCTTTCCCTATTGTTTTTTCATCAATAGATAGGGTTTCAAGGTAGTATTCTTCAGCTTTCTTGTATTCACCCATATCACTGAACAAATTCGCCAAGTTATTCAATGTTCCCGCATAACTTTCATGCTCTTTGCCAAATGTTTTTTCTTTTATTGCTTTGGCTTCCATGAAAAGGAGTTCGGCTTTTTCATAGTCACCCATATCCCAATACAAGAGCCCAAAATTATTGAGAAGTGTACCGTAATTCCTGCTCGATTTTTCTTGTGTTTTTTCGAATATAGATTTTAATTCCAAGAAAATTTGTTCAGCCTTTTCATAATTGCCCATATCCCTGTATAAGAGAGACAAGTTATTCATAACCGCTATATGCTGTGAATGTTCTATGCCCAATGCTTTTGCTATAATAGCTTTTGCTTCAAAAAAAATGGGTTCAGCTTTTTCATAATTGCCTTTTAAACGGTACAAATGTGCCAACCCATTTAAACTTGCTGCGTAGTCAACATGCTCTTTGCCTAATGCTTTTTCCCTAATAGTTATTGCTTCTAAGAAAAATTGTTCAGCTTTTTCATAGTTGCTAATAGCGACAAACAACAATGCCAAATTATTCACACTCCAAGCATAATCAGGATGCTCTTTACCCAGAACCCGTTCACGAATATCTTTCGATTTGAGGTACCAATTTTCTGCCTCCTTGTAGTCGCCTTTTAGGTAAAGCAGCCTGCCATGATTGAAGCAAGCATTCCCATACACTTCTGATTCAACTCCAAACTTTTCTATCGTCAGTTTCTCCGCAATAACATTCACTTCCAGTGCATTCTCAAAATCATTTTTTGCAGTATATTCCCGTGAGACCTCAATCAAACTATCCACCGCTACTGCCACCCGCATCGAGTCCGCATCCTGCCCAAACCCCAAAAACGGCATCACAAAAAAAACAAGCGCTATCAGGTTATTCATAGGTTGTTGATTTTAAAAAAAGATAAAGCTACTCCCCAATCCCCACCACCACCGACCCCACCGACACGCCGCCGCCCGGCAAATTGTTCGTCTCGCCGCCCCGGCTGCCGTCACGAAGGTACGTTTTGCGCAGCAAAACCTCCAAAGGATGTTGGCTTGCAGCCGTGTTGCCACCCCTCGTCTGCACGATATTCGTCAAGTCCAGCGGCTGGGCGGAGGCGATGAGCTTGAGCACCTCCGTGCCGAGCGGCTCGCTTACGACCACCAGTTCGGGGTAGTCGTAGTGGCTGCCGGGCGGCAGGTAGTAATCGGCGGCGGGCTTCCCGGCTGGCACGATGACGTTCAGTTGGTTGTCCGGCTGAATGTCCAAAACGCTGAAATAGCACGGATCCAACCCCGTGTTTCGGATGCGGATGCGCAGTTCCTCGCCCAGTTTGAAATTGTTGCCCAGCACGGGTTGGCCATCGGGCGTGCGGAATTCGAGCGAGAGGCCGAGGCGGCTGTCTGAGACCTCCATGGGCCGCAGGAATTTCGCTTGTGCAAAGGCCACCACCTGCTGTTGCACTTGGCGGAGCAAGCCTCGATAATTCTCCCAAAGGGACAAGTCATTTTCAGGGATGTTGAAGCTGCCCAACTCGAAGCCGTCCTTGGTCAGCAGCTGTAGTTTGCTCTCGGCAGGCAGTTCTTGCAGCACCAGTTCGGGATTGTTTTCGGTGAAATGGATGGCGGGACAGTCCGTCGGCAATTGCCGCAAGGCAGCCAACAAATTGCCGGAGGCGATATCCAAACGCAAACTGGCACTGAGGCTGCCGTAGTTCTGTTCCCGAATGTAGATACGACAGGCACGGTCTTGCTTCGCAATGCTTTTTTCCAGTTCCACGTCGCAGTCGAGGAGGCTGGCGTTGGCGATTTTGCCGAAGGCGAAAGGAACAACGCCCGCCGTATCCTGCACGCTGACGGGGTAGAGGGCGACGAGCGTCCCGTCGTGGAGGCCAGTGAGTGTTCCGACGTCCAGCTTCACGGTTTTGGCGTCAATCCAGTTGTTCGGCAGGAAGTAACGGCGGTTGCCTATGATTTGACCACCTAGCACTTCCTCGTCGAGTTGGCCTTCGGCCTGTGGTGTTTGGCGGGGCGAGAGGGCGCTGACTTGCAGCCGGATTTGGTCGAACAAATCCCGGTAGGTAGTCCCTTCTTTTGCGGAGCAAAAAACCTTGCTGAACGTGTAGCTCAATATCCCGAAGCCCTCGCCGTTGTCGTCCACGTGCTCGTAGCTGAGTTGGTTGGGACTGGCGCTGAACAGGGCGACCATTGGCGCCAACCGCTCCAAATCGTCAGGGGAATCGTCAGCGAGCGGGTCGTCTTCGCCAAAACGGTCGGGGTGGGCGGCGAGGTAATCGGGGCTGGCCATGCGCATGTTGGTGCCCCGGGCTTTTGCCAAACCCCTCGTGGCCGTGCCGGAATGGCAGGCGTCAATGAGGGTGAGCAGGTGGCCTTCCTTGCCCAATTTCATGCGTAGTTTTTGCAAAATCGCCCCCAATTCCTCATCACGAATCAGGTTTTCGCCTTCGTAAATGCCTGATTGATAGCGCTTTGGGGAATCAAACGGCACTATCGCCTCGTCGTAGCCATCCACTTCGTCGCCCCGACCAGTTTGGTCGGGGTTGTCCTGTACCTGTTGGCCGTGGCCGGAAAAGTGAAAAATGACGGCGTCGCCCGGTTTTGCTTTTTCGATTAAATGGGTGCGGATGGCATCGAGGATGCCTTGGCGGGTGGCTTGTTCATCTTGCAAAACGGCGATGTCGGCTCCGACGAAGCCCTGTTTTAGCAGTGCGTCTTTGAGGATGCGGACATCGTTTTGCGAAGAAAGCTCCTCCCAACCGGAGGCCGCCGGGTATTTGCCGACGGCGACGATGAGGGCCATTTTGGAAGGCTTTGCGCCAGCAGACTTAGCCGAAGGCGAACCAAAGGCGAGGCTGGCGAGTGCAAGGAGGAGGATGGTTTTCATTCGCATTTTGTTGCTGCTCGTTTCAGGGTTTATTGCATCGGTCAAAAATAGTTAACAGTTGGGAGCTTTTTGTTTATAGCTACTTTGAATTGAAAATTAGACACCTTGGCGATACAGCAGTTGATGACTGCCAACTGTCTAACTGCCGAACTAAGCTTACCTTTGCCAAATGGAGCAACAACCACAATCCCTGCCCGTCAACTCGCTGGTTTTCCACACGGCCTTCTGGCTGATGTACTGGATTTTTGCGAGCATGCAGGACGTAGTTTTCATCTCCCAATTCAAGGATACTTTCAACCTGCCGACCGTGCTAGGTTCCATGGGCGTGGTCTATTTCAACTACTATTATTGGATTCCGAAGTACCTCATCAAACAACGAAAGGCGCTGTTTTACATCGTCAGCATTTTTTCCATTATCATTCTGAATTCCTGGCTGGTCAATGTGTTCCTGCGCATGTTCGTTTCACCAAAAGACTATTACTACTCCTGGGAAGGCACCTTTACGCTGTCCGTGGACACGGTGGTTTTGGTGGCGTTCACGACGGCCTTCAAATTCATCCAGCAGTGGCATGAGCGCAACAATTACGCCGTGCAGTTGGAGAAAAAAAACCTGGAAAGCGAGCTGGAAATGCTCAAGTCGCAAATCAACCCACATTTCATTTTCAACACCCTCAACACGATTTATTTTTTGATGGAGCAAAAAGAGGACGAGCGGGCCAAGGAGGCGCTGCTCAAGTTCTCCGACACGCTCAGCCACCAACTCTATGATTATAACAAGGATTGGATTGCCCTCGACAAAGAGGTGGACTACCTCGAAAATTACATTGAACTCCAGCGCCTGCGCCACGACGAGGAACTCCTCGACCTCAAATGTGAGCTGCCCGACAACGTGAACGGCTGCATGATAGCGCCTATGCTCCTGATTCCTTTTGTCGAAAATGCCTTCAAGTACAGCTCCAATTCTTCGGGCTACCGAGTGGATGTTCGGCTGGAGGTGAAGGACGGTGAACTGGATTTCAGAACCGAAAATTCTATCAACCAGAACAGCCGCAACCAAGAACGGGTGGGCGGCATCGGCCTAAAAAATGTGCAGCGCCGCCTCGACCTGACCTACCCCGACCGCCACAAACTGACCATCGAAGACGATGGCGAAACCTACATTTCACACTTGAAAATCAAATTGAAATGACGATAAAATGCTTGGTGGTGGACGATGAACCCGTGGCCCGAAAGGGCATCGCCGGGTACGTTTCGCAAGTGCCGTTTCTCGCTCTCGAAGGTACTTGCAAGAGCGCCGTGGAAGCCAACGAAGTGCTTCACCAGGAGAAAATTGACCTGCTTTTCCTCGACATCCAGATGCCCGACCTCACGGGCATCGAGTTCATGCGTTCGCTGGAAAACCCGCCTGCTGTCATCTTTACCACGGCCTACCGGGACTACGCCATCGAGGGTTTTGAGCTGAACGCATTGGATTATTTGGTGAAACCCATTTCCTTCCAGCGCTTCCTCAAGGCAGCGAACAAGGCACAGTCTTTCTTCGAAATGCAGCGGCAAAACCTCGCCAAACCCGCCGAGGTCCCAGCCGCCAGCCCCGAGTTTTTTTTCATCAAGAGCGATGGTCAATTCATCAAAATCAAGCTCGCCGACGTACTGTATTTTGAAAGTGAAAAAGACTACGTTTTCATCCACACCGAGCAAAAACGCTACCTGACGCTGCTCTCACTCAAACAGTTGGAGAAGGAACTGCCACCGGAGCGCTTCCTTCGGGTACACCGCTCCTACCTCGTTTCCCTCGAAAAAGTGGAACTGGTGGATGGCAGCAATTTGGTCATAAAAGGCAAACAGATTCCCGTCAGCCGCAGCTTACAGGATATGATTTTCAATACGCTGATTGCTGGAAGATTGTGGAAACGGGAAATTTAGAATTACGATTTGCTTTCAATCGTAAATCGTAAATCCCGAAATCGTAATTCTTCCTACCTTTGACCGTTCTGAATTTTTAACGAAAAATGATTTGTGAACACGATTCATACATTCAGGGTAGAAGGAGTTGAGGGGGAAACGATAGATTTTACTGCCTTTGCAGGCAAAAAAATACTGGTCGTCAACGTTGCTTCGGAAAGCGGTTCACGCCGCTCCCGATAGCCCCGACCAAGGTCGGGGGGAAGCAACTGCAAGAACTGTACGAGGAGTTTGGAGATAAATTAGCAATAGTGGGCTTTCCTGCGCTCCTACCCCGACCTCGGTCGGGGTAGGAGCGCAGGAGCCGGGGTCGAACCACAAAATTCAAGCATTTTGCACCCGGCGGTACGGCGTCACTTTTCCGCTCGCAACGAAAATTGACGTGACCACCCACCCAGTTTACCAATGGCTAACACAAAAGACGCTCAATGGCGTCCAAAACAGCGAAGTAACCTGGAATTTTCATCCCGACAAACTTGTCGGGACGCCCTAGACGAACAGGGCCGCCTCGTCCATGTTTTCCCACCCACTACCAGTCCCCTGGATGATGAAATTCTAAATTGGGTGACTGGTGATTGGTGATTGGTGATTGGGCTCCCCAATCACCAATCACCAAACACCAGTCACCAGTCACCAGTCAATGCAGTTCAAAACCGTCATCGGTCAACTCCCCCCCAAGTCCCTCCTCCGGGGCATGGCAGACAGCGAGCGCATCCCGCATGCTCTCCTGCTAATGGGTGCGCCAGGCAGTGGCGACTTGGCCTTGGCAGTGGCGTTTGCGCAGTATGTTCTTTGTCAAAACAAACAGGACGGCGACGCCTGCGGGCAGTGCAACCAGTGCAGCAAAGTGGAAAAGCTCGTCCACCCCGACCTGCATTTCTCTTTCCCGACCGTGGGCGCCAATGTCACCAGCGACGCCCACTTGGCAGACTGGCGAACGGCCATGACCGAGAACCCGTACATGGACGTGAACCAGTGGCTGCAGCGCATCGGGGCGGAGAACAAACAGGGCAATATCAACAAGGAGGAATGCGTCGGCATCATCCGAAAATTGAGTCTGAAAGCCTTCGAGGGCCGCTATAAAATCCTCGTGATGTGGCTGCCGGAGTACCTCGGCAAGGAGGGCAACCGCCTGCTGAAACTCATCGAAGAACCGCCGGACGACACCCTGATTATCCTCGTAGCGGAAAATCAGGAACTGATTTTGAATACCATCCTCTCCCGCTGCCAACTCGTGAAGGTGAACCGCCTGAGCGACGAGGAAGTGGAAGCAGGACTTGTCAGCCGCAAAGGCTTGCCTTCGGAAAAAGCTCGCTCCATTGCCCACCTGGCTGCGGGCGATTTTAACGAGGCTATGAACATTGCGGCGCAGCCGCTCAAAGACAACTCGACCTTGTTCCTCGACTGGCTTCGCAAATGTTACCAAGGAAATGGCGTGGAAATGGCTTCACTAACCGAAACATTTGCCGAACTTGGCCGTGAAAACCAAAAACAATTCTTGCAGTACGCCCTGCATTTCATGCGGGAGTACATGCTCCTTAAAACCACCGGCAACGACCAAGTGAGGCTGCTGCCGGAAGAACTCAAAACCGCCCAAAACCTCAGCAAAATCATCGGTTTTGGGCAAATCGAGCGCATCACGAAGCTCTTCAACGATTGTTCGTTTTTTATCGAAAGAAACGCCAATCAGAAGCTGCTTTTTTTGGATGCGTCCATACAACTTAACAAGATATTGAGAGAGTGAGAGAGTGAGAGAGTGAGAGAGAGTGAGCAGGTGAGCGTAAGGGATATGCAAACATTTTCCAAACGCTCACCTGCTCACCTGCTCACCCGCTCACCTGCTCACTCGCTCTTAAATCCTCAATAAATGGCATGTGCAGGATGTTCAGTAGGTTCTAAAGAAGCCGGCGCACCCACCGGGTGCCAAAGCAAAGGCAGTTGCGCCTCCGGGAGCTGCAACCGCCTCAACACCTTCGACTGGCTCACCACGATGGAAATCGAAGATGTGGACCCGTTTCAAGTCGTGGAAGTGAGTTTTAAAAATGGTGCTCGCAAAGCTTTTTATTTCAACCAGCCCTATACCCGAGCCACCACTGGCGATATGGTGGTCGTAGATACCCAAGCTGGCTGCGACGTAGGCCGCATTTCGCTCTCCGGCGAGTTGGTGCGCCTTCAGATGCGCAAAAAAAGGGTACCTGCGGACGGCTTTTTCCCAAAAGTAGTCCGCAAGGCCAATGAGCGTGACCTCGAAAAACTCGATGAGGTTCGCCAAATGGAAAAGGAAACGATGATTCGAGCCAGAGCCATCACCCATTCCCTCAAACTCAATATGAAAGTGGGCGACGTGGAGTTCCAAGGCGATGGCAAAAAAGCCACGTTCTACTACACCGCCGATGGCAGGGTGGACTTTCGGGAGCTCATCCGTCAGTTTGCGAAGGATTTCAAGGTAAAAATCGAGATGCGGCAAATCGGTGCCCGGCAGGAAGCCTCCCGGGTGGGCGGTATCGGCCCCTGCGGTCGGGAGCTTTGTTGTTCCACTTGGCTCACCAGCTATCGCACGGTGGGTACAGCGGCCGCTCGCTACCAAAACCTCGCCATCAACCAGGCCAAGCTTTCCGGTCAGTGCGGTCGCCTCAAGTGCTGCCTCAATTATGAGTTGGACACTTACATGGAAGCACTTTCCGCTTTCCCCGACGATGCCGACAGGCTCAAAACCAAGGACGGATTGGCGATTTTGGTGAAGACCGATATTTTCAAGGGCCTCATGTACTACGGCCTTGAAAAGGACCACGGACGGGGTCGCCTATATGCCCTCGACCTCGAACAGGTGAAGCTGATCAGGGCGAAAAACAAAAAGGGCGATTTCACTGACGACCTCGCCGCCCTAATGGTAATGCCCGACACCAGCGCCGTGGATGATGAGCCACAATACAACGCTGGCGACCTGACCGGCGTAGTCGAGCTTCCAGATGAGGAGCGCCGCAAGAAAAAGAAAAAGAAAAAGCCGAGCGATGACCGGGGTGGCGAAGGTCGCTCACGAGAGGCAAGGCCAGATGGCAGGGGTCCAAGTAATAAAACCAGCGGCGAAGACGCCCCACCAGCCGAAAAGCGGGAAGGTGAAAACCGTAGCAGGGCCAGAGGCCGTGACCGTGGCCGTGGCGACCGCCGCCCAAGCGGTGGCGATGACCAAGCAGCCGACAGACCGCAACAGCCAAGAGAGCCTAGGGAACCAAGAGAACCTCGGCCTCCAAGACCGCCTCAGCAGCCTGGTCAAGACCCAAATGCCAATAATGCTGGTGGCGGCGAACGCCCTGACCGCCCTGAAGGCGGTGGCGGTGGTCGCAACCGTGGCGGACGTGGCGGCAAGAACCGTCGTGGCGGACGTGGTGGCGGCGGTGGTCGTGGCGGGAATCCGCCAGGGGGTGGCGCTCCACCTAGTGGTGGCGGAGGTGAATAAAATTTAAAAGTTTCGAGTTTCGAGCTGTGAGTTTCGAGCAGTTGCTGCAAGTTTTGCAGTATCTCCTCGAAACTCACAGCTCACGGCTCACAGCTCAATATTAAAATGAAATACGACGTTACCGTCATTGGCTCCGGCCCCGGCGGCTATGTAGCCGCCATCCGTTGTGCCCAATTGGGCCTCAAAACCGCCATCATCGAGCGCTACCCGGTGCTTGGCGGCACCTGCCTCAACGTGGGTTGTATTCCCTCCAAGGCGCTACTGGATAGCTCCGAGCATTTTCACAATGCCAAGCACAAGTTCGATCTGCACGGCATCGGCGTCACAGGGCTCAAGGTCAACATGCCGCAGATGATCAAGCGAAAAAGCGAGGTCGTGGAGACCAACACGAAGGGCATTGAGTTTTTGATGAAGAAAAACAAGATTGATGTCTTCACGGGGCATGGCTCGTTTGTGAGTGCCAATAAAATCAGCGTCGCAAAGGCCGATGGCACCAAGGAGGAAATCGAAACGGACAAGACCATCATCGCCACCGGCTCAAAGCCCATTGTGCCGGAGGCATTTAATTATGATAAAAAACGGGTCATCACCAGTACGGAGGCCCTCAATATTGAACACGTGCCAAAGCGCATGGTCATCATTGGCGGTGGCGTCATAGGACTGGAACTGGGGTCCGTGTATGCCCGCCTCGGCACCGAAATCGAGGTGGTGGAGTTCATGGACCGCATCATCCCGACGATGGACAGCGATTGCAGCAAAGAACTCCAGCGGGCGCTGAAAAGCCTTGGTTTTAAATTCCACCTCGGCCACAAAGTAAACACCGTGAAAGCGACTAAATTAGGTGTGACCGTGGAAGTGCAGAAGCGGGACAGCGAGGAAACTTTTTCCCTCAAAGCCGACTACTGCCTCGTGGCCATTGGCCGCAAGCCCTACACCGACAACCTCGGCCTCGAAAACGTCGGGGTAGTGAAGGACGAGCGGGGCCGCATCGCCGTGGACAGCCACCTGCAAACCAACGTGCCCGGCATCTACGCCATTGGCGACGTGATACAAGGCGCCATGCTCGCCCACAAGGCCGAAGAAGAAGGCGTCTTCGTGGCGGAAACCATCGTTGGGCAACAGCCGCATGTGGACTATAACCTGATTCCCGGCGTGGTTTATACTTGGCCAGAAGTGGCGGCTGTTGGTCAAACAGAGGAGCAGTTAAAAGCGGCGGGTATTGCTTACAAATCCGGCAAGTTTCCGATGAAAGCCCTAGGCCGTGCCCGTGCCAGCACCGATACGGAGGGCATGGTGAAAATTTTGGCCGATAAGGAAACGGATGAGATACTCGGTGTCCATATCGTGGGTGCACGGGCTGCCGACCTGATTGCGGAGGCTGTGGCGCTCATGGAGTTCCGGGCCAGCGCCGAGGACTGTGCCCGCATGAGCCATGCGCACCCGACGTATGCGGAGGCGATAAAAGAAGCGGCGCTGGCAGCTACGGGGAATCGGGCGCTGCATATTTGATGGCGTTAATGCTGTCAGGGTTTGAATTGAAAAGGTGACACGGCTTCGAGCGGTGTCACCTTTTTTATAGCTACTTTTTCTTCAACACCACCTGCTCCCCCATTCTTTCCGAACCCGTTGTTTCAAGTCTTTCACAAATCAAAATTAGCAGACCATAAGTAGCTACGAAAAAGACCAAAGCCGAACTTTAGGGGAAAGAACGGAAGACTTGCACCAACGGGTAATTTTGGCATTAATGGCCCAGTAGTTTTTGATGGGGAAGAGTAAATGCTTTAAGAGGGATGACCGCTGTGGGCAAGGCCATTAATGAACATTATTTAATTGTTCAAACTGACATAGTTTTAATACTTGTGAAAACTACGTCATTTGCGAGAAGTTTTTTATTTTGGTTTAGCTGAAAAAGATTGTGGAACGAAATTGAAAAACTCATTTACTGCTTTGCTGCCGGAAAAGGTGCAAATTTTACCAGTCTTCGCTGCCTTGTTAATCTCAAAAATTCTGTAAAGTCGGTATGCCTTCCCACAACTGTTCATAAACTCAATCTCATTTTTCGTGAACACAATGCCATTCCAAAATCCTCCAGTAGTAGCTTTGACTTCGATAAAAACTGAATTCCTTGTTTCATCAAATGACAGAATATCATAGCCTAATCCATCGCCTCTAACTTTGGAGGAATGTTCGATACTAGCAACCAATTTGCCCAAGCCAAGAGTAGCAAGCCGCTCTTCTTCAAATTTCAAAACCAATTCCTCGCCAAGGCTTCCTGTTGCCATTTTGCTAATGTTGATTTTGCTCCAATCAAAAATTCTTGCTTTTACCGTAATCTCATGGCTCGCACTTTTTTTTGCTTTTACTGGAGCTGTTTCTGTCAAAATCAACCCTTCATTTGAACCAAAATCTAATTGAAGCTGAGGATTGGGGTTAGTTTTTACAATTTCATTTTCGTTCCCTTCCTCTGCTTTACTTTTGGCAACTTCGGCAGTTATTTTTGCTACCGGATTTTGTGGTATTTCATCGCTTTGAATGGGCTGTGAAATTGGGGTGGGAATTTGTGAAGGAATTTTTAAGCGGGTTGTTGGTTCATTGAAGTTTTGGGCGTAAGACAAGAAGGAGTGGGTTCCATTTTCTTCCGAAGCCTCCTTTGGCGAGTCTTGGATTGCTTTTTCTTCGGTTTTTGGGTACTGCTCTTCGACCAATCTATTTTCATCCTGTTGGATGTGAACTGCTCCAATCTCTATTTTTTCACTTGTCTCATTTTTGGAGAAGATGTTTTGTTTTGAAGTCTCCAAAAGGCAGTCAGCCTTTTCGCTTATCATATTGAAATGTGTAAGATAACTCCTTGCAAAGGAGACGCTAGGGATGGATGCTAGGGTAGCACGGTTAATATACTCAATGTCCTCTTTATAGGCTTTTAAGTTCTCTGAGAATGCCTTAATTTCACTTTCTCCCAATACTGTATCTTTCTTTGTATGGGCAAGAACTTCTTGACCGAATACTGGCCTTGTAGAATAAACATAAGTCACAATTTTATTCGTAATTTTCTCCTCTTCAGGAAGGTAAGTGGCTTCTAGGGATTTCAATCGTTTTTTCTGCTTTCTAAGTTTTCTCTTTTCCCAATAAAAGACTCCTATAACAACTGAAAACCAAGCAATAACGGGTGCAACTATTATCCATAAAGGATTATAAAATTTAATAACACCAAATATATTATGCAAAAATCCTAAAAATAGGGAACCAAAGTACACTAAAACCGCTGCGCAGCCACCATTTACACAGCCACTATCTTCGCCAAGTAATGTTATTTTGGTTTCGATAGACGGAGTCTCAGTCCTTAAAATTTTATACTCTGTGTAATCAGGTTCGTCTAAAAAGGCAAGGTCATTTATGTCTAGTTTCATTTTTAGTGCTTTGAATGGTAGTACCAAAGATAGCCTAGGGCGAGATAAAAAGCAGGTAAAAAATTACAAAACAGCCGGAGTGCCCCCTTTACTGTCACCCTGAAAATAAAGTAGTGTCCAAGTAAGCTTTAAGCGTAGCGGAACTTGCAGCACCTCCCAATCGTAAATCGTCAATCCAAAATCGTCAATCCCCTTAATTCTTCCACCCCTTCCTTTCCTGCTCCCGATGGTGCAGCGCCACCCGCACCCCATATTTTTCCTGAATATGCTTCGCCAACTGGTCGGCGGCATAGACCGAGCGGTGCTGGCCGCCCGTGCAGCCGAAGTTGAAGCTCAGGTTGGTAAAGCTCCGCTCGATATAGTTCTCGATGGCCGGGTCGGTGAGCAGGTAAACCTGGTTCAGGAACTCCTCCATGTTCGAGTGCAGTTGCAGGAAATTGATGACCGATTCGTCCCGCCCTGTCAGCTTTTTGTAGGGTTCGTAGAGCCCGGGATTGTGGATGAAGCGGCAGTCGAACACGAAGCCACCACCATGTCCGGTCGTGTCTTCCGGCAGCCCCTGCTTGTAGCTGAAGCTCTGCACCCCCACCGTCAGGAGGCTCGAAGCGCCCCGCTCCTTGTCAAACGGCTCAAATTTTTTACTTGCAACGATGGCGTTCAGCGCCTTCGTCAGCTCTGGCATTTCGACGGGGAAATTGGCGTTCGCCAAAATCCACTGCACATTGCGGATAGCAAACGGGATGCTCTTGATGAAATACTCCTTCCGCTCGAACAGCCCCCGAAACCCATAAGTCCCGAAGGTCTGGATGCTGCGCATGAGCACGTAGCCGTGGAAGTATTCGAGGAACTTCGTCCGATCCACGGGCTGTAGTTTTTCCACCGTATCGAGGTAGTGGTCGAGCAGTTCCCGGCGGATGGCGTCCGGCACATTGGCCTTGGCCTGAAAGAGCAGCGAGGCCAGGTCGTATTGCAGCGCACCCTGCCGTCCGCCCTGATAATCAATGAAATAGGGTTCGCCGCCCTTCACCATGATGTTCCTCGCCTGAAAGTCCCGGAACATAAAATGCGAGCAGTCCGTCGTGAGCAGGTACTCCGCAAAGCGGTGGGCATCGTCCTCCAGCGCCTGCTCGTCAAAGGGGATTTTCGCCAGTTTCAGGAAATAATACTTGAACGTGTTGAAGTCCCAAAGCATGCTCTGCTTATCGAAAGCCGGACGTGGGTAGCAGGCCGAATAGTCCAGCCCCTCACCGCCCTGGATTTGGAGCAGCGCCAGTTTTTCCACCGTTTTTTTATATAACTGCACCAAATAATCGGGGAACTGGTCGCCCGCTTGCAGCAGGTAACTGTACAGCGTCGTGGCGCCGAGGTCCTCCTGAAGATAAACACTGCGGTCGAGGTCTTCGGCGTAAATAGCGGGCACAGGCAGCCCCTTCGCATGGAAATGTTTGGAGAAAACAAGGAAGGCGTTGTTCTCCTTCCGGTCGAGGTTGTAGGTGCCGATGGCCGTTTTACCGCTGCCCGACAAACGGTAATAAATGCGGGCCGAACCACTGGGCGCCAGCGGCAACACAAGGTCAGGGCGGGCGCCGCTCCACTGCTCGAATAGTTCGGCGAGGGCGTTTTCGATTTGCGTATTGGACATTAAGCTGATGGTTGATGAAAAATGGTGGGTAAAAGTAGGCGAGACTTGGCAAGTTTCAAAAAACTTGGAAGAGTCTGGTGCCCAGTCCTTTTTCATCATGGTTCGGATGAACATTGCTCGCTGTGACGCATTACACCTTATTAGTATCAAAGCATCCTTGCTTAGCTTGAAAAATTTTTAAGCCGGAAGGATTGTTAAAAACTCCATAACTTCAACGTTTCACGGAGCAATACTGTCTATGGAATCAGCACCCACACCTTCTGCCCCTAAGCCTGATGGAATCATTCAGAAGTTCACTTCCAACTTTCGTGAATTCAACCGAACAGGAGCCCTCAGCGGTATCCTGCTTTTGATCGTAGCAGTAGTGGCCATGGTGTGGGCCAATTCTGGATGGGCCCATTTTTATTTTGAAATTTGGAGTGCCCCCTTGGAAATCAGCTTGTCTAGTTTCAAACTGGACAAGCCGCTCCTGTTTTGGGTAAACGATGGGCTGATGGGCCTGTTCTTTTTCTACGTAGGGCTAGAAATCAAAAGAGAAATAAAAGTGGGTGAGCTATCAGAGCCGGGGCAAGCCATACTTCCATTGATGGCTGCTGCCGGCGGTATTATTTTGCCTGCCAGCATCTTCCTGATACTCAGCTACGGCAAGCCCGGTGCCGAAGGATGGGGCGTACCCATGGCCACCGACATTGCCTTTTCGCTCGGCTTGCTGATGTTGCTGGGCAAACGAGTGCCCAACAGCCTTAAAGTTTTTCTTATCGCCTTTGCCATTTTTGACGACCTCGCCGCCGTGGCCCTCATCGCCATTTACTATTCCCATGGCATCCAATTTACCCACCTTGCCTTAGCCGGTGGCGTTTATGCCATGATGTGGGCTTTCAATTTTTTGAATGTCCGCAATGGACTCGCCTACTTCCTTGCTGCCACCGTCATGTGGTATTTTTTCCTGAAAGGAGGCATCCATCCAACCGTAGCAGGCATCCTGGCAGCAGTGTCCATACCTGCCAATACCAACCTGCACATGAAGCATTTTGTAGAAAGAACAAAGTCGGCGCTCGATGAATTTTGGGACGAAAAATCAAGCGAAATCAAGAACTTCCTGACCAGGGAACAACTGGACGCCATTGATGAAATGGATGACAATATCGAAAAGGTTCAGCCGCCGTTGCAACGCCTTGAAGATAGTATGAGCGCCTCCGTGAACTATTTAATTATGCCAGTTTTTGCTTTGGCAAATGCTGGCGTTAGCTTGCAAGCCCAAGGAGAAAATGACGCAATAGGTAGCCTTACCTGGTACGTCTTCTTCAGTTTATTGATAGGAAAAGTAGTGGGCATCACCTTTTTTACTTGGCTGGGCGTAAAACTTAAAATGGCTGCTTTGCCCTCCCAAACCACTTGGACAAACATGATTGGCATCGGTTTTCTGGGCGGTGTTGGCTTCACGATGGCACTTTTCATCGCCGGATTGGCCTTCGATGACCCCGCAAGGCTCAGTCAGGCTAAAATCGGAATCCTGCTCGGCTCATTTCTAGCAGGCACAATAGGCCTAATTGTGTTGCGACTTTCTTTGAAAAAGCCCGTTCTTGAAAACCTTTATAGGATTTAGTGTAACGCTATTTCAGGACGAGACATCTTCACCCTTTCACAAACGTCACCACCTGCCGCCGTTGCCCTTTCGCATTGATACTCAGAAAATAAAAGCCCTTCGGCAAATCAATTGCATCCAGCTCCGCAAAATGCGCCCCGGCGGGCAGGTCAAATTCCTTCCGAATCATTTCCACCCCGTTCACCGCCGAAACCGAAAGCCGGACTTGGCCATCTTCGTTATTGGAAAAACGAACGCCAACCTTTGGGCCGACGGGATTGGGCAGCACCACCGGGAACAATGGGCCGCCGCCATCTGGCAATTGAAACTCCAGCACCTTGAAAGTTTGGAAAACAGGCAAGGCAGGCTGCCAGTCCGCATTGCCCTGCTGGCTGGCACGCACAGTCACCGTACCCGTCAGTCCAGTCACCTTCAAAATGTCGCCCGTGATGGTTGCCGGGCCGTCCACCACCGTGAAAGTGACAGGCAACCCAGACGAGGCAGTTGCGTGCAAAACAATGGGCAAAGCAATCGTAAATTGGTCGCCAATCGGTTGGAAGTCAATGGTTTGCGAGGAAACGGCGAGCTGGTTCGGTTGGCCCGGTGTCGGCAGTTGCGCTTGCCAAGCGGTCGGCAGGGCATTGTCCAGTTTCCAGTCCACGAGCTGAAGCGAGAAGCCTGTGCCATCGGCATCAAGTGGCCAGGGCAGTTTGTCGTCGTAGCGCACCGAGTCAATCAGCGTCAGGTCGGCATTGCGAAGCGAGATGCGCTCGCCGCCATTGCTGAGGGCGAAGCCGTGGTTGCCGTGGCCAAAGCTCCCGATTTCATTGGTGGTTTGCGGATAAAAACTGGTGAATTCCGCCTCGTTTTCCACCAAAACCAAAAAAGCGCCTGGCTGCATGGTCGTGTTTGGATGCAGGTTGAAATAGCCCCCGCTCTCGTCCGCCAGCACCCAGCCGGAGATGTCCACGGCGTAGGGATTGGGGTTGTAAAATTCCACCCAATCGCCACCGTTCGGCGAATTATAGTTGATTTCGTTGATGACGATGCTGTCCGTGGCCGTCGAGCCTCTTTGGAAAATAGCCGTCAGCGATTCGTCCCCGCCTAAGTTCACAGCGATGGATTTATCATCGCCGAGGTTGAAGTCCGACCATTTTTCAAACACAAAACCCGGCGCTGCATCGGCCTCCATAGGGATTTTTACGCCCGTAAAATAAGTGCCGCTCCACGGCAACTTGTCCGCCGAAAGGTGTATGGTGCTGAAGTGGATGCCGCCGCCGTCCGTGGGTTGTGCAGCCAATTGTACCGTCGCCGTGCCACCTATTTCATCGAAGAAATTCACATACTGCTGGCGCAAAAAGGCAGGTCGGTCTTCCCCGAATTTGCGAAGGATTTGCACATTGTTCGACCAGTTGTTGAAGCCCTGCGCCCAGTGGTCTAGGTGGCGCTGCATCTCTGGCGCATACGATGCTTCGAACTCGTCAATGCGATTTTCGACCCGGTCAGGCGCAAAAAGTACATTGAGCATGTCGGCAGTTCGGTTGATGAAATCATGGCGGAAGTCGGGACTTTCCATCGCTTTGCGAAGCGGCAAAGTCGTCCACCACGGGTTCGGCCAAGCGGTAGAATTAGCGTCCATCGCCCGTGCCAGGGAGTTGGCGGAGGCGTCGCCCGTGTTGAATTCGATATTGGTCCCATCAATTTTCACCAATCCAAAACTGAAGTCAAAATCGAAGCTGAGGTAGCGCCAGCGGGCGTCGTTGCCATTGCGTTCCCGCCAGCGGCGGAGGTTGTTGCCGGGCCAGTCGCTGTTATCAATGATGATGTTGAAGGCGTTGTAATCCATGAAATGGTCGAGGTCGAGGCGCTGTGTCAACTGTTCGAAATGTGCAGGATTGATGAAATTGTGGGTGTTCAAAAAGTCCGTGAATTCATTCCAACGGTCGAAGTCGCCGGCCACGGCTTCGCCATCGTTTTCCAGCAAATCCACCTCACCCTCGCTCAATCCAAAATGTTGGGTGAGGTAGTCCATTTTGATATGCTCCTGCAAATTGTGGATACCCCAATATTGCCCGTTCAGGTAAGCCACACCGGGCCGGAACGCCTGTAAATACAGCTTTGGTGGCTCGATGCCGCCGCCGAGGTCAGTCAAATCGGAAGCAAGGCTGGCCACGAACGCATCCCGGAACATGGTCACGTTCCAGTCCTGCCCGCCATTGCGCAGCAACAAATTCTTGTACTCCTCAAACGGCTGGTCGGGGAAGATGGGGTGCTGGAAAAAGCCGTCACCATTGTTCGCCAGCGCCTTTATTTTCAGGGATTTTTGGGCAAATTGGGCGCTGCCCGTGCCATGCACGTTGGCGGTAGCGGCCTGGTTGAAGCCCGGCAGCCCGTCCGTTTCGAAGAACTCGACGTTCACGGGGCGGCTCCAGTCTTCAGTGTAGTTGGGGTAAATACCCGTCGCAGGGTCGAAGAAATCAGCATCCTTGAACGACAGCGCCACCACTGGGAAAGTCGGTTTCGTCTCGAAAATATAAGTCTGCGTAGTGACGGGGCTTGGCAAGTGGCCTGCGGCAAATGCCCTCGCCCGCAGCGTGGTGTTTTGTTGGACGGAAATTGGTGCGGTGTAAATGGCGGCGCTGGCATCTGGTTCGCCGCCGTCGAGGCTGTATCGAATGGTAGCGTTGGGTGTTTGCGAAGCAAGTACCACCTCAAAATTTGCGGAGAAAAAACCGCCGCCCACGGACATCGTTGGCGCTTGCGCAAAGCTGCCGCCGAGCGTCCCGTTGTTGGAGGCGAGCGGGGTCGGGGTGGTGAAAAATTGGAAGCTGCTGCCGCCATCTGAGCTACGCCCGAAGGACACATTTGCGGTTTGTGCGCCAAAAGTCAGTGCGTCTATTTGGCTGCCGTTTGCAGTAAAAAGACCCAAATCCTCACCGCCAGCACTAAGTTTGAAATTCGTGTGGAGGATGCCCTGCGCTGTTTCGCCATCCAGCCAGAATAGCAGGTAGCCGCCGGGCTGGATGCTTGTCGCTGCTGGGTTTGTCGTGGGGATTTTCCATTTGGTGGGCTGGCCAAGGTCGTCGGTG
Organism: Saprospiraceae bacterium; assembly: GCA_041752395.1. GTDB lineage: Bacteria > Bacteroidota > Bacteroidia > Chitinophagales > Saprospiraceae > UBA6168. The sequence goes on along the minus strand of JBGSWN010000225.1, from coordinate 20,432 downwards.
AGGAACATTCCACCGAGGTCAACGGCAGTTGCGCCAGCATTGAAAAGCTCGACCCAATCTTCGTGCTGGCCCGCTTCGTCCACTGCTCCATTGCTGTTGGAGGCAAGGAATTCGTTGATAAAAATGGCTTGTGAAAACGCTAACTGACTGACCGCCAACCATACCGTAAGAAGCAGGTGGCGCTTAGTGATTAAATTCATTTGCCTTGACCTTGATTGAAAAATTACCAGCTTGGGACTTGTAAAATCAGCGTTTCCAGTGTGAATCGGTTGGCGGGCTTTAGGTTTGCAATGATACGGCGTTTTGAGCTTGAAAGAGCATTTGCATTTGAAATTAATGGGACAACTTGGCCAGCAACTTGGAATCATGCGAGAGGCGGGGTTATCAAAGACCGTAGTTCCTGCATAGCGGGGTTTGATAACCCCGCCTCTCAAAGACCCGAAATCAGTTTCAGGTGATTATCTTTAAAATAGATTAGGCGGGAAGCCTTTATCACCATTCTAGCGCAAGGCGAAATGTCACCAACCAAAGCTGTCCCTGCCCTCGTTTTCAAGTTAAAAAACATGGCTAGCCTGTATTTTTTTAGCGCTTTTGTGTTATTCCCATGACACCACGCATCCATGCAGCTCGCATTTCATCAAAAAAATCATTTGCTATGAAAAAAATCGTCGCTTTACTCACCTTCACCGCTTTGTTCCAAACCTTCGTTTTCGCACAAACCCTCAGTGGAACCGTGCTCAGCGAAAGGGGTTACGGCGCCTCCAAGGTCAAAGTCGAATTCAAGGACAAATCAAATCAGGTCGTCACCAACGCCGACGGCAGCTTCAAAATCATTGCGGCCAAACTGCCCGACACCCTGCTGTTTTCAGCGGAAGGTTTCGAGCCGTACAAGGTCGTCGTCACGGAGAAGACCTTGGCCGACCCGAAATTCGAGGTGGTCCTGCTGGAAAAAAGGGCGGAAATGGCGATGGCAAAGGGTTCCAGCAAACGTGCGGATAGTTACGCCGTGGATGGCGTTCGAGTTTCCGAAGATAAAATGGACGCCGTCGAGTACGATACAGTCATTGTTTTTGACCCAGAAACTTATGAGGAAAAAATCAGCATCGAACCAAGACCAACCAGAGAGGCTAGCCCACTGAGTGAAGTCGTCGTCACCTCCCGTAAAGCCATAAAAAAATCAAGCCGGACAGCATCCATCATCAGTGCTGAGTCAGCTAGTTATGCTTATTCCTCAAGTAGTGGCAGCGGCAGCAGCACCCTCAACGGCAAAACCTTCATCACCGACAGCCTAGCCATCCCTTCCAATCTCTCCCCAAAATCCCGACTCCTCACCGCAGGTGAGGTGAATGACTTCCTGAAATGGGAGATGTGGAAAGACCTCAGCGAGGCCGAGTTCAAGTCGTTCAGCGAGTACTGGGGCATCGTGCCGAAGGAGCGGTTTTGTGTGCAACTGACCAATGAATCCGGCAACGCCATCGTCGGGGAGCCGGTGAGTTTGGTGGACAAAAAAAGCGGCCAAGCCATCTGGCAGGCCATGACCGACAACACAGGCAAGGCAGAGCTTTGGGCCAATATTTTCGGGGGAGAAAAAAGCGCAAACCTCGTCATCAAAGGCGCAGGTTTTGAGGTGAAAAAGCCCGTCAGCTTTCACAACGGCATCAATAACGTGGAAGTGAAAAACCCTTGCCAGACCTCCAATGTGGTCGAAATCGCTTTCGTCGTAGATGCCACTGGCTCCATGTCCGACGAGCTGGAATTCCTAAAATTGGAACTGGAAGATGTGCTTCGCAACACTTTTGACGAACATGCCGACCTCGACCTGCGGGCGGCTTCCGTTTTTTACCGAGACCTCGAAGAAGACTACGTGACCCGCCATATTGACTTCAACGACGACCTACTCAAAGTCCTGAATTTCATCAAACTCCAATCCGCTGGTGGCGGCGGCGATGAACCGGAAGCGGTGGACAGCGCCTTGTCGGTTGCCCTTCGGCAATTGACTTGGAGCCAAAACGCCCGCACGAAAATCCTGTTCCTCATCTCGGATGCTTCCCCGCATGACGAAGCCAAGGAGGGCATGAAAAAACTCATCGAAACGGCGGCAAAAATAGGCGTCCGCATCGTGCCGCTGGCTTGCAGCGGCACCAACAAAAGCTACGAATACCTTCAGCGTTCAATGGCGCTCGCCACCAACGGTACTTACGCTTGCCTCACCAACGACAGCGGTGTCGGTGGCAATCATGAGGAACCGACTACCGACAGTTACAAAGTCGAACTACTGAACAGCTTGCTCCAACGCCTCATCGAGCAGTCGGTTTTCGTGCCGGAATGCAGCGAGGACAAGCAGCCGCTGCCACTCGACCAAGTGCCGATTGCCTTGCGGGACAATAATATCGGTGGGTTGAAATCTTTCCCAAACCCAACTTCTGGCAGGCTGACGGTGGAACTGACAGGCGAAATGGAGGCGGTTTATCTGACTGATTTTACTGGGAAAATATTGCAGCGATTACCAGCGGAGCAGGTTTCTCAAAAACTTGACCTGAGCGGCTACCCATCGGCGGTTTACTTCCTCGCCTATTTTACGAAGGACAAAAAAAGAGGTACGGAAAGGGTGGTAGTTCAGCGGGGGTGAGTCGGTTAAGTCAGAAGGCGACTTCAAGTTTAATGTCGTCAACTTAGGATTTCATGACCACGAAGTGGTCTAATTTGAATAGCCCCGGATGAAATCCGGGGAAAATGAAGTAAGGTTGTAAAAACCCCGAAAGGGGTTGAATTTCAACGGATTATGACATTCAACCCCTTCAGGGTTTCCACTTGACTCATTTTCCCAATCCCCGCATTACATGCGGGGCTATTCAAATTTGACTCCTTCGGAGTCTTAAATTGACGACATTAGACTTCATGTTGCCACTCAACTTTCGCTCTTAAAAAAAGAGCCGCCAGCGCTTTACGTGCTGGCGGCTCTCTCGTTTTGCGAAGCGAAAGAACTACGCCCCGATGCGGCTGCCGCTTGGAATCACGGCGTTCTTTTTCACCACCACAATGCCATCCACGATGACGTAAGTATCAGTCTCTTTGTCGGCGAGTTTGCCGGGGTTGCCCCGTATGACGACGTTATCTCCGATGCGCACGTTTTTGTCAATGATGGCGTATTCGATGATGCTGTGCTTGCCGATGCCCATCGGTATTTCATCCCGTTCGATGAGTTCTTGTAGCTGTTGGAAAAAGTCGTTGCCCATGAGGATGCAGTGCGAAAGCACCGAATAGTTCCCCACCCGGGAGCGGATGCCGATGACGGAACGCTCGATGCGCTCGGCGTGGATGATGCAGCCCTCGGCCACCAGCACGTGGCGGAAAACGGTGCCGAAGAACTTGCTCGGCGGCAACATGCGGGCACGGGTGTACACCAGCTTGCCGTTGTCGTGTAGGTTGAATTCCGGTATGTCGTCGGTCAATTCGATATTGGCCTCGAAGAATGAGCTGATGGTTCCAATGTCGGTCCAGTAGCCATCGTACTCGTAGCTGGCCACTTTGTAGCCTCCGTTGATGGCGGCTGGGATGATTTCCTTGCCAAAATCCACCGCATCGCCGTGTTCAATGAACAGCTTTGCGAGGGCTTCTTTGCTAAAAATATAAATGCCCATCGAGGCGAGGTAAATCTTTCCCTGGTGCTGCAATTTCTCGGAAACCTCGCTGCTCCAGTCGCCCAACTGCTCGGTCTTGGGCTTTTCAACGAAAGAATCTATCATGCCCTCTCCGTTCACTTTCATGATGCCAAAACCGGGCGCATCCTTAGCCACGACGGGGATGGTGGCGATGGTCAGGTCGGCACCTTTGTCCACGTGCTCACGGGCCATCGTCTCGAAATCCATCTGGTAAAGCTGGTCGCCAGAGAGGATGAGGATGTAATCGTAGTCCTGATTAATAAGGTGGCGCATGGACTGGCGCACAGCGTCAGCGGTACCTTGGAACCACTTGTCGCTGCCCCGGCGCTGCTCGGCGGCGAGGATGTCCACGAAGCCGGGGGCGAAATGGTCGAAGTGGTAGGTGTTTTTTATGTGCTGGTTGAGCGATGCCGAGTTGAACTGTGTGAGCACGAACATGCGGCGCACGCCGGAGTTCAGGCAGTTGGAAATCGGGATATCAATCAGGCGGTATTTCCCTCCGATGGGCACTGCAGGCTTCGAGCGCTGCTCGGTGAGTGGATAGAGGCGAGAGCCAGCTCCGCCGCCAAGTATAAGGCTTACCATTTTGATTACCATGAGTTTCGTTTTTTGGCCTTCGGCAAAGCTGCTTTGGGCGTTTCTCAATGTGGTTTTACGGCGGGCAGGTTGGTTTAAGTTCCCCCCTCGGCTCGTCGTATTTAGTTTCAAGGCCAATTATAGCCATTTTTTCTTTAGCTCAAAAAAAATCATTTTATGCTCCACGAAAAATTTATTTTGTAGTCTCCTTGTGGCAATATTCAAGACAATCTAATCGCAAGGCCAGCTTGGTTTTTTGGAAAAAGTTTTCGGTTCTCCTAAAAAACCTATTTTTATCCCGAAAGCAAAATTGAACATGACCACAGCCGACCAAATCAGGGATAAAATTGCCGAAGGCGACATTGAAGCGTCGCTCGAACTTGCCATCCACTTTCTGCATGGCCGTGACCAAGCGATGCACAGTGAGTGCATCCAACACAAGGGCCGCTTGAATGAATACACCCGTCAGTATCGCCTGCGCACCATCAGTTTTGAGAACATTGAAATTGCCCGTGCGCAAGTGAGCAGCGCCGTATCCGATGTGGTCGTTCGGCGTATCGAGGAGCTTTCTGGGCTAACTGCGCCACCGCCTTTCGAGCCGGTGCAGCCTTCCCAGCCGCAGACCATCACGCTGAATTTTGGTCAAAACCAAGCCCCCTCACAGCCTGCTTTTGACCCTGTTGCTTCGCAAAATTCCTCCCTTGCCGACCATGCCGCCGCCCGACAGCTGGTGGAAGAATTTGTGAAACTCCTTGCTACTTACGAAGTGGAAAATGCCGCTTGGCGTGCTGCGCAATTTCTCCATCGCAGCTTGTTGCAGGGCGAAATGATGCAGCCACAGTTCAAGCAGAATAATTTTTACAGCGCCCACCAGCGCTTCCGCAACTACCGTCAGCCCGTGAATTTCATCAAAACGCAAAGCACCAACCGTACGGCCATCGGCTCCCTGCGGGATAGGGACGAGGGCGAGGAATTTGTTTACACCCTCGAAAAAACGGTGGACAACGGCGGGATGCCCGGTACGGTGCGGGTGTTTTTTCCGAAAGATGGCGGCGGGCCGAAGATTACGCTGGTGAGCTTTTGAGCAGAATTTTTCATCTCGTTGCAATTTCAATTTGGTGGTTTTAATACTGCGCTTTACTTTGGCCAACTAATTTTTTTCATAACCTTTTTAAAAACGGAAAACTATGTTTTGTCCTAAATGCGGTTCTCAAAACAGCGACACGGCAGGCTTTTGCGCCAGCTGTGGCGCTCCTCTCAAACCTGCTGCCAATACCGGCGGCTCTTATGGCGCTCCACCGCCGCCGCCGCCACCGCCGCCTAATTATGGAGGTACAGGCGTAAAGCCTAAAAACTGGCTTGTGGAATCCATCTTGGTAACGATTTTGTGCTGCCTACCTTTTGGCATCGCTGGCATCGTCAATGCCACGAAAGTGGATTCCAAATATGCTGCCGGCGATTACGCTGGTGCTGAACAAGCATCGCAGGAAGCTGCCAAATGGACGAAGATTGGTTTCTTCGTGGGCATCGGCGTATCGGTGATTTACTTAATTTGGATGGTAGCAATGGGCGGCATGGCGGCCATGCAAGGTGGCTACTAATGCTTGGCTGAAATGGGCTTGGGTCATGGCAGGATTGGCGCTCGTCGTTTACTTCCTGTTTGACCCAAGCGCAAGCGGTATTTTTCCGAAATGCCCTTTCCTCCTACTCACAGGGCTGAAATGTCCCGGCTGCGGCTCGCAGCGGGCGCTTCATGCTTTGCTGCATTTGCAAATTGGGAGGGCATTTCGGGAAAATCCTATGTTAGTTCTATCCGTGCCTTACCTGTTCACAGCGTTGTTGTTTTTCTTGAAAAAAGAGAAGAATGAAAAATGGCAAGCCGCCGATGACTTGCTTTTTCGGGGCAAAGCTGTTTGGGTCATTTTAGTTTTAGTGCTTGCCTTTTGGCTGCTTCGCAATATTTTTTGAGCGCAATTTGCTCCATAAAATTCACCAAATGGAATTGACCAAAATCAACGGCCTAAACGCAGAGGAGTACCTCCACCCTTTCGACGCCAAGGCGCTCCATGCCCTGCAAAACACCAAGGGGCTGGACACAATGGTAAAAAAACTCTACGAATGGGGCCTAGAGACCTACCTCAAGCAGCAGTTCATGGGCAGTAGCCTGAAGCTGACGCAGAGCAATTTTCCCGATGTGTACGACATCTTCGAGACGGCCTGCGACATCCTCGATTTCAAGGATCGGCCACAGCTATACGTCATGCGGGAGGGGTATTTCGACTGTGTTTCCTGTGGAGTGGAAAAAACCATCATAGTCATTGGGACGGATGCGCTAGAGAAGTTCACAGAAGCGGAATTGCTCTTCGTTTTCGGGCGGGAAATCGGGCATATCCAATGCCGCCACATTTTATATATGGAGCTGGGAGAAGTTATGCCGGTGCTGATGGACGCCCTCTCATCCGCAACGATGGGCCTTGGCGGACTGCTCTCGGCGGGCATCCAACTGGCCCTCGTCGAGTGGCTGCAATGCGCACAATATACCGCTGACCGGGCGGGCATCCTCGCCTGCCAAGATGTGACTGTCGCCTGCACCGCCCTCATTAAAGCGGCTGGCCTCCCGATGAAATACGACCCGACGCTGGTACTCGACGATTTCAAGACGCAAGCGATTGAATTTCAGGGCATCCAGAAAAACATGTTCCTCAAGTTCTCGAAATACGCCACGCAGAACAAAGGCTGGGAAATCGCCCGTGCCAACCAGTTCTTCCAATGGACGGAATCGGGTGAGTACCGGAATGTTTTGGAGCGAAAAACGGCCTTTGCCCCGCCACCGCCGGGCGCTACTAATTTTTGTTCCAACTGCGGCGCTCGGCTTGCGCCAGGCGGGATGTTCTGCGTGAATTGTGGGACGAAGGTGGGGGGATAATCCACTTCGCCACAAAAACCCAGGAAATAAGTTGGCCAAACAAGCCTGAAGCTTTCTAGTTTTGCCCAGCATGTCCCACAATTGGGCGGTCGCATTTTATGCTGAAACAAATCACAAGTCCACATAATCCGCTGATAAAAAACATCGCCGTGCTGGGTGCAAAGGCCCGTGACCGCCGAGAGCAGGGCCTGTTCGTGGCCGAAGGGCTGCGGGAGGTGGAACTGGCGCTGCGCAGTGGTTTCGAGGCGGAAGTGCTGCTGTTCGAGGAGGCCGTGACGCCGCTTTCGGTGGTGGAGAATTTGTTGAAAAACGGTGCTTCGCAACCCGCTGAGGTCATCGCAACCAATGCCCAAGTCTTCGAAAAAATCGCCTACCGCACTGGCGTACCGAATGTGGTGGCCGTTTTCAAAATGAAAAACGCCAGCCTCGCCGACCTGCAACTTTCCGAAACGCCACTGCTCCTTATCATGGAAAGCGTGGAAAAACCGGGCAACCTCGGCGCCATGCTCCGCACCGCCGATGCTGCTGGGGTGGATGCCGTGCTCGTCTGCGACCCGCATACCGATGTCTTCAACCCGAATACAATCCGGGCGAGCTTGGGGGCGATTTTTACGGTGCCGGTGGTGGCATTGTCTTCGGAGGATGCGGTGACTTTTTTGCGCAGCAAGCAAATCAAAATAATGGCGACGTGGCTGGAAGCGGCCAATTCATTGTACGCCACCGATTTGCGCCAGCCACTCGCTTTCGTGTTGGGCGCTGAGGCAACGGGCATCTCGAAGTTTTGGGTGGAGCAAGCTGACGAGCGCATCATCATCCCGATGGTGGGGCAGGTGGATTCGTTGAATGTGTCGGCTTCGGCGGCGATTGTGCTGTTTGAGGCCATTCGGCAGAGGAGTTTCGAGCTTTGAGCTGCGAGTTTCGAGTTGGGCATCGCCAATTTCAAAAGCTTTGCCATTTCCAGAAACAGTTGATTTTGCTGTAAATAGCTCGAAACTCGCAGCTCAAAGCTCAAAGCTACTTCTACTGCCATTCCCCAATCATCTACGCATTTCCACGGCTGGTATATCCCTTTCACAAAATCCGATGAAGCATCTTACATTCGTATTGTAAATTAATTTTTCTGTATTTCTTAGCGAATGAATGTAAATGGAGGACGCTGAAAGCAGTGTCCTCCATTTTTTTTGCCAAAATTGAATGAACCACCCAACGTAATAGCAACGGGCGTTGCCCATTGCTGCGATATTTCGCCATTACAATCACAACGGGCGTTGCCCATTGCTGCGATATTTCGCCCTTTCAGGGCTTCCACTTACCTGCGAATTGATAGATTTGCAACTTTCCTAATCGAGGCAATTGCGGAGGCTACACAGTATATTTACACTGACTGCCAACTGCCAACTGTCTAACTGCCAACTCAAATGTTCACTGGAATCATAGAAGCCTTCGGGCGAGTCGCCGCCATCGAGCGGGAGGGCAGCAATGCCCATTTTACGATTGAATCGCCTATTTCTCACGAACTGAAAATTGACCAGAGCGTGTCACACAACGGCGTTTGCCTGACGGTGGTGGAGATTGGCGATAGGAAGCATCGGGTCACTGCGGTGGATGAGACTTTGCAGCGGAGCAACCTCGGCCAGCTTCAAATTGGCAGCCTCGTTAATTTGGAGCGGGCCATGCAGGCCAATGCCCGGCTGGACGGCCACATCGTGCAAGGGCATGTGGATGTGACGGCTATTTGCACGGATGTGCAAGACCTCGACGGTAGCTGGGTTTTCAGCTTCGAGCATCCGTTTCAGCCGGAATATCTGCTGGTGGACAAGGGCTCCATCTGCGTGAACGGCGTGAGTTTGACGGTGGTGAAGCCAACCAATTCCAATAAAAAAGGCACTTTTTCGGTGTCCATTATTCCTTTCACATTTGAGCACACGAATTTTAAGGACTTGAAAATCGGGAACTCCGTCAATTTGGAATTTGATGTGATTGGGAAGTACGTGGCGAAGCATTTGGCGCTGTATGCGACGGGGTTTCATCAGCCGATTTAGATTTGGTACTTTCGTCGCCGAACTGGAGTTCGGCGCCACGGTTACTCCATCAGCCAGCGGACGGGCTTGGGGAAACTGTTCTTTTTTATCTGCAAATACGGCACTGGCCTTGTACCAAATCCCCGGAAGAAATTCTCTACGGGTTCCAGCATCGAGCCTTCAAAATCAATGATTTTCACTTCCGGCCCTGCCGTTTCAATGCTTTTCCAAATGGCAAGGGACATGCCGCCCTGGTTGCCCAATTCCGCATCGAAAGCACTGAACAGGTGGATGATTTTATGCTGAAATTGCTGGTAAATCAGGCCAGCGTGTAGGCGGCCATCGGCGCCCCGTACTTCCAGCGCTGTACCTTTTTTTTGCTGGTGCAATGCGGCCCAGAGTTTTTTCAAAAGCACCTCGTCGAGCGGGTAAGTGTTGCGTTCATTGGTCAATGCGACGATGGCATCAATATCCTCAACGGAAGAAACGACCAGCCCCGTTTTCACCGCTTTATTAATATAGGTCCGGGTTCTTTCCTCAAAATTTTTAAACAAAACCTGCTTATCTGCCTGATTGTCAAGCCAATAGGAATAACGGGTGTTCAGTTCGTAGCCTGCCCAATGAAAAGGAAGCGGGTAGTCGAATTCGGGCGAAAATTTCACATTGAACACTTTTACCTCGCTTGGCAGCGCTTCCACGACGGCTTTCACGAGGCGTTTTTTCAAGGCAAACGTCAGGGTTGCGTTCTTTTTTTCTATCGTTCCGAAGAACAAACCGACATATTGAGAAAACTTGGGATTGAACACATAGGTGATTCCATGCTTTTTAGACAAGGAAAATGGAAGTGCGGCGAGGATTTGGTCCTTTTCGGTAACGACGATAGCCTTCCAACCCGGCCAAACCACATCCAAATACCACGTGCAACCGTACGGCGCAGCCTGCGGAGAACTGGCAATGAAGGCGTTCCAAATCTCATCATTGATTTGGTGGCGCTCCAGCACTTCGGTTATGTAGCCAGATTTTGGCTTTACGTCCATTGTGGCGGCTTGAAGTTTCCCGCAATGTTAGCAAGTAAAAGGTGTTTTCGAGGCATGAAGGCAAAGCTTTAGTTCGAATCAACTGACAATCAACGAATTACCACTTTTCACCAAAATAAAATCACGCTTGTAAATTAGTAGGCGTGATACTGCCGTCGGATTGCCCACGGGAGGGGCATTTTTCCTTAATGATGCCGAGCAGTTCGATATGGGAAGCCATGAGTTGTTCGGAAAGGCCATACAATTGCTCGAATTGTTCCTTTAGATAAAGTGCCTCGTCGGGAAGTTCAGTGACGTTTTTCGTTTTCAGGCGAAAAAGGCAATGCAGGCCTTTGATGGCTTGTTGAAAATCATCGGCTTCTTTCAGAAAATGGCCGAGCATATCAGGGCCGGGTTGAGCAAAACCGTTCGTGTCTTTCACCATCACCTGTTCGATGACGGCTTCGTCACGGAGGTTGCTGTGGGTAAGACTAAAAACGGGTATATTAAATAGGTGTGCAAATTTTACGAGGTTGCAGATTTTGGGTTCTGCCGTTGCGTTTTCGTAGGAAGCGATATTGCCACGGTTCAGGCCGACCTTATCGGCAAGTTCCTCTTGGCTCCACTTCATGCGCTTTCGAAGCGCCCTCAGATTTTCTGCGAGGCAAAACCCTGTCTCATTTTTAGCGAAATCCATCATGCTCAATCCTGCTTATTTTACGAAGTTCTATTAAATCCTGCGTTTTGTAGATATAATTTACAAAAAATCAGACCAAGTTTGATTTTTGTCAGCGGATTGTAAACAGCATTGACATTCAAAAAGTTTAATCGCCCGTTCTCCATGTTAAGAATCTATTAAAATCGTCAAGATTTCGTCTAAATAGATAAAAATGTTTGCAAAAAATTCAGAGCCGTTGTACTTTTGTAAAAAATAATTACAAAATCACCTGTTCACCAAAAATTACCTGTCATGGAATCAAGCATTTATAGTCTTTTAGAGAAAATCACGCCTTCGCTGAGGGCGTTTTCACTGAAGCTGACTGGTAGTGAGGCCGATGCAAATGACCTTTACCAAGATACTTCCTACAGAATCATTTCCAACGCTGATAAGTACACGCCCGACACCAATTTCAAGGCTTGGGCGGTGACTATCATGCGCAACATTTTCATCAACAACTACCGGAAGAAAGTGCGTCGGGGCGTCATTCTTGACCAAACTCCGAACAACTACTACCTCAATTCCGGTGGTCCTGGCATCGAAAATGACGGCGAAATGATGATGGCCTACAAGGAATTGCTCCGCATGGTCAGCACCTTGCCGGAGGACTTCAAGCGACCATTTTGGATGGCCTACAAGGGCTACAAATACGATGAGATTGCGGAAAAATTGGATGCGCCACTTGGTACCATCAAGAGCCGTATTTTCTTCGCACGCCGCAAGCTTCAGAAAATGTACGAAGATGCTTCGATGGTAAAGGCTGCGTAATCCGCCCTTTTTTCGAAGAACAAATAGAAATCAAACAACGTTAAGAGCAAGTGCTTGGGAACTTTTTCCTAAGCACTTTTGCTTTTTAGGAAGCGAAGATGTTATTTGATATTGAGTCATTAAGATATTGTGTAAAGTCCTTTAAATCAATAACTTAATACCGCAATAACTCAATAATCTTTCCGAAGAATGCCCACATTATGAAGGATTTACTGAAAGATAAATGGCTTATACCCATCTGTTTTGGCCTCATCTACTTTGTATGGGGTTCCACCTATCTCGCCAATTGGTTCGCTATCCAAGACATACCGCCACTGCTCATGTCAGGTTCCCGTTTTACAGGGGCCGGCCTCGTGCTGTTGATGTTGAGTAGGTTTTTTGGCGGAGCCAAAATCACCAAAAATCAAATTATTAATGCCTCCAAACTTGGTGTCATGTTCCTTGCCATTGGTACGGGCGGCATGGTCTGGTCAGAGCAGTTCATCAGTTCCGGCATGGTGGCGCTCATGGCAGCCATTCAGCCGCTGTTCATCCTGCTTTTGATGTGGCAAATGCACGGCAAACGCCCAAATTTTGCGGGGATTGTCGGTACGTTTCTGGGCATCATCGGCATGACTTTCTTAGTGGGGCAAGACCAGTTCATCGGCGGCGCAAAAACCATTCTGGGACTAAGTATCATCTTTGTCAGCGTACTTTCTTGGGGCATTGCTTCCGTGAGATTATCGAAGACAGACATGCCTGCCAACAAACTCCAAAGTGCCGCTGTACAAATGCTGGCTGGCGGCGGTGTACTTTTAATTGTAAGCTTGATTTCCGGAGAAGCTTTCCATTTTCAGTGGGCAAACCTGACACAAAGAGGGGCGCTTTCCTGGATATATTTGATGGTATTCGGCTCCATCATCTCCTTTTCCGCTTTCAATTATTTATTGGTAAAATCCACGCCAGACAAAGTGGCCACTGCCAACTACATCAACCCCATCGTGGCGATGTTCCTCGGCTGGTTGTTGGCGGATGAACTCATCACTGGACAATCGCTCGTCGCTGCCGCCTTAATGCTCACGGGCGTAGTTTTTATCAAAACAAAAATTCCTTTCTTCGAAAAAATCAACTTGTTCAAACGTACAAACAGTGCAGCCCCTTTAATGGGATTTATGCCCATTGGCGCTATAAAAATAGTTGATTATCAACCGGTTGCGTCAAACGCCATTGCTCGGATTTGGCACGGTTCCACACCTTCCACGATGACGGAAGAGTATATTAGTTTCGCAAAATCCACTTGTGTCGCCAATTGCGAGGCCACGCCCGGCAACCTTGGCGTCACGTTTTTTCATGAAACCGAAGGCGACGTGACGCACCATACTTTTATCTCTTATTGGAAAGATATGGAGGCCGTAAAGCGCTATGCTGGCGAGGATTTTCAGAAGCCAAGGTTTTTTGCCGGGGAGGAAAGGTTTTTGGTAAAATCGGATGCGTTGGTGGAGCACCGAGACATGATGATGGCGTAATCAGCGGAGTAGTTTTCCGAGCCTTTTTCGGCAATTTCCACAAACATTTCTTGGCTCGGTGTCCAGTGTCTTCACAGTACCACAAGCATCCCTCATCAGGCAATATTTCGAATGGGTGCAATGCTCGATGCCGAAATTATGTCCCAGTTCGTGCAGCACTAATTTTGAAAACCGCCCCTCCAACTGGGCCTGATTTTCCGCCCCTTTCCCTACCCTGAAAGTAGAAACCACGCCACTTCTGCCAGGTCGGTATGCCAGACCCATGATGCCGTAATCCTCAATATCGCCTTTAGTATGGGAAATATCGCTGTCGGTTATTCCTAAAATAAAAATGTAACGACGGATGTGGGAAGCGAATCCATTGATTTTTACGATAGCGTAAACAGAGTCATGCTGAAAACGGGCGTGAAGGGCGAAGTGACATTTGATGTCGGAGGAGATAGCGCCCGGCTGCTGGTGTATGTGCCAACAGGCAGTAATTTTTCCGATTCCAATGGGGTATTGATGTCCGATGGGCTACCAGTGGATTTCAGGTACGGGAAATAATATTTGGCGGTCTTGACAATCATGATGGAATCCCCCCGAAATTCAAATTATTTGCCGATTCATCGTTGCATCCTATAACTTTTGACCTACCTTAGCGTTGATTCTGTACCAATGACTCAGCGCATCCTTGCATATCACCTTGCTTTTCTGGTATTGTTCACCAATATCGGAATGCCAGTTTTCACCCATGTTTGTCATGGGCAAGGCAAGGCTTGGTCGTCGGTACTGGTACACGCCAAAGCCTGTTGCAGCAAGAAAAAAGATAATAAAAACAAGGCTTGCCACCTCGTAAAGCCACAAAAGCAAAAAAAGGGCATTCGGCAAGCCCCTTGCTGCGAAAACAGGACAGCCTTCCTCCAAGAGCAATCCGATTTTTCAAATGCGCTGCCATCTTTTGAGGTAAGAGAATTGCAAAAAGCGCTGCCTGCGCTGGATTTGACCACCCAGATTTCTCTGAATTCTTTCTTCGAAAGCGCCAAAGTTTCCTTCCAGCCACACGGCCCGCCCACCAGGCTTCATGGGCGTAGCCTGCTCATTTTCGAGCAAATTTTCCTTTGTTAGACTTTCCTTTCCGGTTGCAAATCCAAAGCGTTTGAGGGCTATCCCTTTTACGCCTTTTTGAGTTTGCCAATAGCCGATGCTTTCCGTCAGTTCCAGATCTTCCGAGCTATTTGCACCGGATTCCAATTCATTTTTTTTAAAATAATTCAATCATGAAAAAGCTAGTTCAGATTGGCGCTATCGCCATGATTTCCCTTTTTGCCGCTTGTCGGAATAACAGTTCCCAAGCACCACAAGACGCCATGCACGAAGGCCACGAGCACGCCGCCGTCTATCAGTGCCCGATGAAGGACGAGGGCGACAAAACCTACGACCAGCCAGGCAATTGCCCAAAATGTGGGATGGACCTAAAGGAAGTTAAATAACCAAAGTAGTGGCTAAAAGCAATTAGCCACCACCATTTTTATATCAATCAAACTCAATATTTTATGAAAAATCTAAAAATCATTCTGCCTGCGCTGCTGTCGTTTTTCATGGCCTTTTCCGCTAATGGCCAAGATGCAAACACTACCAAAGCAGCCACTACCATTGAAAAGACCGAGACTTTCAAAGTGCTCGGAAACTGCGGCATGTGCCAGAAAACCATTCAAGGAGCCGCCACCAAGGCGGGTGCCACTACGGCCGAATGGGACAAGGAACTTCACGTTTTGACAGTCTCCTTTGACGGCGGCAAAACAAACGTGGACAAGATTCAGAAGGCCATCGCAAAAACGGGCTACGACACACCAAAGTTCAAGGCTACCGAAGCTGCTTACAACAAGCTCCATGGCTGCTGTCAGTTCGACCGCACCGAGAGTTTAGAGCAATAGATTGCAGATTTGCCAGCGGCACAACTTTGCATAGTTGTGCCACTGGCAAGTTTTTTAAACGAGAACAACTTGATTTCCTGACAAAATAAAGAACTAATTAATGAAGCATTTTTTATTCACCCTCATGGTTGCTATTGTAGGAATGACTTCCTTGCAAGCACAAATCCTTTTTCAAGAAAACTTTGAAAGTGGTAGTGTACCAACTGGTTGGGCAAACCAGACCCTCTCCACCGACGGTGGATGGAAAGTCGGCACAGCCTCGGCGCTTTCCAGCCAGTACTGGCCAGTGGCAGGCAACGGCTCCACCCGCATCGCAGCTTCCAACGACGATGCCTGCAACTGCGACAAAAGCCAAGACTACTTTGTAACATCCCCGATTGACCTTTCGACTGTCACTGCCGCCATTTTGTCTGTGGATGTCTTTTTTCAGGCAAACAACTATCAAGGCGATATCGAGGCATTAACTGTCGAGGCGTCATTGGACAAAGTGACTTGGACGGTTCTGGAAAACCTGCATGGCCACGGCGGCTGGGATACGCACCTTATTGACCTTACTAACTATGTAGGAGAAGACAGCGTTTATGTCGCTTTCCACTACTTTGATGGCGGCAACTGGCTCTACGGTGCTGCTATTGACAACGTGACGATAAAAGTGCCGAACACATTGGATGCAAAATTGGAGGCAGTACATGCTAAGAAATATGGGGAAGAATCGGCGGAGAATTATATCTCATCCACGATTTTCAACAATGGCGTCAGCCCAATTACTTCGCTTGAAGTCAGCTACACAGTGAACGGAGGAGCACCAGTCGTTTCCACAGAAACAGGACTGACCATTGCGCCTTTCTCTTCTTATGAGTTCACTGTCCCAACCCCTTGGACTGCCATTGCAAGCGGCTTGTACACCGTGGAAATGAGCATCACTTCCGTTAACGGCAGCGGAGACGAAGATGCCACTAACAACGACCTCTCCGCAGAAACAGAGATTTTCCCGCTCGTGGTTGCACCGAACCGCATTGATGAGTTCCTGTTGGCACCGCCAGTTTTTACCACGGTAGCCACTGCCGCCAACCAACTTGACAAGCCCACCGACCTCGATTTTTTTCCCATTTTGGGCAAAAATGAATTGTGGGTGGTGAACCAACGAACGGAAACACCGGGCGGCAGTACTTTGACGATAAATAATCCTGATGATGCCAGCCCAGATTTTTTGCAGCGGGTGGACGGCAACGCTTGGCACTTCATGTCGCTGCCGACGGGCATCGCCTTCAGCAATAACTTCAACTTTGCCACTTCTCCCGGTATCAAGGATGCCAATCACAACGGCGGCACCTTCACTGGGCCCGCCCTCTGGTCGAGCGACCCTGATATTTACGCACAGCCTTCCGGCGGCAATGGCAGCCATCTTGACATGCTGCATGGCAGCCCATTTAGCATGGGCATCGCCAGCGAAGCCGACAACGCTTTTTGGGTGTTCGACGGCTGGAACGAAACCATCGTGCGCTACGATTTCCGGAGCGACCACGGGCCAGGCAATGACGACCATAGCAACGGCATCGTGCGCCGCTATACCGAAATTCAGGTGAAAAAAGATGCAGACATCCCCAGTCATTTGGTGCTGGACAAAGCGACCGGCTGGCTCTACGTTGTGGACAACGGCCATGACCGGGTGTTGCGCCTCAACATCAATACAGGTAGCGTTATCGGCTCCCTGCCATTTATCAATGAAGATTTGGCGGAACACTCGCAAATGGGAGGCGTCACTTGGGAAGTCATAAACCAGGACAGCCTCGATAGCCCTTGCGGTATTGAGGTCATGGAGAACCGCCTGCTCGTTGGTGACTACGCTACCGGTATCATCCATGTTTTTGATATGGAAAACGGCTTTACCGAATTGGGACGTATCCAGACTGGTCAAGCGGGCCTGACTGGAATTAAAGTTGGGCCCGATGGAGCTATCTGGTACACCAACCGCCTGCAAAACACGTTGACGAAAATCGTTCCTGGTGAGGTGAGTGCTACCGGTGAAAAGGCATGGGAAAGCCAAGTATCCATATCGCCAAACCCGACCTCTGGCAACCTGCTGGTTCGCCAACCTGAAATGCCAACAACCAACGAAGTTATTTTGGAAATTTCCGACTTTACAGGAAGGAAATTGATGACGACAAAGAGCAGTGCGCAAGTTCACCAACTCGACCTTGGCAATTTTTACAGTGGTATTTACCTGCTGTCCATTCGCAGCGGTGCTTTTTTCACCACTCGTAAAGTTGTCTTAGAAAAATAAATCCTCATGCAGGGGTGCTGGATTGGAGTAATTCCAAGTTAGTTCCCCTGCCTGAATCAAATCCTTTTTTCAAAATTCAAAATCCAATTTTTATGAAGAACAAATTTTTACTTCTACTCCTTGTCGCCGTGTTCAGCCAAAGCCTGAGCGCCCAGATGAACGTGAGCCTGCACATGCACCAGAAGCTGGGTGACCAGCCATTTGCACTCAATGCAGCAGCAACCGCCCCTGACAATTATGCAATGAAAGTCACCCGAATGCAGTATTACATTTCGGAGATTAAAATCATGCACGATGGCGGACAAATGGCGCCTGTGACTGACATGCACCTGTTGGTTTCAGCACAAAAAGATAGCCTGTTCAGCCTCGGCAGCTTTGATGTGACGGCCATCGAGGGCATCGAGTTCTCCATCGGCGTTGACCCGGCGTTCAACCACCTCGACCCGGCGAGCTACCCTGCCAGCGACCCGTTGGCACCGAAAAACCCCACCATGCACTGGGGCTGGACGGCGGGCTACCGCTTCATTGCTTTTGAGGGCAAGTCGAGCAACAACGGTACGACCTTCCCCGATGTCTTCCAAATACATACTGTGGATGATGCCAATTACAAGACTGTTACCGTGCCTGCACAAGGCGTGATGGTCGGCGACCAGATGATTATCAATATTGATGCTGACTATATCAAGTTACTCACAGGCGTCAACGTACAGGGTGGCGTGAATTCTCATGCTTCCACTGGTCCCTCTGCTACCATCGCCACTAATATGCAAAACTACGTTTTCACGCCCTCCGTCCTTACCAGCGGTACCGTGGAGCCAAACGTGGTGGGCAGCTTTGCCATTTCACCGAACCCAAGCAATGGGTCTGCTGTGATGAAGTACGACCTACCGGGCTACGAGCAATTGACGCTGACCGTAAGCGACCTCGCTGGCCGCACCGTTTTCACCCAAAAACTGAACGGCTCGCAGCAGTCGGTTTCCCTCGAAACCAACTGGCAGTCAGGCATTTACGTAGCCCGCATTTTCAGCGGCGACAAGTTTTTGGCGCTGGAGAAATTGGTGGTGCAGTAATGATAAATGGTAAAATGATGAATGATGAATCGGGAACCCGGTTCGTCATTCATCATCTGTTTTTCTATGAAAAAGAGCCTTTTTATACTTGCCCTTTTGTTCTTTTTTGCTTGTAAAAAAGAACAGAACCTGCCGCCTGCCGAGCCATTGCTTGCAGTGCCGGTAGGCTTCCCTGCGCCTGTTTTTCCCGAAGGAAACGAACTGACGCCGGAGCGGTGGGCATTGGGCAAGCGGCTGTTTTTCGACCCCATCATGTCGAGCGACCGGAGCATTTCCTGTGCCTCCTGTCACTTGCCGGAACTGGCGTTCAGCGACAAACTGGCCCTCAGCGCCGGGGTGGAAAATAGGCCCGGCACCCGCAATTCGCCGACCCTCGCCAACATTGCCTACCACCCCTATTTCACGAGGGATGGCGGCGTGCCGACGCTGGAAATGCAGGTACTTGTGCCCATTCAGGAGCACAACGAGTTCGACATGAACATCCTCGACATTGCGGAGCGACTGAACAGTGACAGCAGCTATGTGAAGGCAAGTTGGGCCGCATACGGACGAGCGCCGGATGCCTTCGTCATCACCCGTTCCATTGCCTGTTTTGAGCGGACGATGTTGAGCGGGGAAAGCCCGTACGACGAGTTTTTGAACGGTAAAAACTCAGCACTGACGGCAGCCGAAAAGCGGGGCATGGACTTGTTTTTCAGTGAAAAACTCGCCTGCTCACAGTGCCACGGTGGGTTCAATTTTACCAACTACGCCTTCGAAAACAACGGGCTGTACGAAGAATACCCCGACCCCGGCCGCTTCCGCCTCACGGGCAAAGAAGCAGACCGGGCGCTGTTCAAAGTACCGACGCTGCGCAATGTTGGTGTCACTGCACCCTACATGCACGACGGCTCGCTGCCGACCTTGGAGGCCGTGGTGGAGCACTACAATTCGGGTGGCAAAAACCACCCGCACAAGAGCCAGTTGATAAGTCCGCTCAACCTGACCACACAAGAAAAAACTGACCTAATTGCATTCCTCAAAGCCCTGACCGACGACGATTTTTTAAACAATCCAAAATTTAAGGAGTAACACAAGTTCGTGTAAATCAATTTTTTATGAAAAAAATTATCCTAACTTTTTTCGCCTTGGCAGCAATCATGCTTGCCTGCAACAAAGACGATAACACCCCGGCGGCGGAGTACGATCCTACGCCCTACGCCCTCGACTATGGCGACTTTCCCAACCCCAATATCCCTGCCGACAACGCCCTCACGAACGCTGGCGTGATGCTGGGCCGAATGCTTTTTTATGAAAAAAAACTGTCGAAAGACGGCTCGCAGGCCTGCGCCGATTGCCATGTGCAGAAGGATGGCTTCAGCGATATGCGGCAGTTCAGCATCGGCGTGGAGGAGTTGCCGGGCAAACGGCAGGCCATGGCCGTGTTCAACTTGGCCTGGCACAAAAACGGGATGTTCTGGGATGGCCGTTCACCACTGGTGCGTGACCAGGCGCTCAAGCCCATACAAGACCCGCTCGAAATGAACGAGACGCTCGACAACGCCGTTGCGAAGCTCAAAGCTGACAAGCGCTACACCGACCAGTTCATCCGGGCGTTTGGCGACGACAATATCACATCGGAGCGGATGGGGCTGGCCATGGAACAGTTCGAGTTCACGATGATTTCCAATAAGTCGAAATACGATGGATACATCGCTGGCACGGAGACGCTGACCGAAAGCGAGGAGCGGGGCCGGGTACTTTTTAACACGGAATATGACCCATTTTCCGGTCAAAAAGGTGCTGAGTGTTTCCATTGCCATGCCGGCTACAACTTCACCAATGACCAATACATGAACAACGGCCTCGACGCCGATGCCGACTTCACGGACGAGGGCCGCTTCAAAGTGACCAACGATCCAGCTGACAAGGCGAGGTTCAAAGTGCCTTCGCTGCGCAATATCGAACTGACGGCGCCATACATGCACGAC